>NZ_AEUT02000001.1:1260000-1575000 GCF_000187935.1 Streptococcus parauberis NCFD 2020
ATCTTATAAGACTTTTGTAATCCATAAATTGCGAATCATTGTTGTCACTGGTGGACAATGCTCAATTAATAAGCGTGTTAAGAAATGATTATGTAGTTGCGTTTGAATACTTTCCATTGGTACAGTTGCTAAAATGCTTAACCCTATGGAAAAAACTAAGACAATAACCAGACTGGCAATGATTCCACTGGCAATATTTGCCTTTTGATTATCATAGTAATCAATTGGGAAAAAATGGGTTAAGATACCAATTAAACGGACGGCGGCATAGGTTGCTAGAAAAATTACAAAGAAAGCAATCCCTGCATAATAGACTTTGCTTAGTTCAAAGATATTGATATCCTTGAAAAAAAGCATCTTTGCACCTTCAGTCGGACTTGAATAAGGCACCCAGAGTGCAATTTTTTTGGCTAAATCAAGATAATGCTGACTTGCCACAAATAATGAAGTTAAGATGCCAACAAAATAAAAGGCTTGTAAGATGATACCACGATTATAACCAATATAAAAATTCCAGAGCATGATAAAAATGATGAGAAGTGATAACATAACTACTCCTCATCCATATCTGCTTGATAAGCTTTTTCTTGTAGACCTTCTAAAGCTCTTTGACGCAATTGATTAATTTCTTGTTCAATTTTTTCGACTTCAATCTCACGTTTTAATTGTGTTGATAATGAATTAATGGCCATTAAAATTGCAACCGTTTCAGGGTCTGCTTCTGGAAGTTTCTCTTTAATGGCATTATACTTTTCAGTAGCAACGCGTTCGACTTCTTCCATGAAGAGATTGTCTTTATCAGTCGTTAATGTTAATGTCTTTTCACCAAAGGTGAACTTGTAACGATTCTTACTATTCATAGGATACCTCTTTATAGCATTATACCCTAATTTCAGCCTTTCGTAAAATAACAAATTTAATCAAATTGTAAGAAGATTGATTACCCTGGACAGCCAAAATTATGTTAAAATATTTCCTATGGAAACCATTGTGATGAAAATGGACGGTTTTCAAAAAGCCAAGCTTTTAAACCGTCTTAATGCCTATCAAACTAGTAATAACAACCCCTATGTTGCCTTTTCAGCAAAGTATAAAGGGGTAACCATTTTATTATACACATCAGGCAAACTGGTTTTCCAGGGATCTGCGACACTAGAGGTTGCTTCGGAGTTTGGTTATCAAGCTCCTGATTCTTCATCTAGTAGAATAGATAGCTCTAAAAATCAAAACCTTGCCCTCATAGGCAGCGACGAAGTTGGCAACGGCTCTTATTTTGGGGGCATCGCCGTAGTAGCAAGTCTTGTGACCCCAGAAGATCATACCTATCTGAAAGAATTAGGGGTTGATGACTCAAAAAACTTAACTGATCCCAAAATTCGTCACATTGCACCATTGTTGGAGGCTAGAATTCCTCATAAAGCTCTGCTATTGTCACCCAAAAAATATAACCAAATGGTCGGACCAGATAAGCCTTATAACGCTGTCTCTGTTAAAGTCGCGCTCCATAATCAAGCCATTTTCTTATTGCTTCAAGAGGGAGTCAAAGCTGACAAAATTGTGATTGACGCCTTTACCAGTCAAGCCAATTATCAAAAGCACTTAAAAAGGGAAAAGAACCAATTTACGAATGTACTGACCTTTCAAGAGAAAGCTGAGAGTGACTTCCTAGCTGTGGCTGTCAGTTCAATTATTGCCCGTAATCTTTTTTTAGAAAATTTAAAGGAGTTAGGGGCAGAATTAGGCTATCAGTTGCCAAGTGGTGCTGGGAAACAATCAGACCAAGTTGCTGCTAAGCTACTTGAAGCTTACGGCATGCCTGCACTAGAATTTAGTGCCAAATTGCATTTTGCAAATACCAAGAAAGCTCTTAGTTTAGCTAAGAAATTACCATAAGGAGTATCATGAAAAATTTTATTAAAGAATGGGGTCTCTTCACATTATTTATGTTAGTATTTGGCTTCAGTCGTATTTTTATCTGGCAACCAGTGAAGGTCGACGGACACTCAATGGACCCTACCTTATCTCACGGCGAACGCTTAATTGTGTTTAACCAAGCAAAAATTGATCGCTTTGATATTGTCGTTGCTCAAGAAACTGAAGATGGTGTTCAAAAAGAAATCGTTAAACGGGTCATCGGAATGCCTGGAGATAAAATCGAATATAAAAATGATACACTTTATGTCAATGGCAAAAAAACTAAAGAATCTTATTTGAAGAAGTTTATTGCCCTCTTTAAAAAAGATCGTCTTCAAAAAACCTATTCATATAGTAGCCTCTTCCAAGAGTTAGCCCGTAACTCAAGTGCCTTTACAGCTGATAGTGAAAACCGAGCTACCTTTAGCATTGACGTGCCTAAAGGTCAGTATTTATTACTCGGGGATGACCGAATTGTTTCTAAAGATAGCCGTGAAGTCGGAACCTTCAAAGCCAAAAATCTGATTGGTGAAGTAAAATTCCGTTTCTGGCCATTTAATCGCATTGATCTTTTAAAATAAAATGAAACCTGCCTGAGGCAGGTTTTAAATTAGACAATTCCTTAGAAAGGATTTGACATGGAATACTTTTTTTCCGGGACTGTTGATCGCATCATTTTCGAAAATAGCAGTAACTTTTTTAAAATCTTAAACCTAATGATTGAAGATACCGACAGTGACTTTGATGACTTTGAAATCATCATTACTGGAACCATGGCTGACATCATGGAGGGAGAAGATTATACCTTCTGGGGGCAATTAAGCCAACATCCCAAATATGGCCAGCAACTGCAACTCAGCCGTTACCAGCGAGCTAAACCAAGTTCATCTGGTCTAATCAAGTACTTTTCCAGTGAGCATTTTAAAGGAATTGGGAAAAAGACCGCCGAGAGAATTGTCTCTTTATACGGTGACAATACGATTGATAAAATTCTTGACGACCCTAGCAAGTTAGAGGATATCAACGGCTTTTCAAAAGCTAACCGAGAAGCCTTTGTAGCTAAGCTAAGAATCAATTACGGAACAGAACAAATCATCGCTGCACTGGTAGAATTAGGATTGTCTAATCGGATGGCCTTCCAAATATACGATCAATATAAAGAAGAAGCTGTCGAACGGGTTAGGACTAATCCCTATCAACTCGTAGAAGACATCCAAGGCATCGGCTTTAAAATGTCTGATAAATTAGCTCAGGAAATCGGTATAGCTGATTCTGCACCTGAACGGTTTCGGGCTGCTCTATTACATAGTTTATTGGAACAATCAATTAGCCAAGGTGATACCTACATCGAGGCGCGTGATTTATTAGCCTATGCTATTGATTTGTTAGAAGACTCTCGACAAATTGAATGTGATCCTGCGCAAGTTGCCCAAGAATTAAGTCATTTAATTTCTGATGAAAAAGTTTATAATGCAGGTACTAAAATATTTGATGCCTCTCTATTTACAGCTGAAGAGGGAATTAAAAATCAACTTCAACGTTTACTAGATACCCCATTTGAGAAACAAATCAGTCAAGATAAGATTGAAAAAGAAGTACAAGCAATTGAGAAGGAATTTGCCATTAGCTATGATCAGGTCCAAAAGGACGCAATTTATCAAGCATTGACCAGCAAGGTCTTTATCTTAACTGGTGGTCCAGGTACTGGTAAAACAACCGTTATCAGAGGAATTCTAGAAGCTTATGCTCGGATTAATGACATTGATTTAAATAAAAAAGATTTACCGATTGTTCTAGCAGCGCCTACTGGTCGAGCTGCTCGTCGGATGAATGAATTAACTGGCCTACCAAGTGCCACTATTCATCGTCATTTAGGCTTAAATGGTGACAATGATTACCAAGCCATGGAAGACTACTTAGACTGTGATTTATTAGTTGTTGATGAATTTTCTATGGTTGATACTTGGTTAGCCAATCAATTATTAGGTGCCATATCATCGAATACCCAAATAATCATTGTTGGTGACAGTGACCAGTTACCGTCTGTAGGACCAGGTCAGGTTCTAGCAGATCTTTTGAAAATTACCAGTCTACCACAAATCGCCCTTCGTAAAATTTTCCGTCAATCAGCTGATTCAACCATCGTTGATTTGGCAAATCAAATGCGTCAAGGCATATTGCCAGTAGATTTTCGAGATAAAAAAGCAGACCGTTCTTACTTTGATGCCATGCCTCAACATGTTCCAACCATGGTCACAAAAATTGTCGCTTCTGCTGTTAAAAGTGGTATCCCAGCTGATGAAATTCAGATTCTTGCTCCCATGTATAAAGGACAAGCAGGCATCAACAATCTCAATCAGCTTATGCAAGAGCTTCTCAATCCATTAGATAATGGTACAGAATTTGTCTTTAATGAGATACATTTTCGAAAGGGAGATAAAGTCTTACACTTAGTTAATGATGCCCAATTGAATGTCTTTAATGGTGATATTGGTTACATTACAGATTTAATTCCAGCCAAGTACACCGAGTCCAAACAAGATGAAATTATGATGGATTTTGATGGGTCAGAAGTAACTTATCCTCGCAATGAATGGTTAAAAATCACCTTGGCCTATGCCATGAGTATTCATAAGTCGCAGGGGAGTGAGTTCCAAGTGGTTATTCTTCCAATCACCCGCCAGAGTGGGCGCATGCTTCAACGGAATCTGATTTATACAGCTGTCACAAGGTCAAAGAGTAAATTAATTTTACTGGGTGAGCACTCAGCTTTTGATTATGCAATCAAAAATGAGGGTGATAAACGAAAAACTTTCCTAGTGCAACGATTTGACCAAGACCTGACAACAGAATCAAGCGACCAATTAGCAAAAATTGATACAGTTGAAAACAGTTCGGACAGTCTAGGACAAGCCCAAAATACTATTGCAAAGCCCTTAGAATCTGAAGAACCAACGATTTTAACGACAGCAAATATGTTATCTATTGATCCACTGATTGGCTTGACTGATGCTGATTTTAAAAATTTTTTTAAAAAATAGGCAATTTATAGTGGACAAGTAGAGTATCTGTGCTATACTTGTCTTGTATTATCAAATGCATACAAATTGGAGGTTTTATGATTTCATATGAAAAGGTGCGTCAGTCACTTAAAACACTAAATATATTTATCATTGTCCTTAACACGATTATTACAATCTTTTCAGTCATTGGTTTGGTCTCAATTATCCTATTTTTAGGTAATGATGAATTCAAAGCAGCCATGCCTGCTGATAAATTAGCTATTATGGAACAAGCAATGACACCATTTGCCATTTTCATTTCAGCATTAGCAATTCTACTAACAATCGCAATTATCGTTCTAACTTTTATAAACCAAAAGAAAATCAAATCTAACCAAGAAATTTCGATTTTACCTTATCTATTAGGTTTTGGATTAGTTGTCGTCAACTTGATTTCAATTCTCTTGTCACAACCAACTATCCTCTCAATCGTCATCCAACTTGTCTTCCTAGCCCTTTATTACTTTGCCTTTTCAAAAGCTAAAACACTGAATGATAAAGAAAATGAATAAATTATAAAAAAAACGCCTATTGGCGTTTTTTTTATAATTCCAAGGAAATATCAGCTTGCTTGTCAGCCAATCCTGACATGGTCACACCTAACAGGCGCACACCACTGTCATTGTCAGCCAAGCTTTCAAAAATTTCAATTGCTGTGAGATTAATCAGCTTAAAATCCCTAGTCAGTCTTTCCAAACTAACCCGTTTGGTCAAGGTCGTAAAATCAGAATAACGAACCTTCAAAATAACTATTTTTCCTAATTTATCATTTTTTTCCATTAAATCAGCTACGCGTTTAGCATTTTTGGTAATCTCAGCCTTAATGTCTCCATCACTAAATAAGAGTTTAGCATAAGTTCGCTCACTACCAATTGATTTTCGAATACGATTTGGTTTGACTGGTGATTGACTGATCCCCCTAGCTTTGCGATAGAGGTCATATCCGAAACGACCAAATTGGTCGATCAATTGCATCTCTGTCAGAAGTAACAAATCATCCCCTTTATAAACCCCCATATCATGCAACTTCTCAACCGATTTTTTTCCAACGCCATGAAATTTTTCTATTGGTAAGTCGGATAAAAAGCTCAGCGCATCATCAGGCAAAACTAGTGTCAATCCCCGAGGCTTCTGATAATCACTAGCTAATTTTGCGAGGAACTTATTGTAAGAAACTCCAGCTGAACACGTTAAATGTAATTCTGTCCAGATATCAAGTTGAATCAGCTTGGCAATTTTCAATGCAGACTTAATCCCTAATTTATTTTCTGTCACATCAAGGTATGCTTCATCAATCGACATGGGTTCGACTAGGTCGGTATATCTTTTGAATATCTCCCGAATTTGAAGGCCAATTTCTTTATATTTACTGTAGTTTCCGGAAATAAAAATTGCTTGTGGACACCGCTCATAGGCTTCTTTTGAACTCATAGCAGAATGAATACCAAATTCTCTTGCTTCATAGCTACAGGTGGAAACCACCCCACGACCTCCAGTTTCTCGCGGATCTTTTGCAATAACTACTGGTTTGCCTTTTAATTTAGGATTATCGCGAACTTCCACTGCAGCAAAAAAAGCATCCATATCGATATGGATTATTTTGCGTGATGTATCATTAATCAGTGGAAAAATCAGCATAGTATACCTCTCTCTGTATTATACAATTATTGCTCAAAGTTGCAAATTTAAATCATATAATACAGTTTGTGATTGATTTTACAACTGTATTATAAAAGAATCTTAATTTTGTCAAGAAATTTGCTTGGGAAACCGTTTCCTATATGTTAAACTATTGATATATAAGTAACAGAGAGTCTGTTACATGATTATTAAGGAGAATCTTATGGCAACTGTAAAAACTAACACAGATGTTTTTGAAAAGGCTTGGGAAGGCTTTAAAGGAACAGACTGGAAAGAAAAAGCAAGTGTTTCACGCTTTGTTCAAGCTAACTATAACCCTTATGATGGTGATGAATCATTTTTAGCTGAAGCTACTGAACGTTCATTAAAAATTAAAAAAATTATCGAAGACACTAAAGAACAATACGAAGCAACTCGCTTCCCATTTGACACTCGTCCATCTTCAATCGCTGGTATTCCTGCAGGATATATCGACAAAGAAAATGAACTTATCTACGGTATTCAAAATGATGAATTGTTCAAATTGAACTTTATGCCAAAAGGTGGTATCCGTATGGCGGAAACTACTCTTAAAGAAAATGGCTATGAACCTGACCCAGCTGTACATGAAATCTTTACTAAATATGTAACAACAGTTAATGATGGTATCTTCCGCGCTTACACTTCAAACATCCGTCGCGCACGTCATGCTCACACTGTAACTGGTCTTCCAGATGCATATTCACGTGGACGTATCATCGGTGTTTATGCTCGTCTTGCTCTTTACGGTGCAGACTACTTAATGCAAGAAAAAGTAAACGACTGGAACTCAATCAATGAAATTGATGAAGAATCAATCCGTTTACGTGAAGAAATTAATTTACAATACCAAGCACTTGGTGAAGTTGCAAAACTTGGTGATCTTTACGGAGTTGACGTTCGTCGTCCAGCTGAAAACGTTAAAGAAGCTATCCAATGGGTTAACATTGCATTCATGGCAGTATGTCGTGTAATCAATGGTGCTGCTACATCACTTGGACGTGTGCCAATCGTTCTTGATATTTTTGCAGAACGCGACTTAGCTCGTGGAACATTTACTGAATCAGAAATCCAAGAATTCGTTGATGATTTCGTTCTTAAATTACGTACAGTTAAATTTGGTCGTACTAAAGCTTACGATACACTTTACTCAGGTGACCCAACATTTATCACCACTTCTATGGCTGGTATGGGTAACGACGGTCGTCACCGTGTTACTAAAATGGACTACCGTTTCTTGAACACTCTTGATAACATCGGTAACTCTCCAGAACCAAACTTAACAGTTCTTTGGACTGACCAATTACCATATGCTTTCCGTCGCTATTGTATGACAATGAGTCATAAACACTCTTCAATCCAATATGAAGGTGTAACAACTATGGCTAAAGAAGGATACGGCGAAATGTCATGTATCTCATGTTGTGTATCTCCACTTGACCCAGAAAATGAAGATCAACGTCATAACATTCAATACTTCGGCGCTCGTGTTAACGTTCTTAAAGCACTTCTTACTGGTCTTAACGGTGGTTATGATGACGTTCATAGAGACTACAAAGTATTTAACGTTGTTGAACCTATCACTTCTGAAGTCCTTAACTACGATGAAGTTATGGCTAACTTCGAAAAATCTCTTGACTGGTTGACTGATACATATGTAGATGCTCTTAACATCATCCACTATATGACAGACAAATACAACTATGAAGCAGTTCAAATGGCCTTCTTGCCAAGTAAACAACGTGCTAACATGGGATTCGGTATCTGTGGTTTCGCAAATACTGTTGATACATTGTCAGCAATCAAATATGCAACAGTTAAAACTATCCGCGACGAAAATGGCTACATCTACGACTACGAAGTAACTGGTGAATTCCCACGCTTCGGTGAAGATGATGACCGTGTTGATGATATTGCTAAATGGTTGATGGAAGCTTACCATACACGTCTTGCAAGCCATAAACTTTACAAGAACGCTGAAGCTTCAGTATCACTTCTTACAATCACATCAAACGTTGCTTACTCTAAACAAACTGGTAACTCTCCAGTTCACCGCGGAGTATTCTTAAACGAAGATGGAACAGCTAACACAAGTAAAGTTGAATTTTTCTCTCCAGGTGCAAACCCATCTAATAAAGCTAAAGGTGGATGGTTACAAAACTTGAACTCATTAGCTAAACTTGACTTCTCACACGCTAATGATGGTATCTCTTTAACTACTCAAGTTTCACCTCGTGCACTTGGTAAAACATTTGACGAACAAGTTGATAACTTAGTAACAGTTCTTGATGGTTATTTCGAAAATGGTGGACAACATGTTAACTTGAACGTTATGGACCTTAAAGAAGTTTACGACAAAATCATGGGTGGAGAAGATGTTATCGTACGTATCTCTGGATACTGTGTAAACACTAAATACCTTACACCTGAACAAAAAGCTGAATTAACTCACCGTGTCTTCCACGAAGTACTTTCAATGGACGATGCAGTAACAGAAGTTAGAAGCAAATAATCATTCACAAAAAGACGTTGTCAATTGACAACGTCTTTTTTTTCGTTAAAATATAGGTATGATAATAAGACAAAGCCGAGATACACTCTCACCAACCTACATAGATGCCGTTAAAATTAGACAGAAAGTTTTTGTTCAAGAACAAGGCGTACCACTATCAATTGAGATTGATGATAAGGAAGCCCTCTGTCTTCACATTGTCGCCTACGACGACAAAGATATTGCCTGTGCAACCTGCCGAATCTTACCTGATTCCAAGTTTAACAAGGTAACTCTACAACGAATGGCTGTGCTTGCTAACTACCGAGGACAAAAACTAGGCCAATTCCTTATGCAAGAAACCATTGCCTACTGCAAAAAGCAAGGCTTCAAAACAATGGAATTACATGCACAACTAACTGCCAAACCATTCTATGACAAACTAGGATTTACTTCCCAAGGAGACATCTTCCAAGAAGCTGGAATTGATCATCAGACAATGGTAAAAGAGCTTTAATCTAAAACCACCCCGTCAAAAATAGTGATGGGGTGGTTTTGTATTTTAAAAAAATCTTTATTGAACTATGTTAAAGAAATTATTCCGGATTCCTTCTCTGGAATCTCGATTTCAAGTTTTTCTTTTTCTTGTTTAATCTTAATATTACCTAATACTGTTTTTCCTTCCTTCGTTTGCATGCCATAGTTATCTAAGTCAATAATAAGTCTTCTTTTTTTCTTTGCTTCTGACCAAATAAAAATATACATTTCTTCATCAGTAAATCTAACAAAGGAGAAAATATCAATATATTCTCTTAAAATTTTAAAGCTACCTTCTTGCAAGCTACTTTTATTTGTTTTCAAAGTAGCTAATTGTTTAAATATCTTTTGAGTTTCTTTTTGTTTCTTCGTCAACTTACCTGACCAATTCATAGGATATCTAGTCCCTTCATGGTTTCTACTATGTCCACTTAATAATATTTCATCTCCATACCAAATACTTGTTGCACCAGGTAAACCAAATAGTGTAATAACAGCACCAATAAAAGATGTTAATTCAACATTATTCTCATGATATAAGCGTGGTACATCATGAGAGTCAATTAAATTAAACATTTGATATTGAATTTGCTCAGGTATTTTATTTTTAAAATGAAGTATTCTTTTCTCTAACTTTAAAGCATCCATTTGATTTGGCAGATTTGAAAATTCAGGTGTTCGATCTAATAGCAAATCTTTTGCACCTGCGAACTCCCTTAGCGGTCTTGCAACCTGAAAATAATTCATTGTTGTATCCCATTGAGTACCATCATACATTTGCCATGCATCTGTCCATTCTTCAGCAATGATAGCTGCATCTTTTTTTGTTTTTTTAATTTCCCTGTATATTTCTTTCCATACTTCATGATACAAGTCTACTTCTTCATTTCTTGCCATGACGTCAGCAACATCAAATCGCCAGCCATCAATATTGTATGGTTCTTTTAAATATTTTTTTATAACTGAATCTTCATCTCGATAAATAATATCTCGTAATTTTGCTGACGAGTAATTGAGCTGAGGCATTGTTTCAACACCAAACCAGGAGAGATATGTATTGTTATCTTGGAAAAAGTAATACTCTCTTTCTTTGGACTTAACGTTATTATATGCACCAGTCCCATCAGGATAAAATTCGTTCGTTTTATTGAACCATTTTGATGATGAACTTGTATGATTAATTGAAATATCAAGTATGATCCGCATTCCTCTTTTATGAATTTCTTTTGTTAATGCAATCAGGGCCTCATCACCACCCAAACTTGGATCTATTTCAAAATAATCTAAAGCATCGTATTTGTGATATATTGGTGATTTGAAAATTGGATTTAAATAAATGGCATTAACTCCCAATTTCTGTAGATAATCTAGTTTAGTTATGATTCCCCACAAATCCCCGCCATAAAAATCCATAGCATTCGTCTTTGAATACGGTAATGGTTTATCATCCCAGTTCATGATGACAGGCTTATTCCCATTATAAGTGTACTTATCTTCAATTATCTTTTCCGAATCACCTATACAGAATCTATCTGGCATGATTTGATAAAAAACAGATTTAGCCAACCATGAAGGGGCATCATAATTAATAAGTATTTTAAAATTTGTACTATCGTCAGGAAGATAATCTGAAATTCCCTTTTGTGTGTAATAATATAACTTATTTTCTCCTAAAATATAAAATTGATATGAAAGTTCTTCATCGTAACAAATCAGTGTATATTCATAATAGATTAAACCATTTAACTCACGACTTTCTTTCATCTCTTCTACTATTTCAACACCCAGTCTTTTATATTTAAGAAATATCTTATAGAGGTTATTTTTCTTTATTCTTATAGCAATTGTAATTGATTCTTTTCTACGAGGATATGGATTAGACACAAATTGACGAGTTGAATCTGAGTAAACAGATTGCAATATTTTGTTCATTATTACTCCTTTTTAAATTTAAAATTTCATTATTTACTTATCCCTTAGTTCCACCTTGCAACAAACCTGAAACGAAATGTTTCTGAAGAATAAAAAATAAAACTGATATTGGTAAGGCTACTAATATAGCACCTGCTGCAAATAGTGTAATTTCTTGTCTTTTCGGATCAGTGATAAAAGTCTGCAATCCTACAGCAATTGTAAAGTATTCTGGAGACCTAAGCAGAAACTTGGCTAACATAAAATCTCCAAATGGCCCCATAAATGCCCAAAGTGCCTGAACAGCAATCATTGGACGAACCAATGGAAGAATAATTGAATAAAATATTTTAAAATGACCAGCTCCGTCAAGTTTTGCTGATTCATCTAAATCATAAGGAATCGTATCAAAATACCCTTTCATCAACCAAGTATTCATTGGGATTCCTCCACCTACATAGATTGCAATTAAAAACCAATATTGATTTAAAGCATTAAATAACCATGCCATAACAAAGAAAGCTGTTAATGATGCTGTTGTTGGAACCATTTGTATAACTAGAAAAAATAATAGACTTTTCTTTTTACCGATAAAATTATATCGACTATAGGCAAAACCAGTTAGTGTAATTATTAGTACTTGTATCAACATTGTAGAGCAAGCGATGATTAGGGTATTCAAATACCATTTTATATAGTTAGTTTCAAAAAATAACCTTTGGAAATTATACAGCGTATAATTTTCTCGTAAATTGAGAGAAAATGATACAACATTTCCAGCTCTAAAAGCTGAACTTAAGGTTACCATTACTGGAAATAATATTATTACTGATAAGAATAGTAAATAGAGATAAGTTAACCCTTGGCTTACTAATTTTTTATAAATACTTTTGTAGCTTTTTATATTTTTAGCCATTAGTTACCTCCCATATTAAATGAATTAAATTTTCTAAAGCTAATTAAAGAAACCATAATAATCAACAATGAAATAACTAATGTTACTGCCGATGCCATTGAAAATTGAGGAGAATTTTGAGTAGTAAGTTTATAAATCCATGATATTAATATATCCGTTGAACCTGCACCTCCACCAATGCTACCAGGTCCACCATTATTAAATAAATAAATTACAGAAAAGTTATTAAAATTAAAAGTGTATTGAGTAATAAAAGTTGGTGATGAAACTGCTAATATCATAGGACAAGTAATTTTCCAAAACTTTTGATTTCTATTTACACCATCGACTGTTGCAGCTTCATATAATTCATTTGGAATTGATTGTAAAATACCAGTCGTTAATATATAAATATAAGGAAAACCCAACCAAGCTTGTATTAATATGATTGCAATTTTAGACCAAAAAGGATCCGTTTTCCACGGTATTAATTCGAAACTAAAAAACGGGAAAATCTTTTCAATTAATGGTATTACTTGTAAGTTCATAGCACCAATAGAATCGTTAAAAAAATTACTAAAGCTCATAATACTTACAAAAGCTGGAACTGCCCATGGTAGTAAAAAGATAACCCCAAATATCCTCTTGAATTTAACGAACTTTTGATTCATTACTAGTGCAGTGAATACACCAATGATAATTTGCAAGCTAGTCGCAAAGAAAGTCCAAATAACGGTCCATGTGAAGACAGAACTAAATGCATTTCTAAAAGTACTCAGTTGAAGAATATTAATAAAATTTTTGGCACCTACCCATTCTATTAATCGATAAGGTGGGATATGTTTGAAATCATAATTTGTAAAGGCGATAAAAATGGTTACCAGAACAGGAAACACAATTACGAAAAGCATTAATAAATAGGCTGGAATGACTAAAAGATATGAAAAACCATTCTCAACTAGGTTAGAAATCATTTCGTTTCTATTTTGACTTACTTTTTTACCCATTTTTAATTGACCTGCTACAACTTTTGCATCATGAAGATTATAAAGGTGGAAACAAATCATAAGACTGAATATAATAATTTGCATTGTGCCCTCAATAAGCAAAAATAGTGAGTGATCTTCCATTGGTACCTTTCCAAGTGTTATCAGCCCCGATACTGCTGAACTACCCCAAAAAGTGATTTCAATAATTTCTAACAGAAAAATCATGACAAACAATATTCCTTTTGTCTTCTGATGATTATAAATTTGACCTAATCCAGGTATAAAAGATAGCATAATTGCAATTTTTTCATTATGGAGTGTACTTTGTTTCATAAGTTACCTTTCTAAATACATTTGAGAAAAAATAGCTGAACATTTTTCTAAAGAAATGTTCAGCTTTATAAGTTAAGAAAGACTAATTCTTACCATATTTTTGTTCAATAGTATCTTTTATTGTTTTTAAAGCATCTCTTATTGCATTCTGTGGTATTTTTTTACCTGAAACTGCATCAAAATACATTGTAGCTGATGGTCCCCATACTTCTGCCATCTCAGGTATATTTGGCATTGGTTTTGAAGAATTAAATTGTTTAATAACAGCTGTGGTTAATTCATTCTTTTGGTCTAAAGCATATTCTCTTGCTTTTGTGGTTGCAGGTATCTCCTGAGTAGAATCATAAAATTTCTTTTGATTTTCAAACGAGGTCACAAATGAAATAAATTTTTCTGATGCTTTCTTATTTTTTGAATAATTTGAAACAACCCAAGCTTTTCCACCTGCGAATGGACTATACTTTTTACCATTTGGTAAAACTGGAATTTCTGATACTCCAAAGTTCAATTTCGCTTCTTTTAATGACGCGGCTACCCACGGACCTTCAATAATGGCAGCTGTCTTTTTAGAAAGGAATTGATCTTTCACAAAGTTTCCAGCTTTTGTTGTATCTTGCATCCCTTTTGGCCAAGTATCATACCACTGTTTGGCATATTCCAGAGCTTTTTGTGAATCATTTGCAGCTAAACCAATGTCACTTGCTTTTGTACCATTTTCACCAAATGCGTATCCACCATAACCGGCTGTTAAGCCATATGCAAAATAAAAATTAGTCCAGTTCGCCAAGAATGCGGTATTTTTCCCTTTTTCTGTTTCAAATGAGTATTTAGGATCATTTTGCAGTGCTTCTAATTCTTCAAAAGTCTTAGGTGCTCCCTTTAAAAACTCTTTATTGTAGTATAAAACAAGTGTCTCAATTACATTTGGTGCTCCATAAATTTTCCCATCTATTGTAACTAATTGTTTTAGCTTTTCTTCATATTGATCACTATTTTTTAATTTTATTTCAGAAATATGTCCATCAGTAGATAAGCCACCAACTCTATCATAAGGTGCCATTAATACATCTGGACCTGCCCCAGTTGGACCATCTGTTGGTAAATTTGTAATAACGTCACTTTGATCAACAACTTTTACATTTAATTTTATTTTATTTTCTTTCTCAAAGTCTTTTTTTATATCATTCATGTACTTAACGTATAATTTATCAACAGCAACAGTTAATTGTTTATTCGACTTTGAATTATCATTACTTTTTGATGCTGAACATGCTGACAATAAAATTACAGAACAAAGTCCAATGGTAGTATATATTATTCGTTTTTTCATGTTTTTCTCTTTCTATTTATTCCAAACATACAACGGCGTATCAATAACACCAGCACTTTCTACAGATGATTTTACTTTCCTATTAGGAATTTTGTCTTCCCATGTAATATTCCCATTCCCATCTTTTTTGATAAATTTAAATTCGATTTCTTTTCCTTTAGGTACACTTACTGGAAGGTACCATTCTGGATGATTTGGATTAAGCAACGATTCAGTACATTTTTTAACATCCCAATTACCTAATTCTGCGACATTTCCTACTAAATAAATTTGCTCTCCTGGTCTAGTTTCTGCCTTTATTTTAAAGACAATTTGATTTTGATCGTCTGTTAGAACATGGTAACTAAAACTATTTGATGTTTTTCCATTTTTTTCAATTGTAATATTATTTACACCTGGAGCTACATCATCAGGTACCACAGTTTCGATAATATTCGATGTTTTTGAGATGACTTTTGCTACTTTATCACCGAATTTTACTTGGACACTTCCATCAAATGCTTGTCCATAGATATAAATTTTCTCACCTGCCTTTCCCATTGTTGAAACAACATCACCAATATGAGCATCACTATTATTTTGTTTTTTAAAAGTCCATATGCCAACTTCTCCACCTTTCAATGTTAATGAATCAATTTTACCTTCTTTGACTTCTAATTTTTCACCATTTAATAAACCATTCAAATGGTCATGATATGTATCATCAGGTAGAGTGGTAATTATATTGTTAATGGTATAAGTTTTATCTGGTTGACGATTTATTGCAACTAAAACAACATCATCAAAGAATTTCCTTTCATAGATAATTGTGTTTTCATCGGATTTAACAATAGTTGTCTTTCCAAAAGCAATAGCATCATTAGATTGTCTTAAAGATGAAATTTTATTTATTAATTGGTATTGTTTGGAGTTAGTATCAAACTTACATTCTTTCTCCATAAAAATCCTGCCAGCAATATCACTATTCTCATTAACTTTTACATGTTGTTCAGTCCCATAATAAATATTCGGTATTCCTCTTGATGTTAATAAAGCCGCCAAGCCGGCGTTGAAAGCTTTTTCATTGGGTTGATATTTACCAAAACGAGTAACATCATGATTATCAATAAATGTCACAGCTTGATTTGGATATTCATAGTTTTTTTCAGTATAATCTAACATATTTCCAAAATCACTCATCGGTTTTGAAAAATCTCCAAAAGTACTCGTCAAAGAACGAAACATTTCAAAATCAAGATTATTTACGCCGGTTTGTTTTGGAAAATTTACAAATTCATCATACTTTAAAGACGGTCTACTTATAAAAAATTCACCAAAATGCGAAATTGTTACATTTGAAGAAATACTATCTTTTAACCCTTTGACAAACGATGGACTCATATGTAATGTTGCATCATGCCTTAAACCATCAATTCCAAAAGTAGTCCAGTAATTGACAGCTTTTTCTAAATAATTGACCACTTGGCTATTCTCCTGAGAAAAATCTGAAAGGGAACCTAGTTCTTTATTTCTATAGGCCCATTTACTTTCATCATTTCCTCGATCCCCAAAATGGTGAAACCAACCATCTTTATCATTATTCGGATCCGCAATTAGATTTTCTAACTTGCCATCTTTATTGTAGTCATAAGGATTACCATCATTATCTATAGCATAAGTACCATTTGGCAACTTATCTGGCTCGTATAATTTTCCATCCTCATTCTCATTATTTTTAGTTGGGTTATGACCACGACTTGTATGATTCGTTACAAAATCGATAACAAGTTTTATATTATTTTCATGAAGTTTATCTCTCAACTCTTTAAATTCATTTAAAGTTCCAAAGTGTTTATTTGTAGCATAATAATTTCTAACATGATAACCATGAAAACTTGTCCAGGAATCATAGCCGCCATTTTCTTTAAAATCTTTTATCTCATCATCACGATTTTCGTATGGTGCTGAAATCCAGACTGCTGTAATTCCCATGCCTTTCAGATAGTCAATTTTATTTATTATCCCTTTCCAATCTCCTCCTTGAAATTTTTTTAGATCTTTTCCTTGACCATCAAATAAGTGTTTATTCTTATCAGAAAGTACGTTATTTGTTTTGTCTCCATCCACAAATCTATCAGTAATAATTTGATAGATAGTATCCTTCGAATTAACTGGACCAATAGATTTGTTCTCTGCAAATACCATTGATGGAGATGTAGCAAGCACTAACAGCTGGCCTAACAATAAAATTCTTTTTTTCAATAGCTCCTCCTAAATTATGCAATTTTACGCAAGCGTTTTCTTTTAATAAATTATATTAACATTAATCTTAAATGTCAATATCGTTTGCTGTTTTTAATTATTATTTTTTGTAATCTTACAAAAAAATCCCTCTCATATAAAGGGATGAGCGTATTTATAACAGTTTAGGCTCATATAAAACTTTTCAGGATCAATTTCGTTTTAAACTACTTAGATTTTGTAAAATAGAACCATAATCTCTTATTAAGGAACTTACATATGAAAAATTCAACTCGTGCACTTCTGTCATGTATACTAATTATTGGTCTTAATGTCATGATTGGCAGATGGCTATCCATACCATATCAAGCCATAACTTTTCTTCAAATAATAGTTAATTTTTATTATCTCATGCTTTACCTCTGTACTATTGATCCCAAAAAGAAATTTACCACATTTCAAGAAACTGGCAAACTTATGTTGCTTAACATCAAAAATCAATGGAAAAACCTTCTTGTGTGTCTCATTTCCATTTTAGCTTTCTTCCTCCCACCCTTTAAACCAATCAATGTCTATTTGGGCTGTAATTTTTTCTTCATTTGTTTTCAAACCTATCATATCTTCAGTATTAATGGTTTAGAACCTCAACAAAAAAATAAGCCTTCCTAACTAGGGAGGCTTATTTAAAACTGTCTTTAATAGCTTGCATTAATATGTCACGTTGACTAATCCAATGCGCTCGGTCATCTTTGTCATAAGTTCTATTAGTTAAAAAAACAGCAGCTTGTTTACGATCATTGAACATAATGAAGGGTCCAGTATAGCCTGTATGGTCTAACCAATTATTTTTTTCAAGTCGCCATGCAATTGACCGTTCTTTAACTTGTTGGCTATAATTTTGAAAAAGATTTTGAGCAAAGTCATCTTCCATATAATGATTCAAAAATAATTCTAAATTCTTAACAGTAGAAAAGAGTCCAGCAGATCCTGCATGATTTTCTAAGACTTTGGCTTTAGGATCATGAACAAAGCCATCATTTACTCCATTAACTGTTGGAACAGCTTCTGTTCTTGGTCCGAAAGTCGTTTTGGTCATCCCAAAAGGTTCAAAAACTTCTTCTGTAAAGAGTTGATCCAAACTTTTACCTGTCACTTCTTGCAACATAAAGCCAAGTAATAAGAAGTTCACATCTGTATAATGAAATGTCTTATCAGAAGTAACTGTCAACTGATTCATGGCTTCTTTTAATTGAACAGCATCCAGTTGGTCTCGGTTAGGGATGTAGGGATCCAGTCCGCTGGTATGAGTTAATAGCTGGCGCAGCGTCACCCGATCATCATGAAAACTAGGATAATACTTGGTTAAAGAAGCATCTAAGTCCAAAGCTCCGCTATTAATCATAAAAATACAAATAGTTCCGACGCCGACAACCTTGGAAACACTGGCTAAATCGTAGACTAAGCCAGGCTTGACAGGACATTTCCCATCGGTGGTACCAATGTAGTACTCTTGCCATTTTCCCTGTTCAAAAAGGGCTAAAGTAGCCCCATGATATTCTTTGTCTTGAATCTGTTGTTCAATTAATTGCAACAGCTTTTTTCTCATTTTGTAAACCATAATTCAATCTTACTTAAATCACTGACCACTAGAATTTTTTCTTTTTTATCAAGATAAACTTCTAGTCCTTTTGCTTCCAGTTCTTCTTTATAAGCTGCCAAGTCCATTTCAACTGGCACGGCCATTTCAATGATTTCTAGATCCCAAGCAATTTGTGGCTCAATTTCCAAATCTGGTCCTTCTGCTGCCATGAATTGGATATCAATTGGTAATTGTCCTTGGAAAGTATCTTGATAAAAAGCTTTAGCTTTTTCTTCATTTGGTACATTGATGACAATTGTTTCAAAGGAGAAATCTGGTAGGCCTTTAAAGTTGTCATCTGCTGTTAATTCTGGCATGTCAGCAACTTCTAATTGGCTGATATCATCTTCAGAGTGCAACAAATAACGGTCTCCTTCTGGGGAAACTGTCTCAAAGGCGTAGCCATTTGTTCCTTTAAATAAATTATCAACGCTTGCACCATTTGCCAAAAGGCTTTGAATCGCATTAGCATCACTGGTTTTAATTACAATAGTGTTCAGTTTCTTAGTTCCAACGACCGCACGTGTGCGAACTGATGGTGACTCTTCAATGACAAAACGTTCCTTGCCTTGTCCATATGATGAAAAAATAGCAATGGCATTTTCTTCAGAAACCAAACGCATTCCTAAACTTTGTTTGTAAAAATCGATATTAACTTGACGATTATTGACTCTAACTACCGGAGTAATAAAGCTTACATTCTTTAATAATGTCATGAAATCCTCCTAATCCTCTGTTATTATAGACAAAAAATGGTTATTTGACAAGAAATTATGCGCTAATTAGCCAATTGACCGCAGGGACTTTTTTTTGTAAACTATTATTTATGAATGAAAACTTAATTCTCCACCTAATTCAAGTTTTGCTAGTTCTAGCAATTCTTTTTATTTCTGTCACACTTGTTCGTCATCTTAAAGAACATCAGATTAATCCCTCTAAACGATTCTTCACCGGATTTTGGATTGGCCTTATTACAGATGCACTGGATACACTTGGCATCGGCTCATTTGCGACAACGACCTCCCTCTTTAAAATGACTAAATTGGTTGAAGATGACAGCAAACTTCCAGGTACCATGACTGCCGCACACGTCATTCCCGTCCTAATTCAGTCCCTCTGCTTTATCTTTGTCGTTAAAGTCGAAGTATTGACTTTGGTCTCAATGGCTGGCGCAGCCTTCCTAGGAGCCTACTTCGGCACAAAAATCACCAAGAACTGGCATACACCGACAGTTCAGGCCATCTTAGGATGCTTACTCATCCTAGCATCCTTAATTATGACTTTTAGAATGATTACCAACCCTGGCTCTGACATCGTACATTCACTCCATGGTCTCCATGGTATCTGGCTCTATGTTGGGATAGCTTTTAATTTTACAATTGGAGTCCTAATGACTATGGGACTTGGAAACTACGCCCCTGAGCTAATTTTCTTCTCTTTGATGGGACTAAGCCCAGCAGTGGCCATGCCCGTCATGATGCTAGACGCTGCCATGATTATGACTGCATCAAGCCGACAATTTATTAAAGGTAACCGCGTTTCTTGGACAGGCTTTGCTGGTATCGTCATTGGTGGTGTGATTGGCGTTTTAATTGCCGTCTTTTTCCTAACAAACCTTGATATCAATAATCTAAAAAAACTAGTTGTCCTAATTGTTATCTTTACAGGGATTATGTTAATCCGCTCATCAATTGCCTCTAGGAGACAAGAAAAAATCCAAGGACTAGTTGAAATTGAGTCATAAATTGTCATATAATCAAAAAACTAGAACTGCTAAGCAGTTCTAGTTTTGCGTTAATTAACAAAAAAAGAAGACAATGTTTGTCTTCTTTTGCTTATTATTTGATGTATAGGTATTTGAATAATGCTACCGCAACAATACCTGCAAGGATTGGAGATAAAACCGGAACCCATGCATACCACCATTTTGAATCACCTTTTGCTTGACCTAAAACTGATTTAGGTAAGAAATGGTGAACAATACGAGGACCTAAGTCACGTGCAGGGTTAAGTCCAGGACCAGTAGGTCCGCCTAGTGAGGCTACTAAAGTCATAACTAAGAAACCAATACCCATATGAGCTACAGCAAGTGAGCCTGAAGTAAATGGTGCCACTTGTGTTTCAGCAGCTGCTTTATCATAACCAGCAGCTACTAATTTACCAACTAATTCTGAACCAAAGAAGTTTTTAGTCAAAGCCATAGCTCCGAAGAAAAGGATAAATGAACCAGCAAACTCGTTTGCAAAACCATTAATGATTGAAGGTTTACGACTTTCAACCGAACCATCATCAAGTGCAGAGATAGTTGAGAATGATCCTAAAATTGGATTTGGATTTTCAGTTTTACGGAAATATGGACCATAAACACCAACAACAACTAATTGACCAAAGATAGCACCGAGCAATTGTGCAATGATATAAGGTGCAACATGTGCCCAAGGGAAAAATCCTGATACCGCAAGTGCAATAGTGAAGGCTGGGTTAATGTGGTTACCAGAAACGTTACCAAACATCAATGCTGGCATCATAACCCCAAATCCATAACCAAAGGCAATGATAATCCAACCTGAATTATGTCCTTTAGTTCCTTTTAAGTCAACATTTGCAACAGAACCATTACCAAGAATCAATAGTAAAGCAGTTGCAAGAAATTCTGTGATGTACTTCACAGCCCATGTAATTTCCATTTTTTTTAAAATCCTCCAGATTTTTATTAATTTAGACAAGTACCATTTTATCAAGTATAATAGACAATGTAAAGTTCATCCAACAAATTAAAACGTTTACTTGGAGGTAGACTAAATTTTATGAAGTATAATCAATTTTCTTATATACCAGTTACAAATGACCAAGCCTATTCTGAACTCACTGCATTAGGCTTTACAATCACCAAAGAAATGACTAACAAAGAAGCTCTTCAGTCATTCGTATCCACTTGCTATCTTCATCAGCCTGATAAAGATTATGCTTTTTCACTCTTACTTGCTGATCAAGACACTGATTTATTAAGCTTTTTCCAGTCAGATGCGGTGCTAACTGCAGAGATTTTTTATTATGTGACACTACAACTCCTTGAATTCGTTCCTGGAGTGGATTTCACTGTCTTAGACCAATTCCTCAGTCAACTGGACTTCCCAATTACCTACAATGCAGATGAAATTCTAGTTAATCTGCACCAGCTATTGGCTACAAGACAAAAAAATGGGATGACTCTGATTGACTATTTGGTTAGTCAAGGCTTTCTATCAATGGATAATGATTACCACTACTTCAACGGTAAATCGTTAGCTACTTTTGACACTAGCAGTTTGATTCGCGAGATTGTCTATGTTGAAGCACCAATTGATACAGATAATGACGGCAGAACAGACTTGATTAAGGTCAATATTATTAGACCCAAAACGAGTCATAAAATTCCAACCATGATGACGGCTAGTCCATACCACCAAGGTGTAAATGAAGTCGCTAATGACAAGAAGCTCTACCAAATGGAAGGGGAACTTGCTGTCAAAGAAGCCCATGAAATTCACTGCAAAAATCAATTAATTGAAAAAATGCCGACTACTGATGCGGCACTTCCAGTTACTGGCAGTCAAGAAAGCTTTACTTATATCGACTCATACACCCTCAATGATTACTTTTTAACACGTGGATTTGCTAATATCTACGTCTCTGGCGTGGGGACTGCAGGTTCGGATGGCTTTATGACGAGTGGGGATTACCTTCAAATTGAAAGCTTTAAGGCTGTTATTGATTGGTTGAATGGCCGTGCAAAAGCCTTTGCTAGCCACAAACGCGACAGCTATGTCCTTGCCACCTGGTCAAATGGATTAGTGGCAACAACAGGAAAATCCTATCTGGGGACCATGTCTACCGGGCTGGCAACCACCGGAGTTGATGGCTTGAAAGTTATCATAGCGGAAGCTGGCATCTCATCTTGGTACGACTACTATAGAGAAAACGGTTTGGTTTGCAGCCCTGGTGGCTACCCAGGGGAAGACCTGGACGTACTGACAGAACTAACTTACTCCAGAAGCCTCTTGGCTGGTGACTATCTCCGTCAAAAAGATAAGTACCAAGCCATGTTAGCAGACCAGTCGCAAGCTTTAGACCGTACCAGTGGGGACTATAACCAATATTGGCACAACCGCAACTATCTCTCGCATGCTGACAAGGTCACTTGTGATGTGGTTTATACACATGGTCTTCAAGACTGGAATGTTAAACCAAAACAAGTTTACAACATTTTCAACGCTCTTCCTGCTTCGATTAAAAAACATCTCTTTCTTCATCAAGGACAACATGTTTATTTACACAACTGGCAATCCATTGACTTTAAAGAAAGCATGAATGCCTTGTTATGTCAAAAATTATTGGACCTTGAAAATGAATACCAATTGCCAACAGTAATTTGGCAAGATAATAAAGCAGCACAGACTTGGAAGACTTTAGAATTATTTGGTGGTTCAGACAGCCTCCAGTTACCACTGGGAGACGGTTTAGCGACTATTAACAATAATTATCCAGAACAAGAATTCACAGCATATGGTAAAGATTTTAGGGCATTTAAGGCGAGTCTATTCTTAGGGAAGTCAAATCAAATCCACATCGATCTGACATTGGAAGAGGATCTCTTGATAAATGGGCCTGTTACTCTAGACCTAAAGATTAAATCTTCAGTCAATAAGGGACTTTTATCAGCTCAGCTATTGGACTACGGAAAAGCCAAACGACATAGTGATTTGCCCAGTGTTTTAGAGCTAAGAACTATTGATAATGGTCAGAACTTTGCACGTGAAGATCTAAAAGAATTGCCTTTCAAAGAGTCGGACTACCGTGTAGTTTCTAAAGGGGTTATCAACTTGCAAAATAGATCTGGGCTTTTGCAGATTGAGGAGGTTATTCCTGACCAATGGATGACCCTTCAATTTGATTTGCAACCAAGTATTTATCAATTAAAAAAAGGTGACCAGCTACGTTTAATTCTTTACACAACTGACTTTGAACACACAGTTCGTGATAATGAGGACTATCAGTTGACAGTGGATTTAAAGGCATCTAAACTAAAGATACCGAAATAAGTACAGAAACATAGGAGAGAAACATGAAACAAGTCGCAAAAGAAAAATACGGCAATAGCTTTCATTTTTGGTACCAAGCAGACTTGATGTCTGACCATGAATATGGCAAAATTTTTAATACAGATTTTGCCAACTTAGATCAAGTTAAAGAAGTAATTCTTGCTGATATAGAGCAGGCTCAAGATAATCAAGTCTACTATTGGTATTTTGGAGAAACTCTAGAAGAAACAGTTCTAATGGTCAAGATTACTAACCAACAAGTTGATGCTCAAATCAATCTAAAAGACTTTGATTTTGCCCTCAACTGGGATGCTATCAAATTCTGGAAAGAAGATTTAGAAAAAAATCTATTTAACTAAAAAATAAGGTATCCTTTGGATACCTTATTTTTTATGTTAGGAAAGGAGATATTGAAGCAAATTCATAAATTCCGAAGTTTACCCTAAAAAAATATCATCAACTGTGACTGATAAGACTTCGGCAATAGCTTTTAATTTCTCATACTTAGCTCTTCGTAGAACAGCTACATCTTTTTCATAGCGGGCAATAGTTCTAACTGAAATATCAGTTTTATTGGCTAACTGTTCTTGCGTCAATTTTTTAGCCAATCTCAGTGATTTGAGAGATGTTTGTGACAATTGGTGACCTCCTTTTTATTTATTAAGGAATTATGATATCTATATTATAAACTTCGGTTTTTATGAAGTCAATACTTTCAGACAATTTTTTTTCAAAAACTTCCGATTCTAGGTGCTTTATGATATGATATGATTTAGAAATAGTTGGAGGTCAAAAATGTCAGGACAAAAAAGTCTCTTTGCTCGAAATTTAAAATATCTTAGATTAAAAAATAAGATGGAACAATTAGAACTTGCTGAGTACCTTGGCCGTAAAAGTTCCTCTTCAATTAGTGAATGGGAAAAAGGGAAGTATACTCCAAAAACAGATATCCTTGGAAAAATTGCTAATCTCTTCAAAGTTTCTTTAACTGAACTAATGGAGGTCGATTTAGCAGATCGTCAAAACTATCCCCTCCCGAAACGTCATTTGCATGACCTACAAATGATCTCTGAACAGCTCGATGAGTCCTATTTTAAAAAATTATTGGACTTTGGCGAAGAACTACTAGAAAAACAAAATACTAATAACAAAAAATAGCCTCTTTATGTACTGACCCCCAATTGTTAGATTTTATGTCTAACTTTTAGGGAGCAGTACATTATAGGAGACTATTTTTTTATTCAATAAAATCAGGACTGTAAGTTTTCTGATTTGTTTAGTAGCTGAATATCATTTAGTAAATATAATATTAATTATTTTCAAGATCGATTTTTCTGGCCAGGTAAAAATTACCTAAAGTGGCACTCCCGTTATTCTCAATGATTGGTGTCACGATATAATCCTCTAAGGGAGGGACTGTAATATAATCATTTAAGAGTTTACTAAATTGTTTTCTAACTAGTTGTAAAACATGATTTTGTGACATTACACCTCCTCCTAAAACAATAATTTCAGGTCTAAGAGTTAACGTAGTCTGTAAAAGAGCTTGTGCAATATAATATGCTTGAATTTCCCAAACAGAATGATTCTCTGCAATATTTTCCCCACGAATACCCGTTCTTGCTTCCAGACTTGGTCCAGCAGCCAGTCCTTCTAAGCAATCCTTGTGAAATGGACAAATTCCAACAAACTCTTGATCCTTTGGATGTTTTGCTACAAGAATATGTCCCATTTCGGGATGCCCAATTTGACCAATTTCCATACTTGCTTGAATTGCTCCCGCTCCGATACCTGTTCCAACAGTATAATAAACTAAACTATTGATGTCCGATCGCTGTGTCATTTCACCCTGAGCAGATGCGTTTACATCAGTTGTCACATGAATGGGAACTTGTAAAGATTCTGTTAAGAATCCAAAAAGATCTGTATGTGACCAGCCCATCTTTGGTGTGTCTTGTATACAACCATAGGTTTCTGATCCTTTAATAATATCTATTGGCCCAAATGAGGCTAGAGAAATAGCCTTTAAGTCAGATGTAAATTGTTTAAAGTAATCAACTGTTTTAGTTAGAGTTGATTTTGGATCTTCAGTTGAAAATTGCACACTATCAATAATGTTCAAAAGCTTGTCACCAACAGCACAAACAAATTTAGTCCCGCCAGCTTCGATACTTCCATATAATTCATTTGCCATCTCTTAGTACTTTCCCTTCATTACTAATTTGTGACCCACTTAGACTTGGTTTCTTCAAGGATTGGTTGACTGTTTGTCAAATAGTAAGTTGAACTTAAAACTGCTTGTCCATCATTTACAATGATTTCAATTGCATTTTTATCAATGATGACTGTTAATTTATCAGCCTTAATTTTTGATGCTTTCAAGTCAATTGGCCACTCTTCCTCACCTTTGATGACTTGAGCTTGTTCAGAACGATTGATATAAACAATATCTTCTTCTTGATCATAGCCGAAGTGAATAGCATCACCCTCTTCACCAAGTCGATAGTGTATCGAAGATGAAGGATTTGTGACTAATTTTCCAGCTGTCTCTACTGCCTGATTTAAAGGTAAAGTTGGGAGATTTTCAACTACCTCTACAAGAAATGCCTGCTTAATTCCATTCTCAAAGGGATGCAATTCTCGTGGCATAGTCATTTGCCCAGCCCATTTATGATTTAGTTCATGCGTTGGTAAGGTTCTTCCCCAAGTATGCATCCAAGCAATCATAATACGACGACCTTTTTCATCAACTAATGTTTGTGGAGCATAAAAGTCATGTCCTTGATCAAGTTCTGTCAGTGAATCCATCTTAAATGTTTTAGTTTCCCAATCAACTTCACCTTTTAAAATCACTGAAGAATTAATATTTGTAAAATGAAACTGGTCTCTTGGAAAACGCATCGGTGAAAGAACAAGGTATGACGTGCCGTCAATTTCGAAGTAATCTGGGCATTCCCACATCACTCCCTGATTTTTCTGTCCCTCGAGAAAAATTGATTCAAAGGACCAGTCAATCAAGTTTAATGATGATAAGAGTATAATACTACCAACATGTTTTTTGTCTTGTGCAGCTACAACTGCATAGTAAATACCATCCTTTTCAAATACTTTTGGATCCCTAAAATCAGACTTAACAATTGTATCAGGAAGGATTTCTCCAGTGGCAACTGGGTTCTTGTCCAGTTTTTTGAATGTAATACCATCTGTAGAGTATGCCATATTTTGAACCTGCTGATTCCCATTTTCAGCATCAATAATATTTCCTGTATACATCAACCACAATTTATCATCTTTAACAATAGCACTACCTGAGAAACAACCATCTTTATCATATGGCATATCTGGTGCCAGAGCAATTGGAAGATGCTCCCAAGTTAAAAAGTCTTTTGTTTTAGCATGACCCCAGTGCATTGGCCCCCACTCAGTTCCATATGGGTAGTGTTGGTAAAAAAGATGATATTCACCTTTGAAAAAGATAAAGCCATTAGGATCATTAATCCATCCAATTGGAGCTGTAAAATGAATTTCTGGTTTAAATTGATTTTTCACGGATTGACTGTTTTCCTTGGTAAATGCATTTGCTTTTTCAATTGTGAATTTATAAGTCATTCTTTTTCTCCTCTTATTTGGATTCTAGATAATCATCATAATATTTTTGTTTAATACTTAAATACTCTGACAACCCATATTTTTCTAATTCTTTTTTGTAACCATCCCACTCTTGATCTACATTACCTTTAGTAATCCACTCAGCACGTTTTCTTGCAATGAAATCAAGCATATCTGCTTCAATTTGAGCTATTTTATCAAGGTCTTTTTCTTTCATGAAGACTTTAGGATAAGTATTCTCATTCTTCATATATGGTACATAATTTTCTTTTAAAATATCTAAACGCCATTTAGCATCATCAGGCATAGTTGTCACTTTTCCATAATAACTATCAAGAATGGCTAGTGGGCCTCCAACTTCAGTTTTCTGTCTAATCTCAGTAGGAGCTGTACCTCCCAGTGGTAAATGTTTCAACATTTTATTTGCTTTATCAAAACTAAAGATATTTTGTTGTTTTTTATCACCATATGTACCCCAGTTATTTTGAACAGACTGTAGTGGTTTATATTGTTGATCAATCCATTTTGCTGTTAATTCTAAGTTTTTATTGGAACTTGTGATAACCATTTTGTCACGCGCAAAGCCTGAATTATTAGTTCTTGTCACATTTTTTTGTCCATCAGGGCCTGCTAATACTGGTAATACTTCGTAATCATCATTATCGCCAGAGATATTATTTTTATCCCAAGTAAAGTAAACACCATATTTTTGTTCACTACCTTTTGCAACATATGAATTCCAGTCCTGTTCGAAGGCTTCACTATCAATTAATCCTTTTTCTTGAAGAGAACGAATATATTTGACACCCTCTTTAAATGAATCATTGTCAGCTGTGAAATCTACTTTATTATCATTTGAAACAACAATATGATCATCATTGTCTCCTTCACCAAATGCGCCAAACAATAACTTCATATCTTCATTTCCAGGTTGATTAATAAATGACATTGGAATTTCATCAGCTTTACCATTACCATTAGGATCTTTTGTTTTAAAAGCTTCCAGGACAACTTTCAATTCCTCTGTAGTTTTAGGCATTTCTAACCCTAATTTATCCAACCACTTTTTGTTAATCCAAGCCATATCATTAACACTATGGATAGACTCTTTGCCCTGACCTAACTCTTCAATCCAAGGGAATGAGTAGATATGCCCATCAGGTGCTGTAATCATAGATTTATATTCAGGTTTTTCTTCTAACACTTTTTGAAGATTCGGCATATATTTTTTAATCAAATCTTCTACTGGAACAATTACCCCTTGCTTAGCCCATGACATCAACTCAATATCGGATGCACCATCATTATGAATGGCATCTGGCAAATCACCACTTGAAATATCAAGATTTCTTTTTTCACCGAAGTCAGATTGATAGTTTGTCCAATCAATATGGACACCAGTTTCTTTTTCAAGTCGTTTTAAAATCAATTTATCATTTGGGTCTTTTGGAGCTAGCGCTGAACTAGTCGTCATAAATTTTAATGTGACATCTTTTTTAACAGGGAAAGAAACATTTTTAAGTTCATAATCCGGACTAGAAACCTCATTTTTTGATCCACAAGCAGTTAATAGACAAGTACTAGCTAATGCTAGCATACCAACGTAAATATTTGATTTTTTCATCGAAAATCTCCTTTAAATTTTTACCCTTTTAGTGATCCTGCCATAATACCTTTATCAAAATATTTCTGGAAGAATGGATACATAATAATCAACGGCAAGCTTGAAATAATAATCGTTGCATATTTAATCATTTCTGCAATCTTTTTCATTTCATTCATAGCTGCCTGAGCCCCTATCATATCTTTACTAACTTCACTTTGTATTAAGATATTTCTTAATACTAATTGTAGGGGAGCTAAATCTGGATCTTTTATATAAATCATTGCATCAAAGTAGGAATTCCATTGACCTACGAATGCATATAAGAATAGAACAAACATAATTGGTTTGGCTAATGGCAACATAATCTTGAAGAATATCTGCATATCATTTGCACCATCAATAACTGCAGCTTCCACTAACTCATCAGGAATACTCTGAAAATATGTTCTGGCCAAAATAATATTCCAAACATTAACAGCTCCTGGAATAATAATTGCCCACATAGTATTTAACATCCCTAAATTCTTAATTAGTAAGTAAGTTGGTACTAACCCACCACCAAAGAACATGGTAAAAATGAGGAAGTAATTTATCCATTTCCGTCCAACTAAATCCTTTTTTGACAATGGATAGGCTGTTAATACAGAAACTGCAACAGTAATAATAGAAAATAAAGTTGAATAAATAAATGAATTTAAAAAACCTCTTAAAATTGCTGAGTCTCCTAAAACTCGCTTATAACCATCAACTGTCCAATCATTTGGATTTAAACTTAAACCTTGATTTGCTAATACTTGTGGATCCATAAAGGATGCGATCAGGACATATCCCAATGGTAAAATTGTTATCAAAATTAGAAATCCCAGTAGAATTTTATTAACAATAAGAACTCGCTTATCAAAATCTGAATATAATTGTGTATTCATTGTCTCGCCCTATATCCCTTCTCCATTATTCATCCGTTCAACAATTTTATTAACAGAAAACAGGAGAATCATATTGATGACTGAATTGAATATTCCAACTGCTGTAGAATAAGAATAATCTCCTGATACAAGACCAACTTTATAAACATAGGTAGAAATAATTTCAGATGTTGTTAGATTTAATGATGTTTGCATCAGGAATGCTTTTTCATAACCAACATTCATAATATTTCCTGCGGCTAATATAAATTGAATAACCATTATTGGTTTTAATGTTGGCAAATCAATATGGCGAATACGTTGAAAAATATTTGCTCCGTCTAATTGCGCTGCCTCTATTAGGGATGTATCTACATTAACCAAAGTAGCCGTGTACAAAGTAGATGCCCAACCCATTCCTTGCCAGATACCACTAGAAATATACAAAGATCTAAAATAATTAGGATTTGTCATAAAATTAGTGTTAAAACCAAACATTTTTAATAAATCATTGACTGGACCTTCTATAGAAAAGAAAAGAAAGAGCATACCAACAATAACTATGACTGAAATAAAGTTTGGTGCATACAAAATTAATTGTAGTTTCTTTTTAACTCTATCACTAACTAGCTGATTCAGCATAATAGCTAAGATAATTGGTGGAAGAAAACCTAGCAATAATCCGAAAACACTTAACTTGATTGTATTCATTAATATAACTTCAAAGTTAGGGGAAGAAAGAAATTGGTGGAATTCTTGCAATCCAACCCAAGGACTCTTCAAAATCCCTAATAAGGGGTTATAATCTTTAAAAGCAATTAATATGCCGTACATTGGGACATATTTGAAAATAAAAGTTAGGAGTAAGCCAGGTAATAGCATCAGGAAAAGTAACTTTTGCTTTTTCAGTCTTTCTACCACATTTGATTTCCCGTTCTTTTGTTTCATCATATTCTCCTAGTTTTTGAAACGTTTCATTTTTATTTTAAGAAAACAACGTTTCTCCCGATATTTGAAACGTTTCATTTTCTTTGATAAAAAAAAGTAAATTAATTTCTACAGCTAAATTTTATCATTGTTAGCGCTTTCTGTCAATAACTAATTTACAATTTTTGTTGAACTACCTTCTTCAAAGGTAATTGGCAAAATTACTTGTGGCTCATGTGGTTGATTATTTAAGATACACATTAATATATGGATTGCCTCATTAGCCATTTTTTCTAATGGTTGTTTTATTGTGGTAACCGGATAGTGTCTTTCCTTGGCATATTTAATACCGTCGTATCCTATAACTTGAACATCTTCAGGGACATTCTTTCCTAACTTCTCCAATAATGAAATTGCTGTCATTGCTGTAAAATCATTTATTGCAAAAATACCATCAATTTTGGGGTTCAATATGAGAAATTGTTCTAATTGATGATCATAATCAGTAAATGGTTCTTCTAAATCAAAAATAACATAGTCCTTTTCTTTTTGAACTAAATAATCCTCAAAACCATCTCTTCGACGTTTTGTTTCATTGATAGTCTTATTGTGACTACCTAAAAATGCCAACTTGGTGCAACCATGTTCAATTAATTTTTCCGCCGCTAAATTACCACCCGAATAGTTATCTGATGTTACACAAGGAATTTCCTTATTAACATATGTTCTATCAATGCTAACAAAGGGGATACCAGAAGCCAAATAATCATCTATTGGACTATAAGTAATCGCTATTATACCATCAACCTTATTCTGCTGAAGCATATTAATATACTCAATTTCCTTTCGACTACCATCTGTATTACATAGTAACAATTTATAATTAAGCTTACTTAAACCTTCCTCAACATAATAAGCAAATTCTGCAAAAAAGGGATGCCAAATGGTCGGTACAATCAATGCTATTGTTTGAGTTTTACTTGTTTTCATACCTCTTGCGTATGCATCCGGAATATAGTGCAATGCTTCAATTGCAGAGGCAACTTTTTCTAAAGTTGATTCCTTTATTCCGGCTTCATTATTTATAACCCGAGAAACAGTTCCTACACTAACACCAGCTAGTCGTGCCACATCTTTCATTGTAGATGTCTTTTCCATGTTAATCACCTTTCATTTATATTTAGATTATTTTATCATGTTTGCAATCGTTTTCCAACATTTATTATTTTCTTTATGCATTATTAATACATCAATTCTTTCTTTTATTTGAATTAAATGAACCGACAATCTTTTATTCCAATCATAGTTATGACATTTGATATTATAAAATCAAACTGTATAAAAATGAAGACAAATATGTGTCTTGATTTTTTCTGTCTTATCGATTAGTTTTTTGTTTGCGAGAGAGTAGTTTCTGTTTGCAATTGGAAATGCATTCCGCTATTTCTTTTTGGAACTTAGTCTGCGGGGATTGCTGACTGGTTGTAGTAATTTGTTAATGGTCTTTGGGTGATGCCATGTTTTTGATATATAGCTTCGGCTTTTTTGGTGAGTGCTTCAAGTTGTGCGTTTTGATCTACTGTTGCTTCATCAGAATCGCGGGCAGTCAAAAGAATGACTGGGATTAACTTATCAACCTCGCGAATTTTCTCAAGAATAGAAAGCCCATCTGTTCACGGCATCATAATATCTAAAATGAGTAAATCAGGATTTTTAACCAAAAAAGGCCCCATAAAGACTATCCCCATTTTCAAAAGCCTGAACGCAAACTCTTCATGGCTTAAAGAAGATAAAAGATTGCGAATATTTGTTTCATCGTCCACCAGATATATTAAACTTGCCCTATATGACTCCTTAACCATTTAAGTAACACTAAAACTATAGCATAAAGAGGGAAGAGAATACAAGATTTGATTAAAACATCCTAATAATAATGTGGGAAAAGTGTTATAATAGTATAAGGATAAAGGAGAAGACTTATGAGAAAACAATTTATTAAATTAACTGTCTTAACACTTTTTTTATAAGTTTTATATCATTAACAGCTTGTCAATCACAAGATAATTCAAAACCCAAAATAGAAACAAGCCAAATAACTACAAAGAAATCACTAGATTCTAATAAGAATAAAACATCTGATGACAATGCAAAACCAAGTAGTACCAATAATAGTTCTTCAACTACTAATAGTTCTAAAGACGAGTCAATAAATGACACAAGTAAGTATGATATAACTGCTATTGATGCAATCAATAAATCGTTTGGAGTTTGGCTATTTAACTCTGCCTATGCTATAGATAGTATATTAGTAAGTGGAGCTCCTGATGATCCTGCATTTACATCTAACTTCCGAGCAGGAAATGTTGGTGTTTGGTCAAGTCAAACAGTTGATGGACCAATCTTTTTAAGAATCACTGGTTTAACAGAAAATATGGATATAGATACAGGAACCTACCCAACCCCAAACGAATATTATGAAGGTAGTTTAGAAGCATTTAGAACTAAACTAAAATCTTTAAAGATAGCCAGATTAGGTGTTAAAGTTGGAAGTAGTCAAACCTCAGAATATGCTGCTAAAAGCTGTTTCAGATTATATAACTTACCTGACAAAACACACTTAAATTTGTCATTTGAAGAGGAAACTCAACAAATTATTAGTTCTCGTGTTCCCGAGTCTAAGAATTTCAAAGCATCTCATTATGGATACTCATACTTATATGAGGAACTTTTGGCTCCTGATAAACCAAGTTATCAAATCATCTTAGGAAATAATGGGATTGTATACTTGGTATCTGATTACAAGGATGGTAGCAAATCAACTTATAAGCACGCGCCAGAGGATATGCAAAATAAGTATCAGGAACTCTTAAAACAAGAGAAACCTACTGATAATGGTAGTCAAAGTAAAACAGAAAGTTCAAACAATGAACAGATAGTACCTGAAGGTCTCGTAGGTACATGGGAGTACACCTCACCTAGTCAAGGCTATCAAGCATTAACATATGATGCAAAAGGTAATGCAAATCGTGTTGATGATAAAGGAAATAAGTATACTGGTGTAATTAACCCAGTCGAAGAGATTTCTCCTGGACTTTACCATTTCGTAGAATTAAAAGGGGATAATTTCTCAGCGGCATTTCCAGTGCTTGGAATGGGAGGTGCAGGGTTTGAAGCAGAAATGGGTTTTAAATTAAACGGCGATAAATTAACATATGTTCAATGGATCCGTCCAATGAACACTACTTTCAACCCAAGTAACGATAAACTATCTGAACTTGCGACATTTACAAGAAAATAAAAAAAGTAAATCACCTTCAATTTTGTTGGTGATTTACTTTTTTTGTTGACTATTTTTATTTTAATATTAAGATTGGCTATATTACTGACGAATTATTAGATATACTTCTTGACATTGTCTGAACAGCTAAGAAGTTTTTCTTAAGGTTGTTTTGCTTGTCAAAGAATCTCTTTTACTTCTCCCCAACCACATAGGTCAGTTGGCTTGCTTGCGCTGCTGAGAAAGTGCGGTAGGAAATGACGCCTAGTCCAATGCAGTTGGATTCTGAGATGAGGACGGTGCCGTCTTTCTTGACCTCTTCGACAATGGCAACATGCCCGTAAGATGGGTCTGCCCCTGCTTGTCCTGGGCTAAAGGAAAGAGCGTAACCTGCTTTTGGTGTATGGGTTGTTTCATAACCAGCCTTGTTCTTCCAGTCACCACCATTGCCCATAAATTGACCAAAGTGATAGCCAAGTTCTTGCGCACGGTTATAAACATACCAAGTACATTGACCCCATGGATAGGTAACGGCTGAGTAGCCAATCACATGATTAGGCTTAGACAACTTAAAGCTTACTGGTACGGCGGTTAGTAAAGCAGATGACTGCATCTGTAATTCTTTAGGAATGGCTGGTGTGCCACCATGTTGATCAATCCATTGATCAATAGCTTCCATGATTTTAGCACGGCTCTTACCTGTTCCGCTAGTGTCTGTAAAATAAACACCACCTTCAACAGAAATATTTAATCGGCCAGCAGATAAGAGTTTAGCTTTATTATCCTGAATCTCAAAACTCGTATTATGATTTTGGATAATGGTCTCCTCGGTCAACTTAGTCACAGCCACCTGATCATTAAAGGCCTTGGCATGACCCGGATTGTTATCAAATGCCCCATAACCAAACATATTGGCACCGGCTTCTTTAGCTACTCCTTGCGTTCCTAGAGAGCTTTCAGCCATGGCAATGGCAATAATAGCTCGGACGTCAAGTCCGCTTTCTTTTTCCCATTCTAATAGCTTGGCACCATTGATACGATTGGTATCATAGGAAATCCCTGTAGATTTCAGGTAGCCATCCAGTTGCGCTGCAGTGATACCATATCTGTGTGAGAGCAGGTTATGGCTGTATGCATCCTGACCAGTCCAGTGTTCCACATAAGCTGCGCTAGCCATTGCCGAAGGCAGATGAGCAGGCACACTGAAATCAGACCACGAATCCACTGTTGGCAATTGCGCTGGACTTGGAGTTGCTTCTTGTGGTGTCGCTGGAGCAGGTTGAGTCGGTTCTGGCGCAGGCGTTTTGTTGCCTTCAGCCGTACCCGGTTGAGTCTGGCTAGCGTCAGTAGTCGGTGAAGACGATGTTGAAGTGCTAGTTGGCGTCGTGCTTGAGCTAGACGAACTAGAAGGCTCCGTAGAACTTGACGACGGAACTGTCTCCGTCGAAGATGAAGGAGCCGTCGTTTGATCCGTACTAGTAGCTGTCTCACTAGATGAACTAGTAGCCGTACTATCCGTCGCCCCTTCCGTTGACGTCATCGATGTCGTGCTCGACGACGATTGACTGGTGCTAGGAGTCGTATCCTCCGCCAAAACACTTAAAGTTTGAATGCTTGGAACGGCCAAAGCCACAAGCATCAGCATTGTAATGTATTTATCTTTTTTCAAAATTTTCAATTCTTTTCTATTTTTTCTGTTAAATGATTTGTCTCTAATAAATCTTCTATTAATTATCTACATCTCCCTTTGAATAGATAGAGTCAAATTCATATTACCATAATCATTTTGAAATTTCAATTCATCTTCGTTTTCGTAACCTTTAAAAAAACATTCTCAATATTTTCAATATTAAAGAAATATACATTTTCTGGACTTACCATCCCTTGTGGTATTAACACTGATCCATAATCAAAATATACTTCTGATCCATTTTCCTCAATGATGGCTGCTCTTGTAACTATCATTACTTCACTACCATCTCCATTTTTTAATGTAACAACACTACCTAGTGGTAAAATTTCTTCATTCATATCAGTCCTCTTTCTTTTACTAACTATTTATTTTTGCGAACATTTTCTACTGCTTTAATAAACCTAATAGGATTGTTTTGAAAAATACCAATCACCATCACTGCTGGCATTATACCCATTAAACTATACATTACAATTTCACTTTTTATTGGAGAACCAAATGAGTGAACTACGATATTAATGATAAGGATGGGTAAAAATCCACTAGCACCTATTATCGATGTTATTATCCATATATAAATTTTTTTGCCTATAGTGATTTTTTTGTCTCCAAAATTATTCCAAATTAAATTTCCATTAGCTGCAATTAAAAATTCTTTTTTTGTTGTAATTTCTCCGATTTTTACATGTTTGTATAATGCTTGCTCTACAAGAATCAGCATTCCTAAAAATTCTAAAATCCACAATAGTACTAGTATCCCTAATATTGTTTTATTATATATACCAAAAGAAATGGCCGTAATTCCTAAACTTCCAAATAATATTAGTAATGAAATAATAAGAGGAATATACTTATTATAGTTACCCGCTTTTTCTGTATTTATTAGTTTACTTTTTCAGATGAAAGTATTTCTCCTGTTCTCGTATTATAGTAAACCACACCTTTATTAGTTTCTCCAATATAAATTTTTTTTCTTAATAACATCTCATTTCCTTTACCATTACTTTGAACCTTATCATAAATGCTAGTAGCTTTATCTCCTAATCGTTCTAAGTAAGCAGAATTATTTACCCCTATATGAGCATTTGAAATAAAATCGCGTAGTCCATCCGCATCCTTGTTAGTACCTGCGTATGCAATGTAAGTCTCTCCAGTTTGTTTATCCTTTACTGCGATAGCAACTATACCGGTTATATCTTATACAAGTGTCCAAAACTAGAAAAAATGCACATTTACTAAAGTTTTACATCCTATTTGCAAAATATTTACAATCACGAGCTTTTATTTTACTTCTATCTTTCTAATTGTTAGCATGCTAATTTTTTATATTAAGATATGATTTTCCTTTTTTTACTAAAAAAGCACCTCCAATTTTTTTGGGGGTGCTTTGTCTGAGAATTGTCTTTTAAAGATTCTAATTTTCTGATGCTAATTATCTATAAAGATATCTCGCTCATGGTTTAGCTATGCCTCTCAGAGTGGTGTGTTGTAGGTTTTATCCAGATAGTTGCTGAGGCCAAATTTAGCCAGCGCTAGCAATCCTCCTAAAGGAAGATAATACCAAATAGGTCCATGTAGCACGCTTACGTCTAGTGATCGATTTAGAAAAGGTAATCCAAAAATAATCATGATGATTGGGAGACAATAGACGATGAAACGTCTTCTCATGGCTTTGTCAGTTAGGGAATAGGTTCCTTTAACAATCATTTCCACGATAGCAATTGAAACGATGATGATTACAATCATTAGCAGTATGTCTAGCCATGTAATAGTCATTGTAAACTCTGGACTTTTATGGTTGACAATGCGTTCTAAACAATAAGTTAGGATATCCCCTGCTAAAAAGATTAGTGAGAAGTTAAAAACTAAAAGCAATATCATATTGAGATGTCTTAAAAAATTTTCTGTAGCATTCATTTTTGGCAACGAAGCAATAACATCATCAATGAAAGCTTGCTTATCCTGACCAAAAATGTCTTCTAACCTTTCGCCACGATCTTGCCCTTCCAGCAATAGCGAAACCAAATCGTTGCGGATTTCTTCTTGATGGTAGTCATTAATTTTGGCCCCCCGCAGATATACTATCATATCAGTATAATCCTTGGAGTAAACTTCCTTGATACCATCTTCTAATCTACCATTTTCCTTTTGTAGTGCTTTGACTTTGTTCATCTTCATTCTACCTCTCTCAGATCGCTATTTTCATTACTTAAGAGTTGGTTGATCGCAGAGCTGAGCGACAGCCAATTTTCTTTAAAGTCTGCTAATTGTTGTAAGCCAGTATCCGTTAAACTATAATATTTACGTTTTGGCCCTTGCGGCGATGGTTTAGCTATGCCTTCAATTGACTTACTGCTCTGCAATCTTAAAATAATCGGATAAATGGTTCCTTCAGAAACTGTCCCAAATCCGTAGGCTTCCAATTTTTTTGAGATTTCATAAGCATAAGTTTCTTCTTGCCTAATGATCTCTAATATGGCACCTTCCAATAAGCCTTTTAACATCTGTGATGGAATCAAATAGACCACCTCTTTCACTATCTTGTAATACAAGTTACTTTATCTAACTATATTGTATTGCAAGTTAGTGTACTTGTCAAGAGATTATTTGGGTTTAAATGTGTTCTTTTTCACACATTTAATTGTTGTATGCGTTTACATTTGGTACAATAGGATTGAATATTTATACAGGAGGTGTATTATGACAACCATCGGGCATTATAAAAACGAGGATATTAATTTACAAAATTCCCACTTTTCATCTTGCAAAACAATTATAGAAACTGCTTTTTATGGTAATAATGTACAAGTTATCAATTCTATAAAAGAAGCTTATCAGTTAGCTGCTGCTGCTCCAAATACAATTGTTCTGGATCAGAAGATTAAACATGCTAAGGACTTAGAACTGGATGAAGATACGCATGTCATTGTCGCAAATGGTGGAGCTGTTGTTGGTCGAACTGCAAAGGCTCGACGTATAAAAGGTCAAGAACCTAACGAAGATAAAAATATTGAAGCTCTACTAAGAGAGGATATTTACCAATCTAGCTTCAAACCATTCATTTCAGCTCAGTCTGTAGTTGGGCTAGATAAACAGTTTATGATTGAAGCTCATATTATGATGCCTAAACAGGAAATCAATAACATGTACTCTTGGCTTCTTAATTTCCAAATTCTTAATGATAATTATCAAGCACTTCTTGAGCAGTCTCTTACATATGACGAAAATGATATTTTTATCTATTTCAATCCTGATTGGAAACATGATAATTACCCAGATGGATTAGCATATTTTGATACAAAACAGAATGTCGCTGCTATTTTGGGCATGAATTATTTTGGTGAAATAAAAAAAGGGACTTTAACCTTAGCTTGGGCAACTGCTGCACGAAATAATTACGTCGCTTGTCATGGAGGTCTTAAAGAATTTAGAAAAGATGGTGAGCTTTATGTAGCTTCTTTCTTTGGCTTATCGGGATCAGGTAAATCAACATTAACCCATGCAAAACATGATAATAAATATGAAATTCAAGTACTTCATGATGATGCCTTTGTCATTTCTACTAAGGATGGTTCTGCGGTAGCTCTGGAACCGGCTTACTTTGATAAAACTAATGATTATCCAGTGGGTCATCCTGAGCAAGATTATTTCTTAACTGTCCAAAACTGTGGAGTCACTTTAAATGAATCAGGAGAACGTGTTTTGGTGACTGAGGATATCCGAAATGGAAACGGTCGAACGATCAAATCTCGTTATTCAACTCCAGACCGAGTTGATGTCATTCATGAACCTATTTCAGCCATATTTTGGATAATGAAAGATGAATCTCTCCCTCCACTTGTTAAAATTAGTGATCCGACACTTGCTTCAGCATTTGGTTGTACTCTTATGACAAAACGTTCTAATGCAGAAAATACTAGCGGCGATTTAGGAAAACTGGTCATTGAACCGTATGCTAATCCATTCCGGATTTATCCATTAATTGAAGATTTTGAGAAATTCCATGACTTGTTTGCCTCAGGTGTTGAAGCCTATATTATCAACACTGGATCTTATTTGAATACTAAAATCAGTAAGGAGATTTCCTTATCTTGTATTGAGAAACTAGTAGATGGTGATGCAATGTTTAAAGATTTTGCGCATCTACCAGAGTTCTCCTATCTAGACATAGCAGATTTTAAAGTCGACGAGAATGATACTCATTACTTAGCTTTATTAAAAGATCGCATGGCCTTTCGATTGGATTATTTAAAAGAATTTCAGACTTCAGAAAAAGATAATTCCTTATTAGCAGACAGCATCTCCAAATTAGAAACTATTATTGAGCAATTAACTTAAAATCAAAAAAACTTAGGTAGTTATACTACCTAAGTTTTTTTAGTCAATGTCAATTGTGACCTGAACTTCTTGGAATGGTACATCGTAGAATGGATCTTCTCGACGTCCCAAGAAATCCTTAGCCTGATTTGGGAAAGAAGCATAACTTAATACATCTTCTTCCGATTTAGCATATTGGGCAATTTCTTCACGTAATTTTGGTAATTGCGGCTCAATCAAATCAGCTGGTCTGATTGTCATAACTTCTTCCTCACCAATAATTTTTTCTTTTATTCCCTCAGCTAGTGGTGCCGGTGGTCTACCATATAAGCCACGAACATAATCTTTAATTTCATTAGGAACGATTTTATAACGCTCACCTGAAATGACATTCATTAGGGCTTGTGTACCAACCATTTGAGAAAGTGGTGTTACTAATGGTGGATAGCCAAGGTCTGCACGCACACGTGGTACCTCTGCTAAAACTTCTTCATATTTATCATCTAATCCCTGTTCAGATAATTGACTAAGGAGATTCGATAACATTCCACCAGGAACCTGATAAATCAAGGTTTTAGGTTCAATATCTTTTACCTTTGGATTAAGTAAACCTTCTGAACGGAAATGATCACGAACAGTATTAAGGTGGCTAGCAACTTTCTCAACTTCTTTCAGATTAAGTCCAGTTTCAAATCCTAAATCTTCAAGACCCATAACAACAGATTCAGTTGCCGGCTGACTGGTGCCTCCTGCAAAAGAAGATACTGCTGTATCAATGATATCTGCACCTGCCTCAGCTACTTTTAAATAAGTCATTTCTGAAATTCCACCCGTTGCATGTGTATGAATTTCTAAGGGGAGATCAATTCTTGCTTTAATTCCTTTAACCAAGTCATAGCCGGTTTGTGGTGTTAAAACACCTGCCATATCTTTGATACAGATAGAATCTGCACCCAATTTAGCATATTCTTCTGCCAAATGGACAAAATAATCTACAGTATGGACAGGACTAGTTGTATAAGATATTGCAACTTGTGCATGGCCACCAAATTCTTTAGTTGCTGCTACTGCAGTTTGTAGGTTTCTTGGATCGTTCAAAGCATCAAATATACGGATAATATCAATCCCATTCTCAATTGATTTTTGAACAAATTCACGAACTACGTCATCTGCATAATTACGGTAACCAAGAATATTTTGTCCTCGTAATAACATTTGTAGTTTTGTATGTTTGACGGCTTTACGTATCGTACGTAATCTTTCCCATGGATCTTCATTTAAGTAGCGCAAACATGAATCAAATGTTGCACCGCCCCAAACTTCAAGAGCATGGTAGCCGGCATTATCTAGTTGTTCTAAAACAGGTAACATTTGTTCTGTTGTCATCCGAGTGGCAATTTGACTTTGTTGCCCATCTCTTAGAACAGTTTCCGTAATACGGATTTTTGCCATTTCATTCCTCCTTTAAGTTAGTCAAGAAAGGCTCAAGCATTGCGGCAATTTTTTCTTGCATCTCTAAGACAGTATGTTTTCGCGAACGACCACAAGTCTTAGCGTCAGCAGAACAGATAAAACATTGCCTTGCTTCATATCCTAAATCTTTCCGACTGATTGGTACCAGGTGGCCCTCATTCCACCAAAGCACATCAAGATCCATCAATCTTCCAATCGGACTAGCCGTTTCAATAACGATCATTTTTTCTTTTAATTGCTGAGCACTTAAGTCAGTTAGACAATAATATTCCGGACCAGTTTTTTGAAAGACTGTTTTTTCAAAGCCAATGGCTTGAGAGCCTAAGCTATTTTGGATTTGATTAACTACTGTTAGAAATGCTTTTTCTAACAAGTCAGAGCTCTTAACAGCTCCTGGAATATTCATTGTCACTGACAAAAGACTCTGATTGGGATGGTCTTGTAGAAGTGTATACTGTCTATAACTTCTAATTTCACGCGCCCTTAACATGTCATCTAAACAAACAATTTCCCCATTAAATAAGATGTCCTTAGACATTACGGACCACGTCAATGATACTGCCATCACGATATTCAATTAAGGCAACAACCTTATCACCATATTCGATATCATCTGGTTGTCCAACAATTGAATAAGCTTTTTCTTTTAATTCTGCCACAGTAAATTGGGGAACTTTTAATGATTTAAAATGCTCAACTAAGTCAGGACGGTTTGGATTGATTGCAATACCAACTTCTGTTACGATAACGTCGACACTTGTACCAGGAGTGATAACAGTATTAACTTTATCAACAAAGGTTGGAATGCGTCCACGAACAAGTGGTGAAATAACTAAACTCATTTTGGCAGCAAAAGCTGTATCACAATGTCCACCTGATGCTCCACGAATAACACCATCAGAACCTGTCATAACATTAACATTAAAGTCTGTATCAACTTCTAATGCTGATAAAACACAGGTATCTAATTGATTGATTACAGAGCCTTTACTCAATGGTGAGGCATACATGTTGGCATCAATTTCATAATGCTGACTATTTTTATCTAAGGAAATTGCTGATGGATGGTCAAAGTCCTGAACGTCAAGAATCTTTTCAACCAGGCCTTCCTCAAGTAATTCAACCATTGCGTTGGTAATTCCACCAAGTGCAAAACTTGCAGTAATACCGTCTTTAATCATTTGTTCACGCATGTAACGTGTTACAGCTAGAGATGCACCACCAGTACCTGTTTGGAAAGAAAATCCTTCCTTGTAATATGGTGAATTAGTTATCACCTCAGAAGCATATTGAGCAATCAAAAGTTCTTTCGGATTTTTTGTAAAACGTGTTGCACCTTTTGCTATGCCATCTGGATTCCCTATTTCATCGACAACAACTACATAATCAACATCCGTTTGTGGGATTGAAATTGGAGTGTTAGGATATGGCATCAAGGTATCTGTGATAATAACCACCTGATCAGCATATTTAGCATCAATCATAGCATAACCTAAAGAACCACAAGTTGCTTTCCCTTTTGTTCCATTAGCATTACCATAAGCATCCGAACTTGGCGCACCTAAGAATGCAACGTCGATATGCACATCCCCAGCTGCGATAGCACGCGCACGACCACCATGTGAACGGATAACTACAGGATTTTCCATGATTCCGGCTGAAATTGCAGCTCCTACTTTATCGCGTAATCCTGAAGAAGTAATATTTGTTACGACACCATTTTTAATATGATCAATTAGTGGTTCATGCACATTTGCAATTGAACTTGGCGCAATTGAGATATTTTTAATACCCATTGCAGCAATTTGTGCAAGAACCATATTCATAACGTAATCACCTTCACGGAAGTGATGGTGAAAAGAGATTGTCATACCATCTTTCAAACCGGTTTTTTCAATCACTTCACGAATGGATGATACTAATTTCTCATCACGTGGTTTAACTGGTTTAATGAGACGACTTGCTTCATTATATTCTTTTACATTTGCTAATTCACCGTCAAATACGCCGTATTGATCAGCATATTTTTGAGGAATGTCACGTTTCACCTTATTTTCAACCATTATAAATCCTCCTCAGTCATTAGCCCTGCTGCTTTGGCTAACATAATGACACGCTCTGCACGTTCAACAATTGGTTTATCAACCATTTTCCCTTTAAGAGATATGACACCAGATCCTTTGCTTTCAGCTTCACGAATGGCCCAAATAACTTCTTTAGCATTCTGAATTTCTTTTTCGCTTGGTGCATAAATCTCATTTACTAGTGGAATTTGTCGAGGATTGATAACTGATTTACCATCAAATCCTAATTGCTTAATCAGTTTCACTTCATTTTGGAAACCTTCTGGATTATTGACATCAGAATATACGGTATCAATCGCTGCTATACCAGCTGCGCGAGCTGCATGGAGAATCATGCTTCTTGCAAAGAATAATTCTTGTCCATCGGGGTAACGACGCGTTTTCATATTTGTAACATAGTCCTCAGCACCTAATGCAATGCCAATTAAGCGGTTTGAAGCTTTTGCGATTTCCCTTGCATTAAGTACACCTTCAGCTGATTCAATGGCTGCCATCATTTTGGTGCGACCAATTTCAATCCCATTTTCACGTTCAACACGTTCAATTACAGCCTCTACATCTATGATATCTTGTGCTGTTTCTGTTTTTGGAAGACGGACAACGTTAACGCCCGCTAGGACAACAGCTTCAATATCTAGCGCCCCAACAGTATCAAGTCCGTTAACACGAACTACCGTTTCGACATTGCTATAATCAAAGGTCTTTAATGCAAAATGAACCAAGGTTCTAGAAGTATCTTTTTCTTTTAAAGACACTGAATCTTCCAAGTCAAACATGATTGAATCCGCACCATAAAGGGGGGCATCACGTAACATGGCTGCATTAGCCCCAGGGACAAACATCATTGTTCTTCTTAAACGTTCCATGAGTCAATCTCCTTCCAATCATATTGATCAAGTCCTACAGCACGATGAACTGCAGCAATTGTTCGAGCTTGTACAGTGCAATCTAATGCACCTTTATCTACTGCGTGGATTCCAATATTTTCAACTTGTAAATTTTTTACTGTTTCTTCAATTACTTGACGAATACGACGACCGAATTGTTTTTCAACACTACTTTCTAAATCAATCTGGATGCCATTGGTAGCAGGACTAACTGTCACCATGATATCACTAGATTCCAGGCTTCCTGCTACGGCAGTTTGCTTAATTTCCATAATTTCACCTCATTATTTATTCAGTAGGCGGCACTGTCTTGAAATTAAGATGTGTCGTCTCTTGTTACACAAATTTATTTTTCGGCAGGTAATACTTTGATAAGAATTTCTGCTACTGCATACAAAATTCCTAATACAATAAAGACTCCAGCCATACCAAGACCCATTAGTTCAAAGGCCATGGTTAAATGTTCCATATTCATAATTGTTCTCAACTTCCTTTTTATTAACTAAAGAATGCAAGTAAGAGTCCACCTGCAATAACTGAAGCAATCTGTCCTGAAACGTTAGCTCCAACTGCATACATTAAGATAAAGTTTTGTGGATCTTCATCCGTTGCCATTTTTTGAATAACACGACTAGACATCGGAAAGGCAGAGATACCTGCCGCACCAATCATCGGATTAATTTTTTCCTTACGGAAAATATTCAGCATCTTAGCAAACATAACACCACCAATTGAGTCCATAATAAAGGCAACTAGACCAAATAAGATAATCATCAATGTCTGGAAGTTTAAGAATAACTCAGCTTGCATTTTAACAGAGATAGTTAAACCTAGGAGAATCGATACAATATTTACCAATTCATTTTGTGCTGTTAATGATAAGCGATCCAATACACCACACTCTCGTAGTAGGTTACCAAACATTAAGAAACCAACAAGTGGTAAAGAAATTGGGGCAATAAATCCTGCTACAAAAGTAATAACGATTGGGAATAAAATTTTTGTTAATTTTGAGACGCTCTCAGCTTTATAATGCATTCTGATTTGACGTTCTTTTTTAGTTGTTACTAATTTAATCGCAAATGGTTGAATAATAGGAACCAAAGCCATATATGAATAGGCTGCTACAGTAATTGGTCCTAATAATTTAGGTGCCAACTGATTAGCTACAAAAATTGATGTTGGTCCATCAGCTGCACCAATGATCCCAATTGAGGCAGCCTCTTTAATATCAAAACCTGCCATAACAGCTATAACGACAACAAAGAAAATCCCGAACTGAGCAGCTGCTCCAAAAAGTAACATGAATGGATTTTGTAATAATGGACCAAAGTCTATCATTGCACCTATTCCAATAAAAATTAGTAATGGAAATAATTCTGTACCAATACCAAAATTGAATAGTACGTCAAAGACACCTTCTTGCTCAACTCCATTGACAACTTGAGTTAGGACCCCAGTACCAGGAAAGTTTACTAAGATTGTTCCTAATCCCATTGGTACGAGTAGCGTTGGCTCATACTCTTTTTTTATACCTAAATACATTAACACGCCACCAATAATCATCATCACAACTTGTGGGATGGTAATTGATGTAATTCCTTGAATTAAAGTTTCCACTTGATACTTCCTTCCATAAAATAATTATTAGTTAATTGTAATTAAACCATCTCCGGCATTAACGACTTGCCCTTGAGTGACATGAATAGCTGCTACTGTTCCACCTTTACTTGCGACAATCTCATTTTCCATTTTCATAGCTTCTAAAATCATAAGTGGTTGATTTTCTGATACTGTATCACCAACATTAACTAATGTTCTTAAAATAGTTCCCGGCATTGGTGATGGCATTGCATCTCCACCTGCAGGCGCTGAAGCAGCTGGACTTGGTGCTGGTGCTGGAGTTTCTACAGCTGACTCGACAGGTGCAGCCGGAGCTACAGGTGCTGGTGCTGGAGTGCCACCAATTTCTTCCATTTCAACTAAGTATTCTTTTCCATCAATAGAAATTTTAAATTTACGTAACATGTTCATGTCTCCTTATTAATTTGTTTTCCGATAAACTGTTTTTATCTTAAATTTGCTGTCAATAACATCTGCGGCTGCTAAACTAGAAGCAATTAGTGAAACATGTAAAACTTCTGGATTTCGCTGCATAATTTTTTTAACGACAAATTTACTCTCAGGTCGATCACCTGCGGCAATAGCAGTGGCAATTAGACTAACTAAAGAATAGTCTTCTTCATTAACTGGAATGAAAGCTGGTAATTTTTCCCATTCCTTTTCAATTTGTTCGGTCTCTCCTTTATCAACAGTGTTAATAGGAATTTCCTTTTCTTCTGACTTACCAAATAGTCGCTGAAATAATCCCATAGGTTCCTCCTTTCCTAGTCATCGTATCGAAACTATCTGTTCGCTTAATATTATTATAATATGTAATTTCCTAATTTAATGGCTTTTTATTGTTCTTTCATCACAAAAAGAATATTTTTACAGAACTTTATATGAAATAAATAGAAAATTAGAGATTTTGTTTTTTTAGTGTTCTTTATCACAAAACATCTATCTTTTTTAAACGCTTTCATTTACACTAAAAATGTATTATTTTTCAGAAAATAAAAATATTTGCATTATTATTTGTATGAGTTTCATTATTAAATCGTTTACTAAATAATTTTATATAAAGGAGAGGAACATATGTTACTCACAATATTGGCTTATGCCATGATCGCCATTTTCATGTATGTCGTAATGACCAAGAAAATGTCACCCTTATCTGCTTTGGTAATGATTCCTTTAGTGTTTGCAGTCATTGCAATCCTAACAGGTTCAGCTGACTTAACTGCAGATGCAGCTTTCGTTGAATCACTAGGCGGTGATAAAATTGCCAATAATTTCACAGCTATTGGCCCAATGGTTATGTATGGAATTAGTCAAACAGCCAAAACAGGTATTATGTTACTGTTTGCTATTCTATATTTCTCAATCATGTTAGATACAGGTCTATTTGATCCAATTACTGCAAAAATGATTCGCTTTGCAAAAGGTGATCCAATGAAAGTCTTGATGGCTACTGCTATTGTTTCTGCCGCTGTATCAATGAATGGTGACGGTACAACAACAACCCTTATTGTTGTGTCTGCTTTCTTACCAATCTACCAAAAGCTCAACATGAAAGTCATGAACTTAGGTGTTTTGATTATTTTACAAAACACCATCATGAACCTTCTTCCATGGGGTGGACCTACTGCACGTGCTATGTCAGTTCTAAATGTTGGATCAGAAATCCTTGGGTATTTAGCACCAGGTATGGTATTGTCACTTCTATATGTTATCTTCTTTGTTGCAAGAAGCATGGGTAAAAAAGAACGCCAACGACTTGGAGTTAAAGAGTTATCTGAGGCAGAATTAGCAGAACTGACCGCTGTTGCTGATAGTGAAAAAGATTCGATTAAAAGACCTAATCTCTTCCTTTTCAATGGTATCTTAACTATCGTACTTATTGCATGGTTAGTCGCAGGCTCATTTATTGAATCAATTGCTATTCCATCACTTCTTCTGTTTGCAGTAGGTACAATTATCGCCTTAATGGTTAACTACCCTAATTTAAAGGATCAATCAAAACGTATTGGTGACAATGCTGGCGATGCTGTTCAGGTCGTAATTCTAGTCTTTGCTGCTGGTATCTTTATGGGGCTCTTCCAAGGGTCTGGAATGGCAAATGCCTTAGCACAAAGCTTTACAACTATCATTCCTAAACAATTAGGCGGATTCTGGGGCATAATTATTGCCTTACTATCAGCACCTGGTACCTTCTTCTTATCAAATGATGGTTTCTATTATGGTATTATGCCAGTACTTGCTCAGGCAGGTGCACGTTATGGCTTCGACAACATGTCAATGGCCTTAGCATCACTTATGGGACAAGCATTCCACTTACTAAGTCCTTTAGTAGCTTTCATTTACCTCCTTCTTCGTTTAACAGGCTTAGATATGGGTGAATGGCAAAAAACAGCTGGTAAATATGCTCTAGGTATCTTTATTATCTTCATTGTAACTATTGTTTTAATGGGCCATATGCCAATCTATATTCCTCAATAATCACTTATTGTATATATAAGGTTATGTCCATGGACATAACCTTTTTATTTTAAACTATTACATAATAATAATATATTGTTGGGATTCTATTATATCTTTATCATTTTTTTAGATATAATAGAAAAAACAGACTTTAAGGAGCTCCAATGAATCCGATTACCGAAGTAGTAAAACATAATTTAGAACTCTCACAAAATAAACCATTAAAAATTGCCTTATATGAAGCCTTCAAAAAGACCATTGTACTAAGGGAGATTCCAGCTGGAACCCGTATCAATGAAAAAGAGTTTTCAACTGAATTAAATATCAGTAGAACTCCTATTCGGTATGCCTTGAGTGCACTTGAGGAAGAAAAACTCGTTGAACATTTGCCTAATAAAGGTATTATTGTTAAAGGAGTCAGCCTTGATGATGCACATGAGATATTTGAAATTCGAAAAGCACTTGATACCTTGGCATCGACAACTGCAATGAATAAAATGTCCATTGAAGATTTTGAAGAAATGCGCCAACTCTTAAATACATGTGAAGGCTACTTAGTTCAAGACCAAGTTGATAAAGTCCTCGATAATTTCAATGATTTTAATAACTTAATTTATGAAAAAAGCCAAATGCTTCGTCTAAAAGAAATTGTTTCTGAATTGCAGGCTTACTTACTCTATTTTCGTCGTATCTCTATCTCATCAGTTGAGAGACGACGCAAAGCACTAGATGAACATTGGATGATTTATCGTGGTATGAAAAATAAAGATTACCAACAAGTTAATTTAATTACACATGAACACCTCAATAATTCTTTAGATTTTATTGTTCAAGATTTGGAAGGTAGAACAGATGCTTGATGCCCCATTGCTTTATTTTAGCCAGGCTGCTAGTAAAGCACTCTTATATGAAGTGACCTTAACTCCAAAGCCAGGATTAGTTGATTGTGCCAATGATGGTTCCCACTCCGACATGACCCTTGCAACTTTTATTGATTCAACTGCCGTATTAACCGCTCACTTCTATCGGTATATCAAAATTGGTTTTGATAATTTTAGACAAGACCCACAGATAATTTTCAACTTGCTCAGAGAGGAAGGTATTGAAGCTGAACGTTCAATGTTTGACGCCACTAATGGTATCAATACCCACAAAGGTGTAAACTTTTCCTTTGCATTAATTTTAGGAGCAACAGGCGCTTATCTGGCACAAAATCCTAACAAAAACTTAAAAGATTCCTTTACAGCTGATGATACCAGAGCTATTTGTCAACTGATAGTTCCAATGACAAGCCACCTGATCGCAAATGACTTGCAAAATTTAGCAGAAAAAGAACAATTAACATATGGAGAGAAACTCTACCTTAATTATGGTATCAAAGGTCCCAGAGGCGAGGCTGCAGAAGGGTATCCAAGCCTAACAAAAAATGCCCTCCCCTACTTACGAAACCATGCTAATTCAACATCAGATAAACATTTTTTACAACTAAAACTGCTCCTCCACTTGATGACTTTTGTTGAAGATGCTAATCTTATTCATCGCGGAGGAATTGGTGCCCTAAGAACCGTCCAGAAAGAAGCTAAAGAGTTAAAGGACAAGAACTTAGCATCACCTGACCTGTGTAAGCAATTATCCGACTACAACGACCATTTAGTTCAGTTACACTTAAGCCCCGGTGGCAGCGCAGATCTATTTGCACTTAGTCTTTATTTTGCATTCCTAGAGAAAATAATATAAAAAATGACTTAATTATAAGTCATTTTTTATATAAACAAGGTAATTAATTTAATAATAAGAGGCATAATAATCACAGTATAAAGTGTTCGACTGATTTGAATTCCAGCAATTTTAGGCATATCTCCACCTAATTCACCAGCTAGTAGTGAGATATCCGTTGCCCCTGCAGGGGATGAAGCAAACAAAGCTGACTGAATATCTAAAAAACCACGCTTATACATAATATATCCAAAGACACCATTTATTATCATATAACTGGATAATAAAAGAATTATTGGAATAATGAGATGAATCATTTGTAAGAAACTTTCGTGGGTGAAATTACATCCAATTAAAGAACCCGCACATATCTGCGCAATATATCTGATATAGGGATGTAGTTGTTTTGTATCTCGCTTTACCTTCAGAGCTGATGAAAAAAGCAAAGAGATAATGAGGGCCCCTACTGGTAATCCGCTCCATTCGCCAATCAGACCGCCAATTGTCGAAATCACCAAGATTAGCAAATCATTGGTTAGTCTATTCTGCTTGCGTAAGCTTAGTTCCTTCACTTCTTTGATAGATTCATTTTGTTGTCTTGGGATTTGTCGCAATTCCGGTGCAAAACGATTCGTAATAAAACCAACCCAATTGGGTAAAATAAGTAATATCCCGACTAATCTGACGGTTTGCATAGTAGCCACAGTGTCCGCTTTCGCTCCCATATCAATTGCCATTAACGAGACGTCAACAATCCCCCCAGGTAGGCAAGAAAGAAAAGCTGTGACAGCATCCATTTTGAAAAATACTATCAAAATGGTCCCAAGAACCAACATATTTAACGTAAAAAGAGTCATTAATCCAGCAATAGCTTTACCTAATTTGGGTAGATTGAGAAAATCTTCTTTACTCACATTCTGTCCAATATAAGCACCACTGATTATCTGGGCAAAGAGCTTCATCGAATGGACTGTTCCCATCTGACCTGTTGTAACAGACAAGAGGGCTACTGCTAACATACTCCCAATCATAAAAGGTGCTGGAATGGTCAACTTCTTGGCTATCATTCCGCCGAGCAAACCAACTGTGACTGTATAAAATACTATAACCATTTTTCCCTTTCTACTTTTTTCATGACATTTACAATAGTAACAGTATACACCAATGCATCCTAAAAACCTAGCTCATTATTTTGACTATTACTGGGCAATCAAAAGAAAATATGAATTTCTACTTATAACTCCTTATATTATAATAAAGAAGTAAAATGTTCTTTTACTGTTTTTATAGCTCTCATTTATGATTCGACATGTTTTTTTATTTTTAGATGTGTATAATTAAGATATAAGTTGTCTATATTTAAATAGACTTAGTCAATTTAAGCTATCAAGGAAAGGAACTCATATGCCACATTTTACTGTTTCACAAATTTTTACTTTTGATAAAGTAAACCAAGCAAAAGTAACTCAATTACTTGAAGATGCTGGTATAAAACGTGATGCCAATCTTGATTACACTTGTGGCATTTTTGAAGAGGATGGAACCCTAATTGCCACGGGAAGTTTGTTTGTAAATACATTACGCTGTTTCGCTGTATGTAAAAGGTATACCGGTGAAGGCCTCCTAAACCAAATAATAACACATTTAATTTCCGTTCAGTTTGAGAGAGGTAACACACATTTATTTGTATACACCAAACCCGAATCCAGCAAATTTTTTAAAGACTTGGGCTTCTATCCCATTGCCGAAATTCCAAATTTAGTTACTTTTATGGAGAATCGCCGAGCAGGTTTTAGTGATTACCTCAAAAAACTAGTAGCAGATGACAACAGAAACATTACTGATGCTGCCGCTATTGTTATGAATGCTAATCCTTTTACCTTAGGACATTTACACCTGATAGAAAAAGCGGCCCGTGAGAACCAAGTAGTCCATCTATTTTTGGTGAGCGAAGACACAAGCTTAGTTCCCTTTGAAGTTCGCAAAGCACTTATCTTAGCAGGTACAAGTCACCTGACGAATATTATTTACCATGAAACAGGCTCTTATATCATTAGTCAATCCACCTTTCCTTCGTATTTCCAAAAGGACAGCGAAAGTATCATAAAAAGCCAAGCTGAAGTCGACCTTAGCATCTTCACCAAAATTGCCAAGACACTCGACATCACTAAGCGATATGTTGGTGAGGAGCCAAATAGTCTAGTAACTAATATCTACAATCAGGCTATGCAAGAAAAACTCCCTCAAATGGGTATTGATTGTATAGTTATCCCTAGACTAAGTATTGATGGCGAGATTGTTAGTGCTTCAACTGTTCGACAACTGATAAAAGAAGATAATCTAGAAGCTATTAAAAAATTTGTTCCTGAAAGTACTTATCAGTATTTTAAATCAAGCCAAGCAAGTGAGATTATTCGTAACATTCAACATGAGACCAATGTTATCCATTATTAAGAATTAAAAACACCATTTTCAACTTCACAGGATTGAAAATGGTGCTTTATTACTAAATAACCTATAAAGGTTTAACATAAATTAGGAGGATTTCTTACTTTCAAAAAAGTAATGAAAAAAGGTTTGTAAACTATGGAAATTAAAGATATTGAATATGTCAAAGCAATCCTAGATAAGGGAAGTGTCACTAAAGCAGCTGAAGCACTCTATATCACTCAGCCCTCATTGAGTACTTACTTAAAGAACATGAATAGTAGACTTGGCTTTGACGTTTTTGTGCAACATGGTAAAAAATTTGAACTAAGCTATTTGGGAGAAGAATTCCTAAAATACGGTCTTGAGATATTAAAAATAAAAGGAGATTTTGAAGATCGTCTCCAGATTATCCAAAACAATCAATTTGGTCGCTTAAAAATTGCAATTCCTCTTCTAAGAAGTTCTTATCTAGTACCTGTCTTACTTCCAAAATTTAAAAAACTATACCCAAATGTAGAAATTATATTGAATGAATCATCATCCGCAAAATTTACACAACTATTAGAGAACGGAGATGTTGATATTGCTCTGATGAATCGTATTGAAACAAATCAATATCTACATAGTGAACAAATAAAAGCTGAAGAAATGCTTATTGCTTTGCCAACAAAGCACTCCCTTTGTAAAAAAATTGCAAATAATCAAAATCAAAATTTTCCAATTATGGATCTTAATCTACTAGAAAACGAACTCTTTATCCTACATCAACCTGACCAATTTTCTCGACAAGTATCAGATCAAATTTTTGCTATGCACCATTTCAAGCCTAAACATGTACTTGCAACAAGAAATATTGAAACAGCTTCAAATCTTGTTGCAAATAATTTAGGAGTTTGTTTTATCAATAGTAGTCATTCAAAACACATTATGATGACTGACAAGATTACATTTTTTTCTTTAAAAATTCCATTTTATGTTGATTTAATTGTTGCTTATCGTAAGCATCGTCAATTACCAACCTATGCTCAAGCATTTATTGATATCTGTAAAGAAACAATTTAAATAGGAATTGCACCAGTAAGAATTGCTATTGTTAATTGTAAAGCAAAACTAATAAAGCCCCATTTGAGATATTCTTTTTGATAGTCAACAAAACTTACTTCAGTTCGGTCAACCAAGACATAAAGGAAGGCTACTAGTGGACTAGCAAAACGAATAGCTTGTCCCATAAGAGAGGCCACACCAATCTCAACCGGTGTTGCACCATAACTATAAGCGATTGGTGCAATTACTGGTAAAATCCCGAAGTAGAAGGCATCGTTTGGTAAAAAGAATAGTCCAGGTAAAGAAATTAACGCTAAAATTAATGGAATATAGCCACCAAGACTTTCAGGAATCATGGAAACTAACTGTGTCGCAATGGCACTACTCATTCCTGATCCATTTAAAATACCCATGATTACACCAGCACCAAATACAAGAGAAACTGGTCCTAATGCCTCTGCTCCATTTGCAAGAAGTCGTGAGTTTTGTAAATTTAAATCTTTATAGTTAACCATCAAGGCAATTCCCGTTCCTATTAAGAAAAGGATCCCTCCGTTAATCACATCCATGATTAAGAGAACCATAATGGCAATTGTTAGTGCCAAGTTAAATACGATTAGTTTAGGTCGTTTGTAGTCAATATTATTTAATGTCACATCATCAATAATGTGCTTGGTTTCGTCCTCAGAGAGAATACCCATACCTTTTTTATAACCAAGTCTTTTTCTTTCTTTTTTTCCATAAGTATAAGCTTGGAAAATACAAAGTAAAGCGGCCGCAAACATTCCTGGCAAGACTGGAAGGAGGAATTCTTTTGGTCCTATATTTAAAACTGGCATCGCACGCGCCATTGGTCCACTCCATGGAACCAAGTTCATTACAGAATTACCAAACCCAATAATAGCTGCTAAGTAAATCTGTTTCATTCCCATTTTTTTATACATCAATAACATGGCAGCAGTTACAATCAAAACTGTAGTTGTACCATCACCATCAAGTGAAACAGCTAAAGTGATTAATGCTGACGCAATGGTGATTTTCATCGGGTCACCTTTTGCCCATTTAATCATGTATACAGCTAAGGGATCAAAAAGACCAACATCTAACATTACTGAGAAATATAAAATAGCAAATAATAGCAAAGTGATTGTCGGTGCAACCCCGGCTGTTATTTTCCCAGCATCACCTGCTTTAAAGTAGAGTCCTTCAAAAATCCATTTAAAGGCATCTAAAATTGGTGTATTTGTAGCAATGGCTGCTATGATACCAAATACTACTGGTACTAGAACTAAACCATTAAATGGCGTCACCTTTTTAGTCAGTAACAAGACCATAAAGGTGAGAATCATAAGATAACCTAATATTGCGAGCATAAATTATGCCTCCTCGATGTATGCAGTACCAACCATCAACTTACGAGCAGTTCTGTAGCTGGAAACTGATTCTATAGTTGTATTTTTATTTTCTGTTTTTGTTTTGATTGAAACAGTAATCATGCCACTGCTATGACCAATTTCCAAAACTTGTCCACTCCTACTTGTTTCTTCAAGTAATTCGTGTACAAGTGTCCCTTTAATTTGATAAGCCGCACCAGTACATAAAGCTCCTGTTAGAGCAATAGACTTGTGTGCTTTTTGCATACTCATCATTCTTACACTTAAATCATAATCTGATGCCAAAATTTCATGGCCTTCGGTAGAATGATAATCTTGGGCTTCTGAAATAATTGTCATTTTGGGAACACCGGGTGTGACAGTGGCACTGATTTTATAATCATCTATAATCCCCATTAATACTGCAGCTTTACCACGAATTTCTTCAAGTTTAGCTAATAAAACAGGATCACTATCAATTTCTTCAGGCGTCTCTGTTCCAATCAATTTTATTTCATCAGATTTCAAATATACTAATGGATTAGCTGCATCAACGATTGATACTGTCACAGTTTGTCCATCTTCCAATGTGATGTGATCTTTTACGTTACCAGTTGGTAATATGTTACCTGAAAAAGCACCTGATGGATCTAAAAACTCTAATTCAATTTTTAATCCCTTACCTGGTACCCCAGAAATCTCAAAATCTCCTTCGTAAGTCAGTTTGCCATTTGGTGTCGGAATGTACTCATTTATCACTTTTTTCGTATTTGTATTATACACTCTTACTTTAGTTATTGGAGTAGAAATGGATACCAAATCATTTTCAATGGCATAAATACCAACTGCTGAAGAGATATTCCCGCAGTTTCCTGAATAGGAAACCACAGGTTTATCAACAGAAACTTGAGCAAAAGTATAATTGACGTCCCAATCTTCTTTTTCTTCTTTTGAAATAATTGCCACTTTGCTTGTAGTAGACACAGCGCCACCTAGTCCATTTATTTGTCTAGTATCTGGACTACCCATCAATTTTAATAAAATCAGATTCCGCTCTTCCAAGTTTTCAGGAAGAAGGGATTCATTGATAAACAGACCTTTACTGGTTCCACCTCTATAAATACTTACAGGTATTTCTCTTAACATAGTGTTAACCTTTCATCCTTTAGATTTTAGCTAGTAGATCAGTTAATTCTGTAATTTCAATATTTTCAATATTTTCAATTGTCTTAGCAATATTTGAAGCTAATTCTGCATCAATATTTGTTGTAAGTAAATTATATTTTTCTAGTAATACATCCCAACTTGCAGGTCGAGAAGTAAATCCTTGATAATCATCTTTATTCACTACATAAACTTGGCCATCATTAGTTTCAATTTCAAGCTTAATTGCCATTTCTTTAGGGAATCGTTGACTAAATTCTGGATTTTCTTTAACTGTAACTTTTTGTAACAAGTTTTGAATATCATCTTTAAGAATACGGTCTTGTTCATATTGTGCTGGTAATACTTGACCATCTAGGTACGCTGCAGATAGCATATATGGTAGGGAATGGTCTGCTTCTTCTTTCAGACGAATTTGTTTTTTATCTCCCTCTTCACCACCACCAATAATATGGAAAGCTACATCAAATGTATCTAAGCGAATCTCTTTAATATCTTCCGCTGGAATATTTTTCTCATTTTTAAATTCAATGAGTCCTTCAATTGAAGATTGCGAATGGATTTCCGCATTATAACGTTTGATAATTGTGCCAAGGACACGATCTAATCCTTCACGTTCCCAATCAATATCAAACTTACCAGCAATTGTCTCATAGAATCCTTTATTTCCTTCAAAAACCTCACGAGGACCTGTAATATCATATTTAGCAAGCAATGCTGAAGACATTGCTCCACGTGCTGTATTAGGTGCTGCTAAGCCTTTCCAGTTTGATAATTCACCTGTACGAGTTACACGGAGTGAGTTGTAACTTGTTCCTGAAATAGCAATGGCATTAGCAATTTGTTTCGCATCAAGTCCAAGAGCTTTTGCTGCGCCCGCTGCTGCTCCATAAGCCTCTTGTACGGTATGGTCAAAGCCATGTTTACGAACTGGAGCTTCATCAGAAAGTCGACATTGAATTTGGTAAGCAATAGCTAGGCCTAATAGGAAATCTTTACCATTTCCTTTGTTATGTTCTGTAGCTGCCAATACAGCCGATATATTATCTGATGGGTGACACGTTTCACCTTTAGCTAGGTAAGAATCATTATAATCTAAATAGCGAATTGCTGCTCCGTTAAAGAGTGCCGCATTGTCCGGTGTAGTTTTCCCTCCACCAATCATTGTAACAGATCCATCATTAGTTAAATCATGAGTCATTGTTTGAATACTTTTAATAGTTGTACTATCTAGAGCACCAATAGCACAGCCTACGGCATCAAGCACACGTCCTTTTAATGCTTCAATTTCTTCTTTAGATAAATCTTCAAATGATTTTCCAGCTACCCATAGTCCCATTTGTTCTACGACTGTTAAATTTTCCATGATTTATACCTCTATTATTTTTTTGTTAATTCAAGTTTAACGTAAACGCATACATTTAACAAATTGATAATTAATATGATAAATATAGCTCTATTCAATGAAAATAATGAATATTTTCATTGAATAGAGCATTAGCACAGGCTAACACTAATTACTTAAAGAATTACTTCGTATTCAACTTAAATAAGTAACTCAAACTAAGCAATATATTGAATTAATTTTCAAAACAAAAAAACAAGCCATCGGCTTGTTTTTTATTCTTCTCTTCTCTTAATCTTATAAAGTTGGTGTCTTTTAAATAGACAAATGTAGATGCAAAAGACTAGCCAAAGAATAAAGATAGTTTCTTGATGGTGGGTGAAACATAAGGCTAAGCTTGTTAACACGAGTAACATTAAGACATAGACGACCGAGCTAGCATTTGAGACAATAAGTTGGAGGTCGTTTGTCTCTTGATCATTGATGTAAAAAGTATTGCTAGTAAAACCAAGGACATCTTTAATTCTTATTTGGTGCCTTCCTTTAGTTAAATCAAAGGTCAACACCTTCCCTATAATCAATTTCCCCTTTTTAATCTGATCAACTTCCAGGAAGAGTAAACCTCGATCATTGACTAGACTAACCTGTCTATGGATACTTACTCTTACCATATGCTTCCTCCAGGCCCATCTGTGCTTTGGTTTTATTAATATTTAATTCCACCTGTGAATGCTTTAACTAAATCTTTGTAAGAGTAGTTTAAATCTGCATCTGATGAATCAACAGTCCATTTTCCTGAATCAACATCTTTTGAGATATTGATATCATAACCATCGCCAGACATGTATTTTGGTGTATTAATAGCTGCTGAATCATAACGACTTCCTAGGTTTTCTAAGATGTATTTTTCAGCTTCTTTATATTTTGTTTCGTAGTCAGCACTTGAATTGCCATGTTTTTCAACATAGTCATTAGCTAAACCTTCAAGGTCCATATCATCAAAGTTGATAACAGATGGTTTAACTGTGATAGTTGCTGATGTAGGAAGGTATGACTTAACAGTGTATTCCATTTTGGCACGTTTAGAGTTAGCATCCACATAACCTTTGGCAATTTTTTCAAGATCCGCATCACTTGGTTGATAGTAACGACATGAATCCTTGATATCTTTTTTGAATTCGTCCATATATTTCTTTTGGTCTTCTTCAATTTTGTTAGCTAATGTAAAGTCTTTTGATAATTTCTTATCTGCATTTTCTGCACCTGGCAAGAAAGTTTGTTTAACATAGCTGTCTACTAAATCTCTAATGTTTTCTGTATTATCTCTATATTTTTTTGCATTAACTTTGAGTTCAATTGGATCTGCTTTTTCAGAAGTGTTAGGATCAATTGTTAATTTATAACCTTTTTCACTCTTATCAACTTCAAAAACAACATATTCTGTTTTTGAGCGACCTTTTGATAATTTTTCATAGCCAATTGTTTTAAATTTGTTAGTTGAATCGTAAGCATGTTCTGGTTCTAAATCTTCATCCTCACTATTAAGTGTGATGTCTGACTCACTATAAGTTAGAGATTTGTCACCAGTATTTTTTAGTTTAAGTTGTAATGCTAAGAAGCCATTTTTACTACTTGAAGTTTTCATATCATATGGTTGTACGTATTCACCGTCAACGACTTTAACTTGTAAACCATTTGATGCAACGGTACCATCTTTAGTTTCTTTATTGCCACCACAAGCAGTTAATAAAAAGATTGACGATAATGTAACCATGCTAATTGCTAATTTTTTCATATTCCTTACCCTTTTCCATCTTCCTATTTAGCTAAAGAGTTCTAGACCCTTCCTCATAACATACCAACTTTGATTCTTACAGGACTTCTCCTCATCCTTTTTCATTCTTGATGAATCGTTGCACTATTTAGTCATTTTCTGATTTAACAAATCACTAGTAGACCTTTTAACTGACTACAAAGCTGACGCAATTCCCAAAATAAAGAATCAGCTTTCACTTTTTATGAAATAATTGTTAATTTTACCCTAAGTGTTCTCCTCCTGTATCCACTTAATTGTTATCGCTATCTCATTATAATCTTAGAGAATCAGACATTTTTTACTTCTTAAAATAATTATATTATCCCAAAACAATAATGTCAACGCTTACACATATTCTTGTGAAAGTTTTTGGTCTCTTACTATTAGTTTTCTCCTCTTTTCAGTCTGGACATTTTATATTATAATAGTCACAGTTATGTAATTTGAAACTAAAAACTAGAAAGCCCACTCATGTCAAAGTCAACTAAGATTCTCTGAACAATCGTTTTCATTACACTAATTGTGATGGATTTGATGGGGATATATTTCAGTGGACAATTTTGATTGCTGCTGTTTTCCCAGAAAGTTTAAAGACCTTCCTCTTCCATACTGATCCTTGGTATGATTTCAAATAATTTCATGGATGGGAAAAACCGATGATTGGAATAGCAATTGCTATTAATATCTTTTTATTCTTCTTTATCTTTTTCATTGTCCAGTTACTAATCTTAAATAGGCTGAGAAGTGTTTTCTTTAGAAAAGCTAATTTAAAGATGTTGTCGCATATTTTCATATTTATGAACTTTTCATCTGTTCAAATATTATCAATTCTGTACTGATGGAAAGACTCTATTTAAAACTAGATATGACGATTCTGATGGAAACGGGATTGAAATTGACACGTGATGTCGTTTTCTTGGGATTCATTTACATTATTTATATTTTATTTAAAGAAGGTCTGAAATCACAAGATAATTCAGATCAAATCATTTAAAGGGGGATTGCAATGATCTCAGTAAACCTTGACCAAGTCCTTCTCAAAAGAAGAATGACCTCCAAGGAGTTGGCTGAAAGGATTGGCATCACTCAAGCCAACTTATCTATATTAAAAACAGGGAAAGCAAAAGGCATCCGTTTTGAAACCCTTGAGAAAATCTGTTTGATTTTAGATTGTCAACCAGGAGATATATTATCTTATGAAGCAAGAGAAAAACAAAGATAAGATAATAAAATAAATAAAAGAATAGCCTATAAGCTATTCTTTTTTATGTATAAGGTTATTAGTTTTTCTGTAAATGAAGCTGGTTTTGTTTTGACTTTTTCTAGTAACACTTGTGCTACTTCCTGTACAGGTATAGGAGAAAGTACGGTAACTAGTTTCCCAAGGAGCGGTAGTTGATTACAGTATCTACTGATTTGTCCAATGATACTGGCAAGAGGACGCTCAGTTCCATAAATTAACCCGGATTGTAAAATCCCATAAGTTAGTCCTGAAGCTTTTAACAATTCTTCAGCTTCTTGTTTGCTTTTTAAATAGGCTGGGTACCCAACTCGTGCCGATAAGTAAATAAGCTGTTCAATCTGATTTTCCACAGCTAGTTTTATGACCCCTCTCATCGCTTGCACATTTAAGAGTTGTAAATCATTTGGTTTGATTGCTCCGACCAAATGAACAATGACATCATAATTATTTGGGAGTGTCATTTTCTGATTTTTTACTAAATCTACTTTGATATGCGTCACCATAGGATTCTCAAAAAGCTTACCTTGTCCTTCATGTCTTGATAAATATGCCACTGTATGCCCCTGCATAAGCGCTTGTCTGATAACTTCTTTTCCTACAAAACCACTGCCACCAGTAACTAATATCTTCATCTTCCACACCCCTTTATTAGGCTTAAGTATAGTAAGTACTATCATAACTGTCAAGAAATTACTTTGATGCACAAAAAAGGTAAGCCTAAACTTACCTTTTTCAATTCTATTATAAAACTTCACCATTTGAAGCTGTTACTTGTTTGTACCAGTCATATGAATCTTTCTTAGAACGTTCAAGTGTTCCCTTACCTTCATTATCACGGTCTACGTAAATGAAGCCGTAACGTTTTTTCATTTCACCTGTTGTAAATGACACACAGTCGATACAGCCCCAAGGAGTATAGCCCATTAGTTCAACACCATCTTCATTGATTGCTTTTTCCATTTCTTGGATATGAGCTTTAAGGTAATCAATACGGTATTGGTCATGAATTGAACCGTCTTCTTCTTTGACGTCAACTGCACCAAAACCATTCTCAACGATGAACATTGGTTTTTCATAACGTTCATAGAAAATGTTAAGAGCATAACGCATACCAACTGGGTCGATTGCCCAGCCCCAATCTGACTCCTTGATGAAAGGATTTTTAACACTGAAAGGATTAGAAGCTTCAATGGTTTTTGACATGTCAGCTTGTTCTTTTTGAGAATCAACCACATTTGTCATGTAATATGAGAAACCAATATAATCTACTGTTCCTTCAGCTAAGACTGCCTTGTCTTCTTCTGTAATTGGAATGTTAAATCCTTTTTGTTCAAACATCTTAAGAGCATAAGCTGGGTAATGTCCTCTTACTTGAACATCACAGAAGAACCATCTGTCATGCATAGCCTGATTAGCTAGAAGTACATCTTCTGGACGACATGAGTATGGATAAATTGGTACCATGGCAATCATATTCCCAATTTGAAAATCTGGATTGATATCTTTACCAATTTTAACAGCGCGTGCTGAAGCTAGCAACGTATGGTGACCACAGATGTACATCGCTTCTTCGGGATTTTCATACTCACCAAAATGCGCACCAGAGTTTGTCCAACCAAAGATGTCATTACGATAATTCATTTGATTGTTAATCTCATTAAATGTCATCCAGTATTTAACTTTATCTTGATAGTGCGTGAAACAAACTTCTGCAAATCTAACGAAAGCATCAACTGTTTCTCTACTCATAAAGCCACCGTTTTTCTTAGCTAACTCATAAGGCATTTCAAAGTGAGACAAAGTAATAACTGGCTCAATTCCATATTTCAATAATTCATCAAAAACATCATCGTAGAATTTAAGTCCTTCTTGATCCGGTTCATTTTCAAAACCAGTTGGGAACAGACGTGTCCAAGCAATTGACGTGCGAAAAGCTTTAAAGCCTAGGTCCGCAAACATAGCAATATCTTCTTTATAACGATGATAAAAATCAATTCCGACGTGGTTAGGATAATAGCTCCCTTCAACCACACCATCCGTAATCACACGAGGAACCCCATGGGCGCCAGCCGTCATAACGTCCGCAACGCTCAAGCCTTTTGAACTTTCCAGAACTCCACCTTCAAATTGGTGTGCAGCAAGGGCTCCGCCCCATAAGAAATCTTTTGGAAATGACATATGATTTTCTCCTTTTGTTTGTTAAGTCTATCATATCAAACCTTATTAAAGTTATCAGACATTTACCTTACTTTAGAACATATTTCCTGTTTTTATTGTGGAATATCTTGGATTTTGTAAACAGAGTTCCATTGTTAAAAGCTAACCTTAACGTGAAAAAAGTTTCTCCTGGTTGCCGCTTGGTAAATCAAGCAGAGCAACCATCACAAAGATAACTGTTAATACTGCTACCAAGACCAAACAAAGGACAGTATAGGTTGACACTTCCAGAATTTGTCCAGCAATGCTTTGAAAAATAATTGAGGAAAGATTACGTGCAGTCTGAATAAGTGCTAAAGCTGTAATCAAGACATGACGATCAACAAGTGAAGCAACAATTTTGATATTAAGCATAATGAATAACATTGCAGCAGCATGTTTAGCCAATAAAGTGACGGCAACTGTTGAAGTGATATTAATATGTAAGGCATAAATGAGATATTGTAAGAGTACAAATCCTACAGAAACCAAGAAAAGTTGCTTACTTTTAAACTTATCCATGAAGAGATGAGAAAAATAAATCAAAGGAGATTCACAAATAACTGAGAGTGAGACAACTGTAGTCGCTAGACCAACACTAAGACCATCTGCTTCAAGCATGGCTGGTAAATAAGTGTGTCCAGTATTCATCACTCCAGAAAAGAGCATGACAATAATCATATAGAGCAAAAAGGTTTTATCTTTTAGAATTTCTTTAAAACTTGTTCTATTTTTTTCAGTCAACAAGTCAGTTTTTGGCTCAATTGTATTCTGACGAACTTGAATCCCCATTGTCCCGATGATAGCAAGTAGCATGGTGCCAACAAAGATAATATAGATAGCCTGTGGAGAAATGAAATCATAAATCAATCCTGCTATCTGCGTTCCTAAGGCATAGCCAATAGTCCCCCAAATACGGATTTTCCCATAGTGGTATGGACTTGACGTGGCTAATTGCTCCATAACAGGGTTGGTCCCATTAATCAAAAGTAAGACTAAACTATATGAAATAATATAAAACCAAATCGAATTGGCCAACAAAAATAAAATAGCTCCCAATATGGTCAATGCAAATGAAATAATAGTCACTGTTTTAACATTGTAACGGTCATTCAACGCCCCTATAAATGGCTGTGCCAACATAGATGTAAAAAATGAAACAGAAACAACCAATGACACTTGACTCGGTCCATACCCTTTGTCCAATAAATAGACAGATATTAAAGATGAAAAGAGGGCAAAAGATAAAAAGTAAAAGGTATACATGAGAAAATAACTCAAATAGCTATTTTTATAATTTTTCAACAAAACAAACTCCTTCGTTTACTAACTAGTAATCTAAGTCTACCATGACCATCCCCATAAACGAACCCTTTTCCCAATAATTGAAACAAAGTTTACAAAAAATTGATTTAGAATTAAACCCAAAAGAAGAATCAGGTTGTAAAAAACCACTCATTTGAGTGGTCCTTATTTCTTTCCTCCTATTTTTTTGAAAGCTAGGTTCTTTTTCTTTGTTTCTATGGCATTTTTTGTAAAGTCTTCTTTATAAATCAATGAAAATAACAAATTTAAGACATAATCTATGGCAATTTGTGAGAAAAAGGTGCTTATTTTCCCTTTGTCACCTTCACCCTTTGGTAAGGAAATGACAAAATCACTATAGCTACGTAACTGATCTTCTCGGCTTGCTGTAATTAATGCTGTTTTTACTTTATTTCGCCGTAACTGTTTTAAATTATTTGCCATACTTTGGGTATGACCACCATAGGTCACGAATAAGGCGATATCTCCCGTTTGAGCATTAAGAGTGTGCCAAATTTCTTCACTATAGTTATCAGCTACAATGGCGTAGATGTTTAGTTTCATTAATTTATTTTGGAAACTATTGATTCTGATTTGAGAGTCACCAATACCATATAAAAAAATTCGATTGCTTTTTGACATTACCTTGGCAAGCTCTTGTATTTCCTTTGTATTGATATGATTGGTAGTTTCAGTAATTGCCTTGATAGATAAATCTGATAATTTCTTACTAATCGCATTTACGTTATCAGTCACATCAAAAGGAAAATTAGGATCTACTGCACTAACTTGAGTAAAACTTGCTTGAATATCTTTAACAAGTTGAATCTTGAAGTCCTTGAATCCCTCGAAACCTAATTTTTTGGCAAGTCTTATAATTGATGCATTAGAGGTATAAGCTCCTATACCAATGTCATGAATAGTCATGGCTGAAAAATTTTCTAATTCTTGCAATATATAATCTGAAACTCGCGCTTCAGTTCCTGTAAAATCAGACTTTTCTTGCAATTGGTAAAGTAATGTCATGGTCTCACCTAGTTTTTATTTTCATTATACCATAACTTAACCTATAGTAATTCCAGTGCCTTCAAAGGCTTGCTCAACAATACTGATAACTGTTTTACTTTCCTGCATTTGTTTTGTCGCAAAGTCAAAATCTTTTTCCTCAATTAAGCAAATAAATTGTTTAAATTCATCAAACATGCGGTGACTATGGTTTTTAACATCAATGATTTCTTCCTGCTCATATAATAAATTTAGACTAAAACTCTCTAAAAAGTTAACTGAGCCATTAACTTGTACAGTGCCTTTAGTCCCTTGAACTTTGGCAAATGACTGTGATGAGGAATCCTTTGCCCCAATACAAACAGCCTTAAATTCTGGATAGGATAGGACCAAAATTCCAGAAGTATCAACCCCATTTTCAATGTTTGGAAAGTAATTGACAGAGTCGGGAGCTCCATAAAGACCTACGACAAAGTGAATGTTGTAAATGTTGATATCCATCAAGGCTCCGCCACCAAATTTAGGATTAAATGCTGGCAGAATTGTTCCTTCTTTGAATAAATTATATCGAGATGAATATTGTGAATAATTGCATTCCAAAAGTTTAACAGTCCCAATCTGAGCGATTGATTCTTTTAAAAGGTGATAATTTTTGAGATATAGAGTAGTAATTGCTTCAACTAAAATTAAATGTCTCTGTTTAGCAAGCTCTTCTAACTCTTCCAATTCTTTCAATTTTAGTGTAAATGGTTTTTCACAAATAACATGTTTTCCAGCTTCTAAAGCCAACTTTGAAAACTGATAATGCAAGTGATTGGGCAAAGCTACATAGACTGTATCAATCTCCATTGTCTCTAATGCTGATTGGAAGTTCGTACTAACTTGTTCAATACTATATGTTTCACTCAAGTGAGTCATTATTTCTAAATCTTGCTCAATCCCAACAATTCCAACTAATTCAATATTTTCCAAATCTTTTGTCATTGTTAAAAAATCTTTGACAATCATTCCTGCGCCAGCAATTAATAATTTCATATTATTTCTCCTCTTATCTAATAGATAATCTAAGACTTGTACTGATAACAAGTTCTGATTATATTTTATAGCAGAGGGACAGAATAATATATAATTAGGTCCAATATAGATTTAAAAGTACAAGATATATTTATATTTTTGAACTTTTATGAACAAAAAGTTCATTACTGTTTTTGGATAATGATTAATGCTTATTCCGCAATGTTTTTCTCAATTTATAGAGGGCGTTGGCTGGGTAGTAAAGTGGGTTAACGGGAATATTAAATTCTCCAATGAATTCTTCAATGGTTGGGTTAAAATTGGCTTTAAATTTTGTTAAGCCATCATCTAGGCTACCTTCTACACCGCCCATATTTGCCCATGCAATCCCATTATCAAAAGCATCTTGAAAGACTTTTGGATAAAGCAGGTATTGTGGGTAGAATTTCTTAAAGTCTTCATTCATACCAGCATAAAGCATTTCCATAGATGTTCCATAACCTATGGATAAAATACCAGCAATAACGACTTCATCTGGATATTTAACAGAGTATCTTTCAAATTCTGAAATGTATTTTTTAAGTGATTCTTTTTGATCAGATAACTTTTTGATTCTTTTCACCTGATGTTCCAATGTTTCACTTAAGTCTTTTTCAACACGCGCAAGCTCTGATTTAAATGTAACCAAATGCTCTGCAATGTTAACCGTAGCTAAATGAAGATAGGCGTCATCTCCATAAATAGTCATCAGCTTTTTAAAATAAGCTTTGTTTCTTAAGGCAATTTTTTTGCGTTCCTCAGTTAAGGCGACAACATTTGCAAAGACGTCAATTTCACTTATATCTGAGCGTTTGACTTTTACACCTCGTCTAATCGCATCTTTCATCAAACGTTTCGTATGTTTTGGAAAACTTGTTTCTAAGTTATCATGGAGATAACGATTGGCCTGGAAGCGGGGCTGAATACTGTCAGCAATTTCCATTGTCAAACCGGTCCATTTTGCACCAGCTGAAATAATATTATAAATTATTTCCTTAGCCTTCTCTGACTCAGTTCCCACTTCATTAATACTATATTGCTTATATAGAATTGCTGGATCAAACTTGATAAAAATAGCTTTCTTTTCTTTCCCGATTTTCTTGAGAATTCCAAAAGTGTACGCCAATAATTCTTTGTCCGAATAGTCTAAAACTGGTCCCCTTGGGATGTAGATAATACTTTGTTTCAAAGGTAATGGCTTAATAAGAATTGACATGGAGGCTACTTGTTCATTGCCTTTGTAAATACCAATTCGTTCACTAGCCCAATTACTTTTAACTTGTGCCCAAGCGCTACTTTGTAGCAAGTTTGTTTCACTGCTTGCTTTCACAAAGGCATCGTGTTCCTCAGTGCTGATGCCCATTTTATAAGAAAAATTTGTACCCATAAAAATTCTCCAATATTTTAATTTCTTTTACATTACATTTATTTCATTTATGTTACAACTGTTTCAGTTTAACAAAAACTATGAGAGATGTAAACAATTATTTTCATCTTTTTAATTCTTATTTTTAATTTTTTTTAAAAAAAAGGCCTGCTACAATTTCATCTTATAGTATCTTGAAATAGTTGAATTAACAGTTTAAAGGAGTGGCCTTATATTTGATAAAATTGCCAAAATAGCGAAGACTTGCTCATTCTCTTGGAAAAGTCTAAACAGTCTGAAGCTTATCAAGCTGACTTTGACTTTAAAAATCTTATAATCTCTGCTATAAATTAGTTTAAATTGAGTAACAATTGGATAGTAGAAATGGCATCTTGAAGATACAGTTGGATATATAATAGTATTATATGAAAATAAAAGAGAACACTCCTAATAACTATTAGCCTAGTTTTCAGGAGTATTCTCTTTTATAATTAAATTTATTATTTTTATAGCTTAGATTAGTCTTTTTTCAATTTTAGATTTTGATCATGGGAAATTACTTCTTAAACATTTAAAAGCTATTCTCTATTTTTTAGTTATCAAACACTTTTGATAACTTCTAATAAATTCATTTGCATTTTGGGTAATTAGTTCAAAATCATCATTTTTTCCAATGGAATATAAACTTGAACCAGCACTAACTATTGTCGCTCCTGCCTTCATCCAATCTTTAATATTATCTGCATTTACCCCACCTGAAGGCAAAATATTGAGATCTGGGAAGGGACCTTTTAAATCCTTAATCATATTTGCACCACTAATATCACCAGGGAAGAGTTTGATGACTTCTGAACCATATTCTAATGCCGTTTTGACTTCCGTTGGTGTAAAAATTCCAGGTATATAAGGAATTTGATATAAATTACATAATTTTGCTACTTCTCTATCAAAGCAAGGACTGACAATGAATTGAGCTCCTGCAATAATGGCTAATCTTGCAGAAATAGGTTCCAAAACTGTTCCCGCACCAATTGTTACACCTGAACCTTGGTATTTATCAACTAATTCTTTGATAACGTCATTAGCCTGAGGAACTGAGTAAGTTAACTCTATTGATTTAATTCCACCTTCAATAATTGCATCTACAATTTTTATTGCTTTTTCTGGACTATTAGCCCGAACGACAGCCACAACGCCCGAATTTATCATTTGTTGTAAAATATTATATCGTTTCATATTGAGCTCCTATATTTGATTTTTGAAAAGTATCCAGTTGTTTTCGTGTTGGATAACCATCATTGTCTCCTTGAGTCATTACAGCTAATGCTCCTATTGCACAGCCTCTTTTTACTGCTTCTTTTAATGTTAAGCCTTCAATTAATCCTGTTAGAACGCCCACCGCAAAGCCATCACCAGCTCCTACTGTATCAATAACTTTTTCAACTCTATAACCAGGAACTAAATAACTCTCACCTTCTACTGTTTTTACAAAGGCTCCACTAGCACCAAGTTTAACAATAACAATTTTTGTAATATGACTTTGAGAAAGATAAAAATTGGCAATCTCCTCTGGGTCCTCTGACCCAACTAAAATCTTCCCTTCACCAATTCCTGGCATTACAATTTCACCAAATTTTGCTAATTCATTGAGGGTATCTCGCATCTTGGCCTCAGATTCCCAAAGTGCAGGCCGCAAATTTGGATCAAAAGTTGTATGTATACCATTTTCTCTGATTCTAATTAACAAGCGTTTAAACATTTGTAAAGCTTGTTCTGAAATTGCTGGGAATATTCCTGAAAGATGAGCCCATTTGACATCACTCAAATCAACGTGATCAATAGTTTCCTCTGAAATATGTGCTGCTGCTGAACCCTTCCTAAAGTAAAATGTTTTTGGATCTCCTTGATTTGTAAATTCTTTCAAATAAAAACCTGTCCAATATTTTGAATCTTTACCAATATAAGAATTACCAACACCCTGTTTTTCAATTTCTTTAACCGTAAATTGACCAAATGGATCCTCACCCACTTGAGTAATATATTCCGTTGAATGTCCTAAACGTGATGCACCAATCATAACATTTAATTCCGCACCACCTAAAATCTTTGAAAAAACTGAGGTATCAACTAAATTTTTGTTTAAATTTTCAGAAGCTAGTACCACTAGTGGTTCGCCTATTGTAATAATATCTGTCATGATAAAGTCTCCAAATATGTATTTATTGTTTCCAAATCACTATGAATGTCTTCATTATTTTCCATTGGATACTCAATGGCAAGGGGATAATCACTTAATAAATCTCTAAGTAGTTTTCTCCAATCTAATTGCCCTTTGTCAATTCCAACAACAGTAAGTTCCGAATTACTTGTTTTTTCAATATCTTTTAAGTGGATATATCTTGTATATGTTTTCAATTGTTCCTTAGCCGTTTCAGGAGATTCAGAAACGAATAGCCAATTTCCAATATCATATACAAAACCAATATCTAATCCTTCATTACTTACTTTTACAAAGAACTTCTGAATAGGTGCTATTGTCCCATTTTCTTTTGATTGGTCATTTTCAACATTAACTTCAAACGAGTTATCAAGTATGAAAGATAATTCTTCTTTCATATTTCCTTTAAAATTTTGAAAATCGCCAATATTACATTTAATTTTAGAAACACCAAGATCTTTAGATTCAGAAATATAGTTTTTGAATGCCTGATTTACTTTACCATCAACAAAAATTTTATCAGGAATACTATAATAAAGTTCAAAATTATTTTTCATACGAAGAGTTTTGATCTCTTCAATTTCTTCATGTATGTTAAAGAAGTATTCTCTTCTAATTTCAATAGCTGAAAAACCAAGTTCTAAAGCCTTTTGAATTAATTCACTTTGTTTCTCACCATTTTTCCACTTATCTTCAAAAATAAGTAAGTTTGCTACAATTTGATTATTCATATTTAATCTCCATTATTAAGAGAACAGTACTACTTAATAGTACTGTTCCAACTCATAGTAGTTATTAGGGTTGTTTTCCAATATATGCCAAAATTCCGCCATCAACATAAAGAATATGTCCATTAACAAAATCAGAAGCCGAGGAAGCAAGGAAAACAGCGGGTCCTTGCAAGTCTTCTGCATCTCCCCATCTTTCTGCAGGCGTTTTAGCGATGATAAATGAGTCAAAAGGATGCCTTGAACCATCTTCTTGTAATTCACGAAGTGGCGCTGTCTGTGGTGTTGCAATATAGCCAGGACCAATGCCATTACATTGGATATTATACTTACCATATTCTGATGCTATATTCTTAGTCAACATTTTTAATCCACCTTTAGCTGCTGCATATGCGGAAACTGTTTCACGACCTAATTCAGACATCATTGAACAAATGTTAATGATTTTACCACCACCATTTTTTATCATTCCAGGAATAACTGCTTTAGAAACAATAAATGGTCCATTTAAATCAATATCAATTACTTGTCTGAAATCTTTTGCGGACATTTCAGTCATTGGTATCCGTTTGATAATCCCTGCATTATTAACAAGAATATCAATTTTCCCAAATTCACTTTCAATTTCACTTGTCATTTTATTGACTGCATCTTCATCAGTCACGTCACAAACATAACCTTTAGCATTGATACCTGCTTCTTGATAAGCTTTTTCTCCTTTTGAAAGAGCATCTGTATTGATGTCATTAAAAACAATTGTTGCACCAGCTTTAGCAAATGCTGAAGCGAGGGCAAAACCAATACCGTAACTTGCTCCAGTAACTAGGGCAACTTTTCCTTTTAGTGAAAATGAATCTAAAATTGTTTCTTTCATTACTTTCTCCTTAATTAAACTGAGGCTTGCTTAATTGCATTAATCTCTTTTAAATATTCATCTTTTTTAGCGGCTACATTTTCAGGTAAAACATTACGACCCAATCTTCTTGCACGTTTCTCCATGTACATCGTTACAATAGGAGTAAGTACAGCTGTGACTAAGACTGAGGTTGCTACGATTGCGGTTGCTTGACCAGCAATTGGTTCATATTGAGGGGCCAATTGTGCAATTGCACTAGGTACTGCGACTGCTGCACCAGCTGTTGATGAAGCCGCCCAGCCAGCGACACCATCTGAACCTGTGATAAAACGATCCAGAAATGACAGAACTCCTCCAGAAATTGCTACTACTGCAACACCCATTAACACACCAATCATTCCTGATTTAAAGATAGCAGTCAAATCAATAGCAAATCCTAGTGTTAATGCAAAGAAGGGAATCATTGCAGGTACTACTGGTGCAAAAAATTTACGAAACTCAATATCCAGAGATCCAAGAATAATCCCAATTGTAAATGGAATTAAAGTTGAAATAAACGCTGTAATTGGAAAGGAAGCCATACCAGCCACACCCATTGTGACCATTGTCATAAATGGGCCGGATTCAATTGAAATAAATGGAAATCCTGCCGCATCTTCATCACGTTTTAATGTCGTCATAATCCCCATATAGAGACCACCGTTGGTTTCATTAAAAGAGGCAATAACAGCAAGTGCTGATAAACCAGCAAAAGCTCCACTTGTAATTCCATTGCCAGGTAGTAATTTCCCAACTATTACACCCAGAAGTCCAGCTAATAACACTTTACCAACTAATAATGTTAAACCTTTTTTAGCAACGTATGCGGAAGTTTTTAAATTAATTGTTGCCCCTACACTTACGAACCAAATAAATAAGATTACACCTGTTCCTGTTAAATAACTTCCAGTAAACCCTGGTAAAAATTCAGTAGGCATTTGCGGATTAGGATAAAATACTCTAATAATAGCACCAATAAACAGTGGAACAATCATCATTCCAGCAGGGATTTTTTCGATAGTACTTTTCAATTTCATTTTGATCACCTTTAATTGTTTGATTGAAAATCAGTTTTATAATGACAACACTACTTCAATTCATTGATAGGCACAATATCCATATCATCATAAGTAATATTTTCACCTGCCATCAACCAGATAAATGAATAGTTACTTGTTGCTACACCCGCATGGATAGACCAACTAGGACTGATTGCACCTTGTTCATTATGCAAAACAACATGCTTTGTAGCATTAGGTTTACCCATCATATGGAAGACTGCATCTTCTTCTGGTAATTCAAAATACATGTAAACTTCCGCGCGTCGTTCATGTGTATGACATGGCATTGTGTTCCAAGAAGAACCTTTGGCTAAAGATGTTAATCCCATTTGTAGCTGACAAGATTCAACTTGATTTGGATGTACATATTGATTAATTTTGCGCTTATTCATATGCTCATCATCCCCAGGAGTAAGTGGAATAATATTTGCCAAGGCAATTTTTTTACTTGGGTATTTTTGATGCGCTGGGGCAGAAGCCACATAAAATTTAGCTGGATTTTTTGGGTCCTTAGATTTAAAAATAACTTCTTTAGTCTCTTTTCCAACATAATAACCATCACGATGCAAGACTTCATCTTCAACACCGTCTATGATAACGCTTCCATCTCCGCCAATATTAATAAAACCTAATTCTCGACGTTGTAAAAAGTAGTCAACTCCTAAAACTTTATCCAAAACGATTTCCAACGGCTCATCTAAAGGTTCTACACCACCAAAAATAAGACGATCGTTATGAGTATATGTTAGATGAATCCACCCTGGTTCGAAAATGCTTTCAATGACAAATTCATTTCGCAATTCCTCAGTACTAAAATGTTCAATATCATTTGGTGCATGTGTATATCGTGTTTCAAAAGTTTGTTGTCTCATTTTATTTCTCCTAAAAACATTAAAAAATTTATTTTTACCAAAGAATTGTCGACTTTTCTTGGTCAATCGGTTTACGAAACCGGTTTACATGAATATTATAACGCTTACATTTTAAATGTCAATAGTTTTTTTGTGCTTTTTTACACAATAAAGCATCTCAATTAATGAGATGCTTTGTTTTTATATTACCTTTTTATAGCGATTTCCGATTGTTTAACTTAGAATCAATACAGTACAAGTCAATTAGAATGTCCTTCCCAGCCATCGTATTCAATAGAATATCTGCTGCCTTATGCCCAATTTCCACAGGATTTTGTTCTATCGAGGTAATTTCTGGATTGAATAAATCTGTTAATGCTCCATCATCATAACCAACCAAGCCAATTTTATCAGGAACAGGAATATTTTTTTCCTTTAAAAGTCTGATTAACCCATAAAGTAATCCGCCATTGAAGGCATAAAGTACCGTCTTGACATCATCGTAAATATATTGCTTCATCTGATCCCAAATATCAATATCCCTCGCAACAATGTCTTTTATCTCATTAGTAGTAACAATTATAACCTCAACATCATAATCAGCTAGACCATTTTGTAATCCTTTATAACGGTTTATACGAGGAGAGGCATTTTTTATTTCGGGAGTTAAGATGATAACTCTCTTATAATTATGTTCAGCTATAGTTCTGCCCAAGTTTTGTGATTGAAGAAAATTATCTGATACTACTGCTGGCCATTTCAATGGCTCAACATACCTATCAATTTGAACAAGTGACATTCCTGACGGAATAAAGTCATATTCCAATGAGGACTCACCAATCGGTTGAATGACAATCCCATCAACTTGTTCATCTATTAATTTTTTAATATTATTGGCTTCTCTTTTTGTATTTAAATCAGAATCCATAATGATAGTATGATAGTCGGTACTATTTAAACGATCCATAACACCTTTGATCATACGCGAAGTATATGAATTCGAGATATCAGCTACGACAATACCAATTATTGATGAGTACTGTGATTTTAAAGCCCTAGCTTGACGACTTGGTCGATAATCTAACTCTTCAATCACTTCTTGTATGCGATTCCTGGTTGCTTCAGACATGCCTTCATACTTGCCATTTAAATAACGAGATATTGTCGTTTTGGAAACTCCAGACAAATTTGCAATATCTGAAATTGTTACTTTTTTATTCATTCTCTTACCTATCTTTAGTATTCAATTTATCTAATTTGATTTTACCACCATATTAGTTCATAAACCATATTACTTTTATAATTTTTTTTCTTTCATATTACTTATATTTGTATATTTATAATATAAGTATATCAAAAAATTTAATTCCTATGATATAATTATCTATATTAAACCGTAGGAGAATATTATCTTATGATGAATATGCAAAACTTACTCCATAATTTTTTAAGTCTTGTCATCGTCAGAAAAGCTGATTTAAAGCCTTTTTAAATTTACTAAGACCAACTAAAATCATTAAAATTTATTACAATAAGACAAAAATAGACAAAGACATTATCAAAAAATGTACAAAAAACTTCCTTCAAAAGAGGGAAGTTTTTTTAATTTGTTTGAAAAAGTTTTTTTAAAATATGGAGATTTAATATTCAAAAACTTATAGATAATGAGGCTTCCTTTTCTTATAGCCTTTCGCCATTAGATTCAATAACATTTTTATACCATTCAAATGAGTCTTTCTTTTCTCGACTAAAATCCCCAGTTCCATCATCAAACTTATTAACATAAATAAAGCCATATCTTTTTGCCATTTCGCCAGTCGATAGGCTGATAAGATCAATACAACCCCAAGGTGTATAGCCAATCAGATTGACACCATCCTCAATAGCTTCAGCCATCTGAATGATATGTTCTCTTAAATAAGCTGATCGATAATCGTCATGAATCTTACCGTCAGAAGATTTCTCATCATAAGCACCTAAACCATTCTCAACTACCATAATCGGGATTTCATAACGATCATTGATCTCATTCAAAAGCCATCTTAGTCCCTTAGGGTCAATTTGCCAGCCCCAGTCAGATGCTTCTAAATAAGGATTTTTTATACCACCCAAAAGATTTCCACCGGTACTTTCTAAGGTTTCATCACTTGATACACAGAATGACATATAATAACTAAGAGTGTAAAAATCAACAGTTCCCTCAGCTAAATCATCTAAATCTGTCGCTTCCATTTTTAGATGGATGTTATTTGTTTTAAAGAATCTCTTTGCATATGATGGATAGTGACCTCTAACTTGAATATCCGAGCAGAACCAGTTTACCATCCGATTTTTTTCTTGTGCCAATAAAACATCATCCGGATTTGGACTATATGGATATTGTGGTAGAATAGCAATCATATTTCCCAGCAATAGATTTGGATAATGTTCATGAGCATAGCGAACAACACGTGCGCTAGCAACAAACTGGTGATGTAAAGCTTGAAATTTCTCTTCTTCACTAGCTGGAGCATCCAACATTGGTCCTTGATAATCTTTAACAATTCCCAAAGTCATAACAACACCTGTAAATAATGTGCCAGCATTAATTTCATTAAAAGTTAACCAACGCTTGACCTTAGTATGATAACGGTCTATAACCGTTTTAGAGAATTTTTCAAAACAAGATATAACTTCTCTACTTGCCCAACCATTATACTTCTCTACTAGTGCATATGGCATTTCATAATGACATAAAGTCACAAGTGGCTCAATACCATACTTCAAGCATTCATCAAAAACCTTATCATAAAATTGTAGTCCTGCTTCATTTGCTACTTCTTCCATTCCAGTTGGAAAGATACGAGTCCAGTTAATAGATAAACGCAATGTTTTAAAACCCATTTCAGCAAATAATGCGATATCTTCTGGATAATGATTGAAAAAATCAATAGCATCATGTGTCGAGTAATAGTTCTCTTTTGACAGACTTGGATCAAAAATACGCGGTACAGTATGGCTTCCATTGGTTACCATATCCATTACTGAAGGACCTTTACCATCGGCATCCCAACCACCTTCAACTTGGTGAGCAGCTATGGCACCACCCCATAAAAAATCTTTTGGAAATTGTGACATCTTTTTCTCCTTATATTGAAAAATCTAATAGTAAGTCCCCTACTTGGACTCTGTCTTTTGCTAATACATTAATTGTTCCAAATTCACTAGAGTTAGTGATAATGATAGGTGTTATAGTTTTGTATCCGGCTGCTTCGATAGCTTGTCTATCAAATGTCATTAATTGTTCACCAGCTTTAACTATTTGATTCTCTTTAACCAAGTAATCATAATATTGTCCATTTAAATTAACCGTATCAATACCAACATGGATTAATAATTCTGCCCCATTATCTAGGGTTAAACCAATAGCATGTTTTGAAGGCATAAGAGCAGTAACTGTTGCATCTGCAGGAGCAAACACTTCATTTGTTGCTGGTTGAATTGCTACGCCATTACCAAGAGCACCTGAGGCAAATACTTGATCTGGAACTTCTGTCAATTCATGGACTATACCAGCTAATGGGCTTTTTACAGTATATGTTACTACTGTGTCTTTACTCTTATCATCAGCTACTTCAGTTGATACTACTAAGTCACTATCATTGTCTTTATAGAGGGCAAAAGCAGCAACAAATGAGAAGACAAAACCTATTAGGGCAGCTATGATTGGTAAAATAAAATCAGGATTTTTTGGTGAGACTAATCCTAAGAAAGTCACTAAACCTAATCCAGTAAAACTATACATGGTAACACCAGTTGCCATAATAAATGCTCCTGTTAAAGCACCACCAATACAAGAAATAATAAACATTTTTAATCTTGGAAGCGTCACACCATAGATAGCAGGTTCTGTAATTCCAAATAAACCAGAAATAACCGCTGGTAAAGCAATTCCTTTTAATTTTTTATCTTTTGTTTTTAAGTAAATAGCTAAAACAACACCAACTTGTGCAAAACATACTAATACACCCATTGCCATAATTTGGTCAGGTTTTCCTGATAAGACATTCATGAAGGAAATAGATGTTGCAGCTTGGTGAATGCCAAATAAAACCATGACTTGGTACAAGCCACCAAAGACTAATCCGGCAATAATTGGTGAACTTCCTAATAAGAAGTTTAAACCAGCATTTACAGCATTACTTGCTCCGTTAACAAATGGTCCCACAAGAGCAAATCCTAATGGAATAACTATCAAAAGGGTGATTACGGGTACTAAAAATCCTGAAACAACACTTGGAATGTATTTTTTCAAGAATCGTTCAATAATAACGGCAATTGCTGTAATAGCAATAACAGGTAAGAAAGAACTTGTATATGTAGCCTTAGTAGCTATACCAAATAGTTTAAGATCTACTCCATTTACGGCTGGGTAACATAAGATTGCTCCAATGACTAAACCAAGGAAGGGATCTCCTTTCATGTGTTTGGCAAAGTTATACCCTAAAATTATTGGAAGGAAGAAGAAAACAGCATCCCCCATCGCGTTAATTAAAATGTATAAGCCATCTTTAGCATCTAACAAGCCGGTCATTGAAAGTATTGTTAAAAGTCCTTTTAGAACACCTCCAGCACAGATGAAATTCAAAGCTGGCATAACAGATCCAACAACAGCATTGATCACTTTCATAATCGGATTTTGTTTATCTACACTTGATGCATGTTGGTCTAACTGACCTTCTGAAATTCCTAGAACATCATTAACGGCATTATAGGCTTTTACAACATCATTACCTATTACTACCATATACTCTCCGCCACCTTTAACTACAGAAATTATCCCATCTGTATTTTCTAACACATCTTTATTTGCTAGACTTTCATCTTTTAAACGAAAACGTAAGCGTGTAATACAGTGTCGTAAACCATTGATATTATCTTTGCCACCAACATTTTCCACAATAGTATTGGCTAACTGTTTAAAATCTTTCTTTTTTGCCATTATTACATCCTCTTTGAGATATTTTTTTATTAATTGGATTCTAATCCTATTTTGTACGACTGAAATTGAGATAACTTCGTCAAGTTTTTCAATTTCATCCACTTGAACAACACTTCTATCTTTAACTTTTAGGGTTAAAATATTTTTAGATTGATGTTCATTAATGACATTGCTATAATCACCTGCTAGCAATATAATGGTGTTTTTGATGTCATTATTTACCATAACTTTTCCTTTCTTATTGATAAGAAAAACCCATAGTCAAGAAAACAGAAAGAGTCCAAGACCATTTCTACTTTCTTGACTATGGGTTATGCGCCTAAGCTAACACTCCAATCGGTAGTAGTATTAAGTTTTATTTGATAATCGAGTTACATAAATCAAGAGATAAAGCATCTCTTCTTCATCACAGATCCAAGACCAATTTTCTATAAGATAATCTCTTATTTGAAGAACACAATGGTATTCCTTAGGATATTCTCTTCTCATAGTTTTCAACATAGTAGAATCCCTATGGGAATGATTACCTGCGTTAAGTCTTTTAATAAGATAACGAAGATGCATAACAAACCGAGAAAACTGATATGATTCTTCATCAATTGTAATATCCAAATTACCTTCAATGAGCTTTCGAATTTCGGAAATGATTTCAACAGATTGAATAATATCATGCATATCTCCAGACTCAGCTTGAGCTGTAATCAAATGAAGAGCAACATTAACGGCTTCTGTCGTTGGTAAGAGATGACCAGTTGCTTCTTGAATAATCTTCATTGCCACTTGGCCAATACTATATTGTTGTGGATATAAATGTTTCACATCATAAGCAATCGGGGATGTTATATCAATCCCTTTGGACATTCTTTCAATGGCAAAATTGATATGATCTGCTAGAGTAAAAGGCAAATTTGTATTAAAAACACTGTCTAATTCAATTTCAGCACGCTCAACTATATCAGCACTAGCCATTAACACATCTTGAGGCAAAGAAGCAATCATTTCTAAATATTGTGAATCAACATCATAAAATGTTCGCTCAATCTTTGACATATCCTTTATCTCATAAGGCGTCTTTGGGAAGCCTACCCCTTTGCCTAAAATAATTATTTCTGTACCAGAAGCATCTTTTGCTATGGCAGCATTATTATTAATTTGCTTGATAACTAGCACGATAACCTCCTCAAAATAAAACCACAGAGCCTACTCAAAAAAGCCAAACCAGTCTTTAAACTGAAATTTCGCATTCAAGTAGTGCCTCTGTGGAGTAACACCTTGTTATGTTTACGTTTACATTTTATCATCTTTTTATTTTTTGTCAATACTTTTATAAAATTTAGTCACTTTTTAATTTTTCAGGAAGCAAATAACAATAAGAAAACTACAAATCTTAAACAGTTGTTTAAGTGTGAAAAAACGAAATGTAAGGGAAAAGAAAAAACCATTACAGCATAGTGTAATGATTTATATAATCTTTATGATAATGTATCATCTTTTTTATATCCAAACATCCAAGTAAGTGCGAATGCTGTTGAAAAGGCAATTAGATTTGTAAGAATATAAAGTGGTAGTTGGTTATTTAGGTAAAGAAGCGTACCAGGAATACCTGTCAATCCCATTCCTGTTGCTTTTAATTTGAACAAAGCAGCAAAGAATCCTCCAATACCTCCACCAATCATAGACATAATGAATGGTTTTCCAAGTCGAAGTGTTACCCCGAAGACTGCTGGCTCTGTAATTCCTAGAGTTGCTGAGAGTGCTGATGGGAAAGCAATCTGTTTCATTTTTTGTGATGCTGTTTTTATTCCTACTGCCAATACGGCACCAGCTTGAGCTACATTTCCACATGTACCGATTGGATTAAGTAAATTCCATCCATCTTTTGCTAACATATTGATTTCCAATAAGTTGAGGATATGATGCACTCCAAAGATACCCAACAATTGTCCAAAACTTCCATAAATTAAACCACCAATACCAAATGGTAAAGTTAATAAAAATTCAACAATTGACAAAACATATGTTTCAACTTCATGTAAAATTGGACCTACAACAAACAGTGCAATTAACATTCCAGATAAAAGTGTTAAGAATGGACGGAGAATCAAGTCAAGTGAATCTGGAATTACTGTTTTGAGCCATTTTTCAATCTTAGAACCAATGATACCAATAGCAAATGCTGGTAGTACTGATCCTTGATAACCAACCACTTTAATAAATCCAAAGAAAATCATTGGTTTTGCATCCCCTGATGCCACTGCCCAAGCATTTGGTAAAACACTATTTACCAACATTAATCCAAGAACCATACCAAGAACAGGTGTCCCACCAAAAATTTTAAAAGTCGACCAAGCTACCAAAGCTGGTAAAAAGGCAAATGCAGTGTCTGTTAAAATCTGAGTTAATTGGATAAACTGTTCAGGAATGTCTGCAGGTGTCATTCCAAATAAATGTAATATTGCTTCTTGTGTTAGCAAGCCACGCAACCCCATAAAGAGACCCGTTGCAACTAAAACAGGAATAATTGGGACAAAAACGTCTCCAAAAATTCTTATTGCTCTTTTAAAAGTTAGTTTTTCAGGTTTATCATCTTCTTCAACTCTTGCACTCGGCTCCTGAGCAATCAAAGGCATAAATTCATCATATACTTTATCAACCAGTCCTGTCCCAAGAATTACTTGATACTGACCGGAATTGTAAAAACTCCCCTTTACTTTATCTAAATTCTCAATATTTTTTACATTAACCAGATTCTGATTTTTAGTTATTATTCTTAATCGCGTTGCACAGTGTTGAGCAGATTTAACATTTCCAACACCTCCAACATTTTCTAAAATTGCTTGTGCTAATTCCTTATTATTCATAGCCTATCTCCGTTTCTATTATGTATAAATGACTGATATGTTTATCTAAACTAGTAAATGAAGCAGTTTTATTCATTTTTGAAATAAAGTATCGTAAAGATAAAACCATTTCACCTTCATTAATAAAAATCTCTACTGCTGATTGATCAATCACAAATTTCATTGAATTTAACTGATTAATTGTATTGACTTTTTCTTCAAACTGATTCGATACCCAGTTTTTTCTGGCTAAAATCAACTTATTCCCTTCATATCTGAGTATAACGGAACTGTCACCCAAACTAATCTCAAATTTGTTGGCTTGTTCCTCAAAATTAACATCAAATATAGTTACTTGCTGACCATGTTCAAAACAAACTTCTGATTTATTAGTGGTCCATATTAATTCATTCTTGTCTAATAATTCCTTGACAGGATTTTGAAGCAATTTACCATTTTTATAAGTTAATTCTCTTGGTATTGTCAGACAATGTAAATAACCAAATTTATTTGTGGGACATAATTTTTCTTCAATTCCAGACATCCTCGACATCCATGCCATTAAAATACGTCTGCCATTATTGTCAATAAACGTCTGAGGTGCATAAAAATCAAAACCAGCATCTAATATTTGAAGACTTTGTGTTGGAAAAAATTTATTCTCATTTGAATAGCCTTCATAATAAGCTGAATAACTTGAAATATCATCATCAGTCAGTAAGTCTCTTTTTTGAGGGCAGACAAGCAAAAACTCTTTACCATCCATTTGGAAGTAGTCAGGGCATTCACACATCTGATCTAAATCAGGACTTGAAAAAAACTCTCCGGTATACTGCCATTCTGTTAAGTCGACCGATTGATAGTGGGCAATACTTCCTTCACCATTAATTCGTTGTCCCCCTACAATCATATGGAAAGATTTATCATTTGACCAAACTTTGGGATCTCGATGATGTTCGGTAAAGCCCTTAGGTGTTTCGAGATTGGTTAGCAATTTTTGAAACTGTTGACCATCATCTGATTTTACAACTTTCTGATAACTTTTTCGCTTACCCCTATCTTTACTATTTCCAGTATAAAAGAGATATAGAGAATTATTGTGTCTAAGTGCTGATCCTGAATAGACACCGTCTTTGTCTTCTAAATCAGTTGGAGTTACCTTACTACCATAATGCTTCCAATTCCTCAAATCAGTTGATGTAAAAAGTCCCCACTCCTTGTAACTATGATCTGTAGATTTAGAATTCCATTGATGAAAGACATAATATACTCCTTGATAAAAAGCTAAACCATTTGGATCGTTAAGTAATCCTTTGGGAGGCTCTAAATGAATATTATTTTTATATGGATTTTCCAAATACAACCCCCCTTTCTGTAAAACGTTTTCATTTTTCATAACCTTATTCTAAATGATTAGTGTAGCTATATACATAGAAATAATTAATCTATATATGGTATTTTCTAAGATGTTGTGTTTATTGTGGTTTTTTAGCTTATAATGATAGTATGAGTAATTTTTTAGAGGAATATACGGACAGCTACAACGAAATGGGAAATAAATCTATTTCCGATTTTATTCTTTATAATTGCGGTATTGAACATTGTGAACCTAATTACAGTTATGGTCCCAAAAGAAGAGAGTATCATTTTATCCACTTTGTTTTTGAAGGGCAAGGGAAATTAGAAATTAATCAGCAAAAATATACCGTTCAGAAAAATCAATTTTTTATTGTTCCTGCGGGTACCGTTTCAACTTATACAGCTGATAAAAATAATCCATGGAAATACGCCTGGATAGGATTTTTGGGGATACAAGCTCAACGCTACTTAAATCAATTAAGAATAGGTAATGAATTTGTATTTGATTGCAAAGATGTTTATATGTATAAAAATAAAATTGGTCATATCTTAGAGCAAGCAGATAATCAACTATCTTCATTTCTAATAATTAATGGTTTAATGTACGATATTATTGGTAATCTTATAGCTGAGATTCCTACTAGTGAGCAAGTTATTCAGCAAGAATCAATTTCAAAAAGAGCGATGCATTATATGAATTTACATTATCATGATGCCATACAAATCAGTGATGTTGCAAAATTTGTTAACCTTCATCCAAATTACTTGGCTAATATTTTTCAAGATGAGGTAGGAATTAGTCCAAAACAATATCTTACCCAACTCAAATTATCAAAAGCAAAAGAACTTCTAAGAGACACCGACGAACCTATTAATATTATTTCAAGCTCTGTTGGTTTCACTGATGCGTTAACTTTTTCAAAATTTTTCAAAAAAATAACTGGCCAATCTCCAAGTACCTATCGAAAGGAATCAATTACATGACTTTAAATATTGCCTTTGATGAAAGCAGTCAAATATTTCATTTGCACAATAATTCAATGAGTTATATGATTGAATTGCTGGAAGACAAGTACCTTGCTCATCGTTATTGGGGTCCTTACATAAAGCAATTTGATAAACTAAATCAAAAACCATTAAAAAAAAGAACCTTCTCAAGCCGTCCTGAAAAGAGTGATGAGCATTTTTCCTTGGAATTTGTTCCCCAAGAATTTCCAATATCTTATCAAGGAGATTATAAAGAATCAGCTTTAGAAGTCACGTTTCATGATAATAGTCATGTCTTTCGACTTACTTATAGCGATTACCAAATCATTACGGATAGTCCTGATATTGCCCCTTTACCCCATGCAAGAAAAAATCGAAATAGTCATTCCAAAACATTAGTTATTAATTTGATTGACGAAATTACACATATCCAAGTGAACTTATATTACACAATATTCGAAAACTATGATGCACTTATTCGTTCTTCCGAAGTGATTAACCTTGGAAAAAAATCACTTATCATTGATCAACTTATGAGTGCATCATTAGATCAATTATATAGTGGACAAGAAGTTATTAGTTTTTATGGATCCCACCAAGCTGAATTTCAGAAGAACAATGCACCTATCCAACATGGGCAATTTATTACAGGAACTAGTCGTGGCTCAAGCGGACCACAATATGTACCATTTATAGCCGTAGGAAAAAATGCTGATGAACAACATGGGCAAATACATGCGATGACCTTGCTTTATTCTGGAAATCATCGTGAATTAATTGAGCGAGACCAGTACGATCAATTAAGATTACAAATTGGATTAAATCCAAGTCAGTTCTCTTGGCAATTAGCAGAGCAAGAAAGTTTCCAGTCTCCACAAGCACTTTTAGTCTATTCAAAGAATGGTTTTAATGGCATGTCAAAAGTTTTTCATTCTTTCAATAAGAACCACATCTCACCACCAAACCAAGTTAGTACTACAAAACCCATCCTTATTAATAGTTGGGAAATGACGTATTTTGAAGTAAATGAAGCACTTATGTTAAAACTCATCGATCAAGCTTCCCAATTAGGTTTTGAAGCAGTTGTTCTGGACGATGGGTGGTTCAAAGGTCGAAACTCAAGTAAAACCTCCCTTGGTGATTGGCAGGTAGATCAGTCTAAATTTCCAAATGGTCTAGAAGTCATTGTCGAAAAATGTCGACAAAAAAAACTTAAATTTGGAATATGGTTCGAGCCTGAAATGATCTCACCTGAAAGTGATCTTTATACCAGAAAAACCCATTGGATAGTTAAAGCACCACACCATGCAGCACATTTAGGTAGAAACCAATATGTCTTAGACTTGACTCAAAATGAAGCACAGCAATTTCTGCTAAACACAATGAGAGAATTCATTTATACTTATAAACCAGATTATATCAAATGGGATATGAATCGCCACATCGTTGAACCATTCAGTCAAATTTCAGAGTTTCTTCCAAAAGAATTTTCTCATCGCTACATGATTAAACTATATGAAATACTAGATCAATTAACTACAGAATTCCCAGAAATAATTTTTGAAAATTGTTCCAGTGGTAGTGGGCGTCTTGACTTTGGAATGCTATATTACTTCCCACAAACTTGGGCAAGTGATAATACGGATGCCTTAGATAGACAAAAGATTCAATATGGAGCCTCTTATTTATTCCACCCCTATCAACTAACGGGACATGTTTCCGATGTTCCAAATCATCAAACAAATCGTATTACTCCCATCCAAACCCGTATGAACCTTGCATCATCAACTAACATGGGCTACGAACTAAATATCCTTACACTGTCTGATGAAGATAAAAGAGCAATAAAAAATCATTTAAATCAATATAAAGCACAACGTGACTTAATTCAAAATGGTAGCTTCTATCGACTTTGTTCTCCTTTTGAAAGCAATATAACAGCTTGGCTATTTGAAAGCAAAGCAAAGGACGAAATCCTTTTATTTGTTTTTAAAAATTGTTTTAACATTACCGAACTAAACACTATCCTCACCATTCCATATGCAGATCCAACAGCTGAATATATAGATTCTAATGGATATCATTACTTTGGTGATGAGCTAAAATATTCAGGCTTATCTATCCCCTTTGAAAAAGGTGATTTTCAATCTTACAGTCTTCATCTAAAAAAATTAAATTGATATAAATCCTCAAAACGAACAGTAAAATAAGCATTTTGAAGACAAAAAAAGCATTCCCAATTGGGAATGCTTTGTGTGTATTACAAGTTGTTATCGAACTGTATTGACTTTTTGAGATATTACTAATGAAAAATATATTTTGGGCCTTCTTCGCCCATTTCTCCAGTTAATACAAAATTATTTTTTTCTAAAACTCTTATTGATGCAATATTGTCAGGTTCTGCTTCCGCTTCTACATACTTAACACCAGGTTGATTAAGTGCCCACTTCACTATTACATCAACCGCTTCCGTAGCATATCCCTTGTTCCAATAAGTATCAATTAGACAATAACCTATTTCTACCTGACCACCTGATTTTAAACCTTTAAAACATAAGTCACCTACTCTATCCTGAGCATCATCATTTAGCTCAATCACTCAAGTAGCAAACCATTGTCTCTCCCCTGGATTACTTTCACTTGCCTTCAACATTCGAGAATAAGCATGTTTTAATCCTGGATTTGTTTCTTTATCAATCAGTTCCTGCATTTCCATATCATACAATAGTCTTATTTGCAATCGTTCTGTTGTTACTTTGTTATTCAACTCTTTTCCCACTTTCGTTTTTTCGGTGAGATAATTTTTACATTCTATTCTCACCTAAAGAATCTCACTAGATGTTTTAATAGATATTTGTTTCAAAGGCATTCTCTTTTCTTATTTTTTTAAACTGTATCATGTATCGTAAATATTGTAAAGCAATTCAGTGCTTTAAAACAACTTAATCATAATATACAAAGAGCTTATTGATAAAAATTCAAACATGTGACAACACAAAAACCACTATTTAGAGTGTTTTTGTGTTGATATAAATCATTTAGAAGTTACCATATCAAAGAAAAAATCATCTAAAAAAACTGTTCTTTTCTCTCGCACTTTTGAAGTATTAGCATAAATTAATGCTGATCTGAATTTTGAAGCATTTTCTTCTATAAATTTTGTGCTGATATGAAAGGATTTTGATTGTAAATATATTATTGCAAATAGAAGCATTGTCACTGTATTTCCCACTGGAAACGGGTGAATAGTCCAAATACGAGAAACAAAATTTTCAATTGATGATATTGTTTCAATCCTTGAGAAATTAGAATAGTCTTTCTTAACTCTACATCTATTTGATTGTGTAACGTCCTATAAATATCAGAGTAATCTTCATAATGAATTGGTGGTTCATTTTTATTACTCATTTCAGTTCTAAGATTATAATTTCTGTATTCTTCAGCTCTCAATTGATGTGGTAAGTCAATATCTTGATAGATAATCTTATGAATTGAATTAATGCTTTGGTGACTTAATTGAAAGCCAAATTCAATATTTTCAAGGTATTCAACAATTCTAGTAGTGACAAAATCAGAATCACGGAATAATAAATCCTGCCCTATCTTACCAAAATAATAGTCATTTATTTGAGAATAAATATTTTGTAATTCTACCTCTTTATTATATGTTTCAATGATAAATTTTTTAACAATTTTGAAGGTGAGTAATGATATCCCACTTGTAGGCCAAAAGCGATTTCCCAATATACATTCCTATTTTCAGGATTTGGAGAAAATCTTTCGTATGAATTATCCATTTTGTAACTCCATTTTCTATTAACCTAGTATACCAAAATTTTCCCTTCACTATGTTATAATAGTCTATATTAACTAATAAGGAGTACCTAGTACATTGATGAATATGCAAAACATGATGAAGCAAGCGCAAAAGCTTCAGAAACAGATGGAACAAAAGCAAGCTGATTTGGCAGCAATGGAGTTTGTTGGTAAATCTGCTCAGGATTTGGTGATGGCTACTTTTACTGGTGACAAGAAATTGGTTTCTATTGACTTTAAAGATGCTGTTGTAGATCCTGAAGACATTGAAACTTTGTCTGATATGACGACACAAGCCATCAATGATGCCATGACGCAAATTGAAGAAGCAACCAAACAGACACTTGGTGCCTTCGCTGGCAAAATGCCATTCTAAATAGCAAAAGACTCTCAATAAAGAGAGTCTTTTTTAATCAAATAATCCGCCTAAAGCTGCAAAAGGGTTATCCCCCGAACTCATCTTCTCCTCCTCTTGGTGGTCAAGATAAGTCTTATTGTCATCGAACTCCAAGAAAGTTTCATAGACACGAGCCGTCATTCGGGCGTCTTCCAGGCTGTTGTGCCCACGCCCTTTGATGCCTAGGAAGTCCGCCACTGTCGTTAGTTTTAAATTGGCGATGCCGTTTAAGTCGGTGCTACGTCGTTCAAAAGCTTCGTCATAGAGGTCAACTTTGTACTGGCTTGTCAGGTCCAAGCCATTTTCTGCCAAGATAGGCAGATCTGACTTGTGAGAATTATAACCGATGAGGGATAGGTCTCCAACGAAACTTGTAAAGTCCGAGATAACCTGATCAACCTTTGGAGCGCCAGCAATTTTATCCGCTGTAATGCCTGTTAAACCATTGATAAAGCTTTGTAAGGGCACAACGGTGTAAACATAGGTGTCAAAGCTGTCAACTTCTTTGTGATTTTGACACTTGATTGCTGAAAGTTGAATTAGGTGGCTTTTGTCATCGACGGTGTTAAATTCCAAATCAAAGGCAATATAGTTTGCTAGATTTTCCATTTTTTCTCCTTAGAAAAAGGCCCATTTGGGCCTTGCATTACTCATGATTTATTTAGCAAAAAGACGTGCAAAGAAGCCTTTTTTACCAACTGTTTGGTCTTCGACTTGGCTACGCGCTTCGTCAACTTCTGCTTTTGCTTCCTCAAGTTCTAACTTAAGAGTTTCTTTGTCTGCCATTGCTTTAGCAGTTAATTGTTGTTGCTGATCTAATTGTTTATCTTTTTCAGCAATCTGCACGTCTTTAACGTGCATTTGTTCATCTTTAGCAGCTAACTGGTCATCTTTGGCTTTTAATTGGTTATAAAGACGAGTGATCTCAGTGTTTTTTTCGTCAACTAATATTTCTAACAATTCACGTTGTTTAGTTTCTTCACTAATTGGCTCATCATCAAAAATAGTTTTTTTATAAATTTCTTCCAACTTAATAAGGCCACTACGTTTAACCACAGTGACACCCTTGTCATTCTTATCAAGATCCTCATCTGGAAGAGCTTTTACACGATTATTAACGGCCTGACGGCTAACTCCCAAAATTTCAGCTAGCTCACTAACTGTCTTTTCTATTGCCATATTTTCCTCTTTAATATATTCCTGAATATTCTTACAAGAATAGTAACATAATACTAGTATTCTGTCAATTTCACTATATTATTAGAGTATTCTGGATATAAAAATAAAGCCGTTTTACTGTACGGCCAAGACAGAGATAACGGGATCACCTTCCTTTCAGTTTTCAGTCGGTTTCAAGGAAAACACCCTCCAATCTTTGTATTCTATTTTTAGGTAAGAAAAAACCGATGGACTTCTCTTACTACTTCTATTATAACCTTAAAAATTTTATCTGTCTCCTTTTTGCCTATCAAAAATCAGATGTCACTTTAGTAACAATTACAGCCACATTATGATATGATTAAGATATGAATAAGTATGAAACAATTGTAATTGGGGGTGGCCCAGCCGGAATGATGGCAGCCATTTCCAGTAGCTATCACGGCTACAAAACTCTGCTAATTGAAAAGAACAAACGCCTCGGTAAGAAGCTGGCCGGAACTGGTGGCGGACGTTGTAATGTGACTAACAATGGTACACTTGAAGAACTCTTAGCTGGCATTCCAGGCAATGGTCGCTTTCTTTATAGTGTCTTTTCGCAATTTGATAACCATGACATTATTGCTTTTTTCCAGGATAATGGCGTTGCTTTAAAAGAAGAAGACCATGGACGGATGTTCCCGACCACTGATAAATCAAGAACAATCATCGGTGCCTTGGAAGCGAAAATTCAAGCCTTAGGTGGTCACATTTTACCCAATACAGAAGTGATTTCCGTTAAGAAAATTGATGATGTCTTTCACGTCAAATCTGCTAACGAAGAGTTCACCTGTGACAAATTAATTGTAACAACGGGTGGCAAATCTTATCCCTCAACTGGCTCAACCGGCTTTGGCCATGAGATTGCCAGACATTTTAAGCTGAACATCACCGAATTAGAGGCAGCAGAAAGTCCACTCTTGACTGACTTCCCTCACAAGGCGCTCCAAGGCATCGACTTGGACGACGTGACACTATCCTATGACAAACACGTGATCACTCACGATTTGCTCTTCACCCACTTTGGTTTATCAGGACCAGCTGCCCTTCGCCTGTCTTCATTTGTCTCCGGCGGGGAAATTGCTACACTGGACTTTTTGCCCAAAATGACTCAGGATGACTTGGTCCATTACCTAGAGGACAACAGAGATAAGTCTCTAAAAAATGCCCTCAAAGGATTAGTCCCAGAGCGGGTGGCAGAATTTATTGCCACTGGCTACGCGGAGAAGGTCAAACAGTTGTCACCAAACGAATTGGAAGAAGTTATGGATAAACTCAAGAAAATGCCAATTCCCATCACAGGTAAAATGTCACTGGCTAAATCATTCGTGACCAAAGGCGGTGTTGACTTGAAAGAAATCAATCCCAAAACCTTAGAAAGCAAACAAGTCCCAGGACTCCACTTTGCCGGAGAAGTTTTGGATATCAATGCCCACACAGGTGGTTTTAACATCACTTCCGCCCTCTGTTCAGGCTGGGTCGCAGGAAGCCCTCATTATTAATGTAGAAAGTCTTGAAATTCAAGACTTTTTAAAAATGCTTAACTAGTTACATATTTTTCTTGATTTTTGAAAATGATGTTGTATAATAGTTATATGTTTCCTTAACCGGTTATGTACCAGTTAAGGAAACAGGGTCTGATAAGCCCAATGATTACAAGAATATAGAAGGAGAAAGCAATGGCAAAGAAATCAAAAATTGCTAAGTACCAGAAGCAGCTCCAACTGATTGATCAGTATGCTGACCTTCGTCGTGAACTTAAGGCTAAAGGCGATTATGAAGCCCTTCGTAAATTGCCACGCGATTCAAACCCAAACCGTTTGAAAAACCGTGATCAAATCGATGGTCGTCCCCATGCTTATATGCGTAAGTTTGGTGTTAGCCGTATTAACTTCCGTAACCTAGCTCACAAAGGTCAACTACCTGGCATCACAAAAGCTAGCTGGTAAGCTTTACCACCTAAGTGATAAGTCATCTTCCCCGATATTTATCATTGTTCGGTAATCATAGAAGCCAATTATTTATCATTTTAAGTCCGGTATGCCAAGATGCCGGGCTTTTTTTACCAAAAGTTGATTATCCTTGGAAAACATTTATTTTCTTAACTATCTTGTTTGTGCATAAAATATTACTTTTTTCTCTCTCCTGTCCATGTGAGAAATTATCATTTATGCAGAATTAATAATCAACTAAAAAGGCCTTTACTATTGGAAAGGCCTTTTTAATAAAGACAAAGACTTTAACTTCACCTTTCTTGATATTTTTCCTTATGATTAGTCAGCGCGTTTCTCTCATTTTATTTCACAAGGAGAATTCAGATAATATATGATATCAAGTTGTCTTTCTATGCCTAAAATATGATTCATTATTTATTATTTGTCTTAATTTATTGCTTGCTTTAAAGACAAGTAAACTAGTATTTTCAGTCCTTAAAGGTAATAATTCTTCAGACTATAACTTGTACAAATAACACTTTTAATATATTCAAATTGAATTTATTTTTACACTTTTCATTTATAATAAAGGATAGTATCTAATCAAGAAAATACCCCCTTAGTTTCTCTAAGGAGGTGTAAATTGTTACTTTAATTCTCTAAATAACTAAAAGCTAAACTTGGTTTAGCGTTGAGATCCATTTGGGCAAAGTGACCTTTGTCGTACTCAACAGCTGCGGCAAGGGCAATCATGCCGGCATTATCTCCACAGAGTCTTAGTGGTGGAATGACCACTTCTGTTTCAGTGATATCTGTGGCTAGGCGTTCCCGTAAGCCTTGGTTGGCTGCTACGCCACCTGCTACAACCAACATTTTAGATGGATACTTAGATAAGGCTTTCTTGGTTTTGACAATCAAGATATCAAGGACGGCAGCTTGGAAAGAAGCACAAAGGTCTTCTAAGACCAACTCTTCCCCTTTTTGCTCAGCATTGTGATGCAAATTGATAAAGGCTGATTTTAGTCCTGAGAATGAAAATTCCAAATGGTCTTCTTTAATCATCGCCCTTGGGAAGCTGTAGGTATCTTTACCTTGGTGTGCTAACTGGTCAATTTCTCGCCCTGCTGGGTATGTTAAGCCCATGACACGGCCTACTTTGTCGTATGCTTCGCCGACTGCGTCATCACGAGTTTCCCCGACGATATGGTAAGCACCAGGTTCTGTCACGTAAACTAACTCTGTGTGCCCTCCGGAAACCAGTAATGCCATCAGCGGATAGCTCAGTTCATTCTGCTCACGCGCAGCCATCAGGTGGCCTGCCATGTGGTTGACTGGGATTAATGGGAGTTGGTTGGCCCAAGCAAAGGCTTTTGCAGCAGCTATTCCAACCAAAAGCGCCCCAACAAGCCCAGGTCCATAGGTTACAGCAACTGCTGATAGGTCTTTAGCTGTGATGCCAGCTTCCTGCAAAGCGTCTTCAAAGCAGGTCGTTACCACTTCCACATGGTGACGGCTGGCAACTTCTGGCACCACGCCACCAAAGCGTTTATGGCTGTCAACCTGACTGGCAATGATATTACTTAAAAGTTCTCGGTCATTCTTAAGAATTGCGACACTTGTCTCGTCACAAGAACTTTCGACCGCAAGAATGTATCTATCTGTCATTTCTTCCTTCTTTTTTCATTACAACGGCATCTTCCACCGGATTATGATAATAGTTTTTGCGAATGGCTAGTGCAGCAAAGCCACATGACTTATAGAGAGCTTGCGCTGCTGAATTAGAAGCACGCACCTCTAGAAAAATTGGCAAGTCATAATCAAAGAGGTGTGTCATTAGCTGTGCTCCGATGCCTTTCCCTTGATATCGACTTTTTACTGCAATATTGGTTAATTCTAACTCACCCACTAATTGCTGGACTGAGAGAAAGCCAATCAATTGTTCTTGGTCGTAAGCAAAGAAGTAGTCGTTATTGGGCGAGCTTAAATCAGCTTCAATTTGCTTGAGATTCCAAGGCGATTGACCCTGGTAGGCATCGTCTAGAATGGCATAAATGCTTTGCGCTTTTTGCATAAGCTTATACCCGTTTTATGTAGTTGTCTTGATTACCTGCTTGATGCGTTTTCAACCAATTTTCTTCAGCTTCAACTTTTTTCAAGTATTCTGGGACAAAGGCATCGACATCTACTGGTACCATCATTTGACCGACTTTACCAATTTGGTAGGCTGATGGTAGTGTCGCTTGAATCTTGGCATCTGGCAATTTTTCTGCTATTTCCTCTGCAAAGGCCTCAACCTCGCCGACAAAACAAATTTTTTGGCTAGGGTCTAAACTTGCTAATAATTCCGAGATAGCAATATGTTGGTCAGGTCTTGCAGATTGGTTATTTTGGTAAAATCCTGCATAAACATTGCGACGTCTTGCATCAATTAAAGGAATAATTAAAGCATCTTTTTGCATGGCTGGTGCAGCTAATGCATAGAGTGAAGATACGCCAACTAGTTCAATTGCTAAACTGTAGGCCAACATTTTTGCTGTGGCTACCGCCACTCGTAATCCTGTATATGAGCCTGGACCTTCTGCCACCACGATACGGTCTAAGTCGCCTGGGGCTATTTCTATAGAATCCATTAAAAACTCGATATGAGGCATAAGGCTGACACTGTGATTTTTCTTTACATTTAAAGTTGTTTCTGCCAATAGCTCCTGATCCTCGAGAATAGCCACTGATAGAGCTTTGTTAGACGTGTCAAATGCAAGTATATTCATTTTATCCACTTTCTTCATTGAATTTCTATTCCCAATTATATCATAAAATTGACTGACCAACAAAAAAGCTCTATATGATAGGGGTTTCACTCTATAAAATCGTCGGTCAATGCTTTTACTATCGGCTAATATTATGTTATAATTTTAGTAATTGCAAAGAATCAGGTTTAATCTATTACACAAATAATCAATAATACTTAGTTACCATTTTAAGATGGTCTTATTTCTTATTGTTTGGATAATTGATTCATTAGGAAAGGAATTTTTAACACATGATTTTTAAAGTTTTCTATCAAGAAACAAAGAACCGTAACCCACGTCGGGAAAACACTCAAACACTCTACATCGATATTGATGCTGAGACAGAACTAGAAGGTCGCATTAAAACCCGTAAACTTGTTGAAGAAAAAACAAGTTACAACGTTGAATTTATTGAACTTCTTTCAGATAAACACCTAGAATATGAAAAAGAAACTGGTGTTTTCGAATTAACGGAGTTGTAATATGTCAAATATCGATTTAAAACCTAATGAAGTCGGCGTTTTCGCCATTGGTGGTCTAGGGGAAATCGGGAAAAACACATATGGCATTGAGTATCAAGATGAGATTATCATTGTTGATGCTGGTATCAAATTTCCAGAAGAAGATCTTCTCGGGATTGATTATGTAATCCCTGATTATTCTTACATCGTTGACAATCTCGACCGTGTTAAAGCTTTAGTTATTACGCACGGCCATGAGGACCATATTGGTGGGATTCCATTCCTACTTAAACAGGCTAATGTTCCAATTTATGCTGGGCCATTGGCTTTAGCCTTAATTCGTGGAAAATTAGAAGAGCATGGTTTGCTTCGTGATACAACCCTTTACGAAATCAACCACAATACTGAGTTAACCTTTAAAAACTTGAGCGTGACTTTCTTCCGTACAACCCACTCGATTCCAGAACCTTTAGGGATTGTTATTCATACGCCTCAAGGGAAAGTTGTTTGTACTGGTGACTTTAAGTTTGACTTTACGCCTGTTGGTGATCCTGCGGATATCCATCGGATGGCTGCGCTTGGTGAAGATGGCGTGCTTTGTCTCTTGTCAGATTCGACAAATGCGGAAGTTCCTACTTTTACTAACTCAGAAAAAGTCGTTGGTCAATCAATTCTGAAGATTATTGAAGGCATTCATGGAAGAATTATCTTCGCCTCTTTTGCTTCAAATATCTACCGTTTGCAACAAGCTGCTGAAGCTGCTGTTAAAACTGGTCGTAAGATCGTAGTCTTTGGACGTTCAATGGAAAAAGCGATTGTAAACGGGATTGAACTTGGTTATATCAATGTTCCTAAAGGGACAATTATTGAACCAAATGAGTTGAAAAATTACCATGCTAATGAAGTTTTGATTATGTGTACTGGTAGCCAGGGTGAATCAATGGCTGCGTTAGCACGTATTGCTAATGGTACGCACCGTCAGGTTACACTTCAACCAGGTGATACAGTTATCTTCTCATCAAGTCCAATTCCTGGTAACACCACTAGTGTTAATAAATTGATTAACGCTATCCAGGAAGCTGGTGTTGAAGTAATTCATGGTAAAGTAAACAACATCCATACTTCAGGACACGGTGGTCAACAAGAACAAAAATTGATGCTCCGTTTAATGAAACCAAAATTCTTTATGCCTGTTCATGGTGAATACCGGATGCAAAAAGTCCATGCTGGTTTAGCAATGGATACTGGTGTTCCTAAAGAAAATATCTTTATTCTTGAAAATGGTGATGTTCTTGCCTTAACAAGTGATACTGCACGTCGTGCTGGTCATTTCAATGCGCAAGATATCTATGTTGATGGTAATGGTATTGGTGACATTGGCACAGCTGTTCTACGTGACCGTCGTGATTTATCTGAAGACGGTGTCGTTTTAGCAGTTGCGACTGTTGACTTTAAGTCACAAATGATTTTAGCTGGTCCAGACATCCTCAGCCGTGGATTTATCTATATGCGTGAATCAGGCGATCTGATTCGAGAAAGCCAACGTGTCTTATTTAACGCAATTCGAATTGCTTTGAAAAATAAAGAAGCAAGCATCCAATCTGTAAATGGTGCAATTGTTAATGCTTTAAGACCATTCTTATATGAAAAAACAGAACGTGAACCAATTATTATTCCGATGGTATTAATACCAGACGAAGAGTAATTGGAAGCCTGATTGAAATCAGGCTTTTTTTGTTTGAGCAATAAAAAAACAGCCTAAGCTGTTTTTTATTTATTTGAATTTGCTTTGTAAGCTACTGCTTCTTCTTCTGTTGAAAATACGAAGTGACCTGGTGTGATTTCACGCATTTCACGTTCTTTTCCATCCAATTCAATACTTGGATCATAAATTTCCGCAACACGTTGGCGTTCATAATCTGGGTCTGGTTCAGGAATAGCTGATAAGAGACTTCTTGTATATGGGTGAATTGGGTTATTATAAACATCTTCAGATGTCCCAATTTCTAACATTTTACCCCAGTGCATAACACCAATACGATCTGAAATGTATTTAACCATTGATAAATCATGGGCGATAAACAAGTAGGTTAAACCACGTTCAGTTTGTAATTTTTGCATCAAGTTAACAACCTGTGCTTGGATAGATACGTCCAAAGCAGAAATTGGTTCATCAGCAATGATAAATTTGGGTTTTACAGCCAAGGCACGGGCAATACCAATACGTTGACGTTGTCCTCCTGAAAATTCATGTGGATAACGAGTCACATGGTCTTTATTCAAACCAACACGGTCAAGTAGTTCTTGAACACGAGCTTCACGTTCTTCCTTTGTTTTAGTTAAACCATGAATATCTAGTCCTTCAGCAACGATGTCTCTAATTTTCATCCGTCCATTAAGACTTGCTTGTGGATCTTGGAAAATCATTTGTGCATCTTTACGGAAATTATGAAGTTCTTTTCCTTTTAGTTTAGTGATATTTACACCATTGAAAATAATTTCGCCATCGGTAATTTCATAAAGTTTTAAGATAGCACGGCCAACTGTTGTTTTACCAGAACCTGATTCCCCAACTAATCCAAAGACTTCACCTTCATAGATATCAAAACTGACATTATTAATGGCCTTGACTTCGTTGCTTTTCCCTTTATTAAAGGTTAAAGAAACGTTTTTTAGTTCAACTAATTTTTTACGTTCTTCAGTCATTAAATTTGTCCTTTCTTCTTATTCCATTTAGCCCAACGTTTTAAAATTGGTGCAGGTGGTGTTACTTGTGGTGCACGTTCATCTAACAACCATGTTGCAGCGTAATGTGTATCAGAAACTTTAAACATAGGAGGTTCCTCTTCCAAGTCGATATCTAAGGCATACTCATTACGAGCAGCAAAGGCATCTCCTTTTGGAGGATTCAACAGGTCAGGAGGTGTCCCTGGAATAGATTCAAGGCTTCCTTCTTCGGTATCAGTTGTAGGCATAGAGTTCAAAAGGCCCCATGTGTAGGGATGTTGTGGATTATAGAAAACTTCATCTACTGTACCATATTCAACAATTTTACCTGCATACATAACAGCTACACGATCAGCCATACCAGCCACAACCCCAAGGTCATGGGTGATAAAGATAATTGATGAAGAAATTTGTGATTGCAAACCTTTCATCAATTTCAAAATTTGGTTCTGAATTGTTACGTCTAGGGCAGTTGTAGGTTCGTCAGCAATTAAAATTTCTGGATTTGCAGCAAGTGCAATAGCAATGACAGCACGTTGACGCATACCACCAGACCACATATGTGGATAATCATTGATATGTTCTTCCGCATTTGGAATCCCAACTTGATTCATCAATTTCAATGCACGTTCCAAAGCTTCACTTTTAGAAACATTTTCATGGATTAGAATCGCTTCTGCAATCTGCATGCCAATTTTCATTGTAGGGTCAAGACTTGTCATGGGATCTTGGAAAATCATGGCAATTTCTTTACCACGAACTTTAACCCATTCGTCTTCATTAAGCTCAATTAATTTCTTACCTTTGAAATCAATATCTCCAGTGATACTTGCATTCTTAGCGTTTAGCCCCATCAAAGTCCGTGTCGTAACGGATTTACCAGAACCTGATTCACCAACAATGGCTAGTGTCTCACCTTTATATAAATCAAAATTGATATTACGGATTGCCTTAACAGCTCCAGCATATGTTTTAAAATCAACATGGAGGTCTTTGACACTTAATACTTTTTCTTTAGTCATATTAATTTTTCCTCCTAGTCGTTACTTGATTTTGGATCAAATGCGTCGCGCAAGCCATCACCTAAAAGAATGAAAGCAAGTGAGATGAATACCAAAGCCATAGCTGGAAGCATAACTTGGTAAGGGAAGTATTGTAAGTTTTCCTGAGCATCTGTGATCAATGACCCAAGAGAAGCCGTCGGTGGTTTAACACCAAGGTTGATAGCTGACAATACTGATTCATACATGATTGCACTCGGAACAGTCATCATAATTTGAACGATGATAATCCCAGAAATGTTTGGCAAGACATGTTTGAAGGCTATTTTATAATTGCTTTCGCCAAGTGCACGAGAAGCAAGTACGAAATCACGCTCACGGTAAGAGAGAGTTAAGTTCCGAACCTGACGAGCCATTGAGGTCCAGCCAACAATCGCGATCGATATAATAATTGACATAACACCATTACCAAGCAAAAGTCCAAGCATGGTTACAATAACCAAGTTAGGAATTGAAGAAATAATCTCAATAATACGTTGCATAATTGTATCGACTTTCCCACCAGTAAAACCAGATACTAAACCGTAGGTTACTCCGATGATTAAGTCAATTATAGTTGCTACAATGGCAATTAATAATGAGATACGTATACCAACTGTAATACGCTTACCAATACTACGACCTAAGCTATCAGTACCCAACAAGAATTTCTGATTCTCAGGAACGCCTTGGTCTGCATAAGCATCATTAGCTTCAGTATTACCAGCATATGTAATGCTACCGTTCCAAAATGGCAATGATGAACTAAGTTTAGGTGGTAAGTTACGATAAACACTAACTTGTTTACTATCAAAGCTGTTTGCATCATTTTTAGTAACAATAAAACTAGATCCTATAGCAAAAATCAATAAACTTGCTAAAAAGACCATTGCTACTACAGCTAATTTGTTGTGTTTTAATCTGCGCCAAGCATCCTCAAGGAAAGACAATGCCGGCTTTTCAATTTTTTCTTGTGTGTCAGAATTACCTGCACCGACAAGAGTAAAAGTTTTCTTTTCTTCTAGCATGTTACTCTCCTATCCAAGACGCACGCGTGGATCTGAAATACTGATGATAATATCAGTAATCAAAATTGCAACCATCAGCATCACGGCATAAACAATTGTAGTCCCCATAATAACAGGGTAGTCTTTAGTTGGAATTGATGAGACAAATTGTTGACCAATTCCTGGGATTGAAAAGATTTGTTCTATCAAGGCTGACCCAGTCAAAATATTAGCCGCCATTGGACCAACAAGGGTCAAAACAGGAATCATTGAGTTTCGGTAAGCATGCTTATTTGTAACTTGACGATTTGTTAAACCTTTGGCACGGGCTAATTGAATGTAATCAGAATTCAAAGTTTCAATCATTTCACTTCGGAAGAAACGCGTAACCTGTGCAAAAACGGGAATCGCTAAACCGAGTGTTGGTAGAATAGTTTGTGCAAATGTTCCCCAACCAGATAATGGTAAAAGACCCCATTTGAAACCAAAATAATCTAATAACAAAAGACCAATGATGAAAGCAGGTACAGAAATACCAAGTGTTGAAACAACACTTAAGAAAGCATCAATTTTATTATTTTTATTACGAGCTGAAACGGCCCCAACTAATAAGCCACCTGTGATACCGACTACTAAAGCCTGAATCCCTAAATGGACAGAAACGCCTAAACGTTGTGCAATCAATTTAGAAACAGATTGATTGATTGATTGGTAAGATGTTCCAAAATCACCATGTAGAATGTCTACTATGTATTTTAGATATTGAGCCCATAATGGTTTGTCTAAGCCATATTGCTTATTCATCATTGCAATCATTTCTTCGGTTAATTTTGGTGAGTTGTAAGGTGTCCCAGGCATAATCTGCATCAGGAAGAAAGATAAGGTTACAACAACCCAAAGTGTAGCAATTAAGATAGCTACACGTTTTAATAAGTATTTAGTCATATTGTTCCTCTAACAAAAGCAAGAACTGGTCCATAACCAATTCTTGCAATATTACATTACTAGTGCTTCAGGTGCTTATTTTTTGTAAGCGTAAGTGAAGTCAACATTCAAACCAGTTGAGTTACGGATTAAGCCTTTGATACTTGGATTTTGTAATCCTTCTCCACTACGGAAGTAAATTGGATTATAGTTAGCCGCTTCATAAAGTGCTTTTTCACCATCTTTATAATCATCAGCTGCTGCATTTGTATCAAGTGCATCAGTTGTTAAAGCTTTTTCGTAGGCTTTATCAAATGTTTCATTTGTAAATTTACCGTAGTTATAAGCTGAACCTGATTTCATCAAGCCATAGAAAGTAGAACCTTCTGGATAGTCACCACCCCAAAGTACAAGTGCAACTTCAAAGTTTTGATTTTTTGTATCTTCTAAACGTTGTTTGAAGGTTACAAATTTTTCTTCAACAGTTAATCCAGGAAGAGCTTTTTCCCAAGTTTCTTTAATATAGTCAATTGACGCTTTGGCAACAGGACTATCAGCATCCGCTGTTACTGTTACTTTAAGACTATCTTTACCTAGTTCTTTAAGACCTTCTTTAAAGAGTTCTCCGGCCTTCTTCTCATCATATGAGTAACCAGGAGCAACATGTTTTGTTAAATCTGTACCATCTTTAAGTTTTGCAAGTCCTGTTGGAGCAATAGCTGTCGCTGGTTTAGAACCAGTATCTACTGCTGCAGAAACAATACCTTTACGGTCAGTTGCAAGATTAAGAGCTTGACGAATCTTCGTATTTGATAAACCTTCTACTTTACCAGTTTGGTTATAAACCATATAAGCTGTAGTTGCTTCTAAAACTGGTGTAACATCTTTATTTTTCTTGTTAGCATTGTAAATCGCTGAAGTTCCTGAAATGTTTGCATAGTCAAGTTTACCTTGTTTGTACATTTGTACAGCAGTATCAGGTTTCTTAACTGTTTGAACGTTGATTGTTTTAGTTTTAACGTTTTTAGCATCCCAGTATTTAGTGTTTTTAACAAGTTTGAAAGTACCACTTGTACCATTCCAATCTTTAACTGTATAAGGCCCAGAGTAAACTTGTTTTTCTGAGGAAGTACCATAATCTTTACCAGCTTTTTTCACAAAATCTTCTTTTTGTGGAACAAAGTTAGCAAATGATAGAAGACTCTTGAATTGTGGAGCTGGTTCTGACAAAGTAAAGATTACTTTATTACCTTCAGCTTTAACACCCAGAGCAGTTAAATCTTTATTTTTACCAGTATTGATATCTTCAGCATTTTTCAAATGTGATTCAGTTGCAAGATAGGCATACTCAGAAGCAGTTGTTGGATCAACCATACGTTGCCAAGTATAGACGAAATCTTTTGCAGTTAATTCACTACCGTCTGACCATTTCAAACCATCACGTAAAGTTGCTGTATAAGTTAAGCCATCTTCTGATACGTCAACTTTTTCAGCTAAATCTGGTTGGAGTTTCCCTTTATCATCAACTCGTAGTAAGTTACTTCCTGAGTTACCAATAGCAAGTGATGAATACGTATCAGTATTTTTTGAAATGTCTAAAGTGATAATTTCAGTTGGTGTGTACCAATTGATTTCATTTTTATTATCATTAGAATCAGTTGATTTATTTCCACACGCCATTAATACTGCTGCAGAAGCTAAAGCCAATGTTCCAAGACCAACACGTTTCCAATTAGTGCTTTTTGAACTTGTCATTTGAGAGACCTCCTAGTCAAACATTCTTATTAAGTTTAATACATTAAATTATACCACAATTCAGAAAAAAGGGAACAAATTTATCTGAAAATTTTGATATTAAATTATTATGTACAACGTCTTGTAAAAATGCTGTCAAGTATGACTTTTCAAGTGTTTCTGTTAATATAAAATCAAAATTTTGTATATTTTCATTAAATATTCAAAAAGCCACACTCGAAAGTGCAGCTTTTCTAATCTTAGTAACTATGAATATAGTTATCAACTTCCCATTGTGAGACAAATGTCGCATAAGAAGCCCATTCAATTCTCTTAGCTTCAATAAAATTTGTAAAGATATGTTCACCAAGAGCACTTTTAACAACATCATCTGATTGAAGTGCTTTTAAAGCATTATGTAAAGTTGACGGTAAGTCAACAATACCAGCCGCTTCACGTTCTTCTGCCGTCATTGTATAGATATTAGCCTCAACTGGTGTTGGAGCATCAATTTTATTTTCAATACCATCAAGACCTGATTCCAATAGGACAGCTAATGCTAAATAAGGGTTAGCTGTTGGATCTACTGAACGTAATTCTAAACGAGTACCTTGTCCTCGTGACGCTGGTACGCGAATAAGTGGAGAACGATTACGACCTGCCCAAGCAACATAAACTGGCGCTTCATAACCAGGTACAAGACGTTTATAAGAATTAACAGTCGGATTCATAATAGCAGTATAACTGTATGCATGTTTCATTAAACCACCTAAGAAATAATAGGCATCTTGAGACAATTGCATACCGTTCTTATCTTTTTCATCAAAGAAAGCGTTATTTCCCTCTTTATCAAATAATGACATATTACAATGCATACCTGAGCCAGCAATGCCAAATTTAGGTTTTGCCATAAAAGTTGCATAAAGACCATCTTTGCGTGCAATAGTTTTAACGACTAGTTTAAAGATTTGAATGTTATCACATGCTTTAAGAACATCATCATATTTAAAATCAATTTCATGTTGTCCAACAGCCACTTCATGGTGACTAGCTTCTACTTCAAAGCCCATTTTAGTTAATACATTGACAATTTCACGTCTTGTATTATCAGCCAAGTCAGTTGGTGCTAAGTCAAAATAACCACCTTGGTCATTTACTTCAAGAGTTGGATTCCCATTTTGATCCATTTTGAAAAGGAAAAATTCAGGTTCTGGTCCTAAGTTAAAAGACTTATATCCTACTTTTTCCATATGTTTCAAAGCACGTTTTAAATTGCCGCGAGGATCACCAGGGAATGGTTCACCTTCTGCAGTGTAAATATCACAAATTAAACCTGCGACAGCACCATTCTCATCTCCCCAAGGAAAAACAAGCCATGTATCTAAATCTGGGTAAAGATACATATCAGATTCATTAATACGCACAAACCCTTCAATTGAAGAACCATCAAACATTGCTTTATTTGATAAAACTTTATCTAATTGTTCATCTGTTGCAGGTATTTCTACATTTTTCATGATTCCCATAATGTCTGTAAACATTAAACGGAGAAAAGTAACATTTTTTTCTTTTACTTCACGTCTAATATCTGCTGCTGTGATTGTCATAAAATAGGTCTCCTTATTTTTTAAACCTTTTTCGTATATCAACTAAATACGAAAATTCCCCAAAGATTGCGAGGGAGTTGAAAATCCCCCTTGATTTAAAAGTTCATCATGAAGAATACGACGAACATCAGCATCTGTCAATGTGGCTTGTTTATGCATTGATTTTTCCAAACGGTCAGCATATTCTCTTTTAATAGCAGCAATATTTAAGCCATCATCCAAGAAATCCTTAATTTCAAGTAATCTGTCCATGTCATTTAATGAAAACATACGGCGATTACCATCAGTTCGTTCCGGTTTAATCAATTCCTGATCTTCATAATAACGAATTTGTCTAGCAGATAAATCTGTCAATTTCATTACAGTCCCAATAGGAAAAACAGCCATTGAACGTCTGAGTTCTTTTTCTTTCATGAAAACTCCTTTCACCAGTCTATTATATGCTCAATAAAGAAAGAAGTCAAGAATCAATGTTAGGTTTTCTAACATTGATTCAATTTTTTTTCTTATTCAACTTGTTTTTTATGATATCAATATCTGTATTAATCAATATGGCAATGAATACACCACAGAAGGTTTCAAATATTCTCGCAAATACATAAGCTATTGTTTCACCCGATGAAATAGATAGGGTGATAATCAACAAAGCTGCGACGGCACCAATAATACCAGATTTATTATTAAAAGCGACATTAAACATAATTGTTAACATGGTTAAAATAGGTACAAAAATTAAGGTAATAATAAAATGATGATTAAAAGCTGCTTGTAATAAAAAGAATATTAAGGAAAAGAAGCCACCAATGCTATTTCCGAGGATTCTTGAGCTACCAAAAGATACCGTCTTATCAAAATCTTCTCTCAAACTAAACACAGCTGTCAGGGCACCAATTTGCAAACCTTGAAAGCCAAAAATATGGAATAACAATAAGACAAAAAAGACAGCTAAGCCAGTTTTAAACGTACGCATACCTAATTTTAATTTTTTAGGATCAAAGTAAAAATTCATAATTTCCTATCTTTCACATCAATATATTTCAGTTTAACATGTTGTGAATAGTTTGTCATGCTTTTACTGATGGTAGTTTATTTTCTAAGCTAAACTGTGTAAAATCACTAAAATATCTGAGTTTGATTCCACAATTTTGACAAGAAATCGCACTTTTCACCTTGTAAATATTTTTCCCTGAGATTCCTAACCAAGTCCTAGAATATAAGAAAAAGGCCACACATGCGGCCTTTTTCTAACACTTCAGTTTTGTTTCTTTTATACAAAATCAGGATTTTGCAGAGACTTTCAACAGATGGATATTTATTTCTCTGTTAATGCAGATAACCCTGGTAACTCTTTACCTTCTAATAATTCCATAGATGCTCCACCACCTGTTGAGATCCATGAAAATTTTTCTGCACGGCCTAGGTTAATTGCTGCTGCTGCTGAATCACCACCACCGATGATAGATTTAACACCTGGTTGTTTAACAATGGCATCCATAACACCGATTGTTCCTGCTTGGAAGTCTGGGTTTTCAAATACACCCATTGGACCATTCCATACAACTGTTTTAGCACCTTCAAGGGCTTTTTCAAATTCAACAATTGATTTAGGACCGATATCCAAACCAAGGAAACCTTCTGAAATTGCTTCACCATCAGTATCGTGAACTTCAGTGTAATCAGCAAAAGCATTAGCTTCTTTAGAGTCAACTGGAAGGATTAATTTACCATTTGATTTTTCAAGTAGTTCTTTCGCAATATCGAGTTTATCTTCTTCTACAAGTGAGTTCCCAATTTCAATACCTTGAGCTTTGTAGAATGTGTATGTCATACCACCACCGATAAGGACTTTATCAGCTTTATCAAGTAAGTTTTCAATAACACCAATTTTATCTGAAACTTTTGAACCACCAAGAATAGCTATAAAAGGACGTTCTGGAGTTTCAACAGCTTCTTTAATGTATGCAATCTCATTTTCAAGTAAGAAACCAGCAACAGCTTTTTCTACATTAGCAGAGATACCAACGTTTGAAGAATGAGCACGGTGTGCTGTACCGAAAGCATCATTTACAAAAATACCATCTCCAAGTGATGCCCAATATTTCCCTAGTTCAGGATCATTTTTTGATTCTTTTTTGCCGTCAACATCTTCAAAACGTGTATTTTCAACAAGTAAAACTTGTCCATCTTCAAGAGCTTCAATAGCTTTTTCAAGTTCTTCACCACGTGTTGAACCTGGGAAAATAACATCTTGACCAAGCTTTTCAGCTAAGTTCTTAGCTACCGGTGCAAGTGATTTGCCTTCTTTATCTGCTTCTTCTTTAACACGTCCAAGGTGAGAGAATAAAATTGCACGACCACCGTTTTCAACAATATATTTAATTGTTGGAAGTGCTGCAGAGATACGGTTATCATTTGTGATAACACCATCTTTTAAAGGAACATTAAAATCAACACGTACAAGGACTTTTTTCCCTTTTAAGTCGATGTCTTTTACAGTCATTTTAGCCATTTGGATAGACTCCTTAATATTTTTTTATACAGACTATTATATCATATTTATTTTCAATAATCTAAAATATGAAAATAATAAATTAATTATTTCACAATTTTTTCATAAAAAAAAGGAAGAGAAATCTCTTCCTTTCATGCTATATAACTAATTATTTAGCAATTTTTGCGAAGTACTCAAGTGTACGAACAAGTTGAGCAGTGTAAGACATTTCATTGTCATACCATGAAACAACTTTAACTAATTGATTTCCATCAACAGTTTGTACTTTAGTTTGAGTAGCATCGAATAATGAACCGAAAGACATACCAACGATATCAGATGATACGATTGGATCTTCAGTGTAACCATACGAATCATTAGCTGCAGCTTTCATTACTGAGTTAATTTCTTCTACTGAAGTTTCTTTATTAAGAACTGCTACTAATTCTGTTACTGAACCTGTTGGAACTGGTACACGTTGTGCAGCACCGTCAAGTTTACCATTTAATTCAGGGATAACAAGACCGATTGCTTTAGCAGCACCAGTTGAGTTAGGAACAATATTGTTAGCACCAGCACGGGCACGACGTAAGTCACCACCACGGTGAGGTCCATCAAGAAGCATTTGATCACCAGTGTAAGCGTGGATTGTAGTCATTAAACCTTGTTTTACGCCAAAGTTATCTTGTAAAGCTTTAGCCATTGGAGCTAAACAGTTTGTAGTACATGAAGCACCTGAAATAACTGTTTCAGTTCCATCAAGGATATCATGGTTAGTGTTAAATACAACTGTTTTCACGTCATCTCCACCAGGAGCAGTGATAACAACTTTTTTAGCACCATTTTCATGTAAATGTTTTTCAGCAGCTGCTTTTTTAGCAAAGAAACCAGTTGCTTCAAGAACGATTTCAACACCGTCAGTTGCCCAGTCAATTTGTTCTGGATCTTTTTCAGCAGAAACTTTAATGAATTTTCCGTTAACGTCAAATCCACCATCTTTAACTTCTACAGTACCGTCAAAACGACCTTGAGTTGTATCGTATTTTAACAAGTGTGCAAGCATATTTGGATCTGTAAGGTCGTTGATGCGAGTAACTTCAACACCTTCTACATTTTGAATACGACGGAAAGCAAGACGTCCGATACGGCCAAAACCGTTAATACCAACTTTAACTACCATTAGTGATTTCCTCCTTATGAAAATCAAAAGATTTATTATACAAGGGATACTCCCTTAACTATATTGTGAAAAGATTAACTTGAAGATATCCCCAGTAACCTTTCAACAGAACTATTATATAACTATTTCATAAAAATTGCAAATGATTAAGTCATTTTCAATAAGCATACAAAGCGGTCTAGCCCCATTTCGCTATAAATAATGTAAGCATTTCCACTGTTATACATCAAGCATTTTCACGCTTTCAAAATGCAAAAAAGACTAGGAAATAAATCCTAATCTTTTTCATATTAATGGTTATTCACCACGATTTTTTTTGATAATTTCTTCTTGAACTGATTTAGGAACATCTTCATAATGGTCAAATACCATCATAAATGTACCACGTCCTTGAGTTGCAGAACGAAGAATTGTTGCATAACCAAACATTTCAGCAAGTGGAACAAATGCACGAACAACTTGTACATTTCCGCGAGCTTCCATACCGTCAACACGTCCACGACGAGCTGTAACATGTCCCATAACATCTCCAAGATTATCTTCTGGAGCTGTAATAGTAACAAGCATCATTGGTTCAAGGATAGCTGGGCTAGCTGATTTAGCTGCTTCTTTAAGTGCAAGAGATGCTGCAATTTTAAAAGCAGTTTCTGATGAATCGACATCATGGTATGATCCATCATAAAGTTTAGCTTTAACGTCTACGATTGGGTATCCAGCAAGAACACCGTTAGACATTGATTCAACAAGACCTTTTTCAACAGCTGGGATAAATTCACGAGGGACAACACCACCAACGATAGCATTTTCAAACTCGAATCCTTTACCTTCTTCATTAGGTGTAAATTCAATCCAGACATCACCAAATTGTCCTTTACCACCTGATTGGCGTTTGAAGAAACCACGAGCGTTTGTAGCTGAACGGAATGTTTCACGGTATGATACTTGAGGAGCACCAACGTTTGCTTCAACTTTGAATTCACGACGCATACGGTCAACAAGGACATCAAGGTGAAGCTCACCCATACCAGCAATAACAGTTTCACCAGTTTCTACGTTTGTTTCAACGCGGAATGTTGGATCTTCTTCAGCAAGTTTTTGAAGGGCAACACCCATCTTGTCTTGATCTGCTTTAGATTTTGGTTCAACCATTAATTGGATAACTGGTTCTGGAACTTCAATAGATTCAAGAACAACTTTTGATTTTTCATCAGTTAATGAATCACCAGTAGTTGTATTTTTCAAACCAACTGCCGCAGCGATATCACCAGAGTAAACTACTTCAATTTCTTTACGAGTATTAGCATGCATTTGTAGAATACGTCCAATACGTTCACGCTTGCCTTTTGAAGTATTCATAACGTATGAACCACTTTGAAGAACACCTGAGTAAACACGGAAGAAAGTTAGACGACCTACAAATGGGTCAGTCATGATTTTAAACGCAAGCGCTGCGAATGGCTCTTCATCTGACGCAGGACGAGTTTCTTCTTCTTCAGTATCAGGATTGATACCTTTGATTGCAGGGATATCAAGTGGGCTTGGTAAGTAGTCGATAACTGCGTCAAGCATCATTTGAACACCTTTATTTTTAAAGGCTGATCCACACATAACTGGGAAGAATTCAACGTTAATTGTAGCAGTACGAATAGCTGCCATCAATTCTTCATTAGTGATTTCTTCACCTTCAAGGTATTTCATCATTAATTCTTCATCAGTTTCTGCAACTGCTTCAACTAATTTTTCGCGGTATTCTTGTGCTTGTTCTAAATAGTCAGCTGGAATATCTTCTTCAAGAATATCAGTACCAAGGTCATTAGAATAAACTTCAGCTTTCATTTTGATTAAGTCAATAATTCCCGTGAAGTCATCTTCTGCACCAATTGGTAATTGAATTGGATGTGCATTTGCTTGAAGTCTATCATGTAATGTACTTACTGAGTAAAGGAAGTCAGCACCGATCTTATCCATTTTGTTAGCAAAAACGATACGTGGAACTCCATATTCAGTAGCTTGACGCCAAACAGTTTCAGTTTGAGGTTCAACACCTGATTGAGCATCAAGAACTGTAACAGCTCCATCAAGTACACGAAGTGAACGTTGAACTTCAATTGTAAAGTCCACGTGTCCTGGTGTATCGATGATATTTACACGATGACCATCCCATTGTGCAGTTGTTGCTGCAGATGTGATTGTGATACCGCGTTCTTGTTCTTGTTCCATCCAGTCCATTTGAGAAGCACCTTCATGTGTTTCACCGATTTTATGAATTTTACCAGTGTAATAAAGGATACGCTCTGTAGTTGTTGTTTTACCAGCATCAACGTGAGCCATGATACCGATATTACGAGTTTTTTCAAGTGAAAATTCGCGAGCCATTAGGTTATTTCTCCTATATTTTTATTTGATATGAATATTATATCATTATTTATAAAAAACGGATAGGCAGGACCTACCCGTAATTACGACATTGTTTAGCGACATTTGATTTAAGCTAACTCAAATCTGAATGTCATAATCCTACCAACGGAAGTGAGCAAATGCACGGTTAGCTTCAGCCATTTTGTGAGTATCTTCACGTTTTTTAACTGATGCACCAGTGTTGTTTGCAGCATCCATGATTTCTTTAGCAAGACGATCTTTCATAGTATGTTCACCACGAGAACGTGATGCATTTACTAACCAACGTAATCCTAAAGTAGTACGACGTTCTGGACGAACTTCAACTGGGACTTGGTAGTTTGATCCACCAACACGACGTGCGCGTACTTCAAGTACAGGCATAATGTTGTCCATAGCTGTTTCAAACACTTCAAGAGCATCTGTTCCAGTAGATTCTTTGATTGCTTCAAAAGCATCATAGACGATAGTTGCAGCAGTACCACGTTTACCATCAAGCATAACACGGTTGATAAGACGTGTTACGATTTTTGAGTTATACAATGGATCTGGTAATACTTCGCGTTTAGGCGCTTGATTTTTACGACTCATTCTTTCTTATCCCCCTTCTATTATCCTTTAGGACGTTTAGCACCGTATTTAGAACGGCCTTGTTTACGATCAGCAACACCTGCAGTATCAAGTGCACCACGAACGATATGGTAACGTACCCCTGGAAGGTCTTTTACACGTCCACCACGGATAAGTACCACACTATGCTCTTGCAAGTTGTGACCGATACCTGGGATGTATGCAGTAACTTCAATAAGATTGCTCAAACGTACACGAGCGAATTTACGAAGGGCAGAGTTAGGTTTTTTAGGTGTCATTGTTCCAACACGAGTTGCAACACCACGTTTTTGTGGTGCAGAAATTTTAGTGTGAACTTTTTTGTGGCTGTTGTAACCGATGTTTAAAGCTGGTGAATCTGATTTTTCAACTTTAGATTTACGAGGTTTACGTACCAACTGGTTAATTGTAGGCATCTACATTCTCCTGTATTTTTTTATTTTTGGTTGATATAGCGCTTGGTGACAGCCTATATCCGGGTGTACTTTTTGCAACAATTGTCAGCACGTCTCTGTACACTTTTGAGAGACCAAAAGTAAAAAGTACCGTCTACTATAGTAACATAGACGGCACTTAATTGTCAATAATATTTTAAATGATTTTTACTTATTTTTTGCCTTGTTTTCTGAGTTTAAATCCAGTTAAACCGACTGCCGTAAGCATAACGATACCAGCTTTGACAGCTCGTTTTGTGCTTTCATCACTTGCTGCCGTCACTTTACTTACAGTAGTTGAACCATAGTTAGAAGACTCTGAATTATTATTTTCGCTAACACTCTTAGCAACTTTGTTTAAGATACTTTGAGCTGGCATTGTTTCCGGAACAACTTCAACAACCCCTTGAGCAATCTTATTAGCTTCATTTGTTAAAACTTTGTTAGTTTCCGCAATAACAGTTGATGTTGCAGTAGCAATTTTTTCAGTAATAACTGCCTTAATTTCAGCAATTTCTTGTTCCGTTTTTTGTGCAATTAAACTTGTACTTGCAGACATACGTTCAGTTTCAGAATTAATTTGGTCTTTCTCACTTGTATCACTGATTTTTTCTTTAGTAATATCAGCTGATGTAAGAACTGACGAATCTTTCTCATTGTACTCGATTGGTTTAGCAGCAATAGATGAACCTGATTCTCCACCGTGAACTACTGGTGTTTGTACTTTAGTAGGTTTCTGTACTTTACTTTCGTCACCTTTTGTATTAACAATTGCTTTCAAAAGAGAAATTTGTTTTTCAGATAACTTAATTGCATCTTGAAGCTGAGTTCTAGTATCGAACAAATCAACTAGTACTTTGTTACTTACAATTAACTTGGCATTTGTTTCAGCTAAATCCTTCTTGGCTTGAGCAAGTGCTTCTTTTGCTAACTCAACACGCTTTGGATTTTGTTTTAATTCAAGCATTTTTGCCAAGTTTACTTTTTTATCAACTAAACTTGTAACCTGTGCTGCTGCTTGCACAAGTTTTGTTTCAAGTGTTTTAAGTGAACGCTTAGCGCTATTTAAACTAACAAGAGTTTCGTCAAGTTTTGCTTTTACATCTGCTTGAATAGTCTTAGCTAACGCTAGTTGAATTTGCAAGCCATCTTTAGATTTCTTGGCTTGGATTGCTTGTGCTTCAAGTTTAGCAAGACTTTGTTTTGCTGCAGATAGTTTAGTATTAAATTTAATTACCTGTGCTTGAGCTGTTTTAACAGCTTCTTCAGCCGAAAGATTATTCAAACGTTTTTCAATAGTAGTAATATTCCCCTTAATAGAAGAAATACCCGATTTCAAACTTTGAATTTTTGCTGAATTATTAATTGTTGTCTTACCAGCAGAAACAGCTTTGGTACTAAATAAAGTTTTATTTTGAATATTTGATTTTGGAATTAATAGGAAATGCGTATCTAAGCCACCAACAGATTCTGTTGAGAAACCAAGATAAATAGGATTACTTGCATTCGCTTTGTCAGTACGTAGAAAGTTAACCGCATGTCCCCAAGTATTGCCATGTAAGTCATCGGTGAACAACATATACTTAAGAGTGTTGTAAATACTTCTCTTAATACCATTAACAGTAGGAAGATCATCAAACATACCAAAATTTTCATACATGTTATCATCATTAGCTTTCAAACCAACACGAGTTGCCGAGCTTTCAATGATTGTGCGGTCATGCGGGCCAATTCCGGTGTGTCCTCCAGCACCAACTTGACCATAAGAAAAGTATGGAATTGTTGAACCGTGAGTTGCTTTATATTGAGTTGTAACTAGACGAGCAAATTGTTGTGATCCTTCAGTTACTTCAATTTTAGACAAGTTCAATTGCGAACGAACAGAATTTAACATTTGAGCTGTAAATAAAGCTAACTCATTTTGGACATCTAGAGATAAGTTGTCTAAATCAACTTGGCGATTTAAATCTTTAGCAATATTTTTATAGCTATTTAGAGTCATTCCAGCGCGAGCTTTTGAACTGATAGCACTTTCAAGTTTATTAAAAGCTGAAATATAGCTCCATGAACCAATATATCCACTATCCGCTAAACGTTTTAATTCTGCAAATGGGTAGCTTGATGGCAATACAAATGTATTTTCACCAGCAATATTAACTGTCTTTGTAGAAGTTTGTGATTGAGCAGCATTTAGTTCTGCTTGTTTTGCAGTAAGAGCTGTCTTGTTAGAAGCGAGACTTGTTGTTAATGCAGTCTTAGTTTCTTGCTTAACTGTTGCTAAATTAGTCTGTGCTTTTGTTAAGTCTGATGCTGCAATTTTAACTGTGTTTTGAGCATCTTTAACTTGTGATGCAATCATTTCAGGTTGATTAACAACTTTCGTCAAATCTGCTACAGCTTTATCAGCAGATTCTGCTTCTTTAACGAGCGTTTTAGCTGCTTCACTTTGAGTCGCAACAACTTGAGTTTGCTTTTGAACGTCAGAGCTTACTGTTTGTGCACTTGTTTGTGCTTGACTTAGAGCTTTATTAGTTTCAGCTAGTTTAACTTGGTTTTCAGTTACAAGTTTTTCAAATTCTGCATCATTTGAAGTAGAGACTGTAGTTAAAGTTTCTTGAGCAACTTCTACAGCTTTTTCTTGAGCTACAATTTCTGTTTTCAAATCTGAAACTTCAAGGCTTGAATTTTTGATATCTTTATTAACTGCAATAAGTTCATTTTGTTGACTAGCTAATTGTGTCTCCGCAGTTTTCACTGCTGCAGTGGCATCAGCAACCGTTGCAGTAGTTGGTAATAAAGGGGATTCATTATTTGAGTTTTCAGCTCCGGTTGGTGATAAGTCATCAGCCTGTACTTGATGTGAAACCCCAACACCAGCCCCTAGCAATGCAATTGTTGATGTTAAAGCAATTGTGGTTTTAATGTGGTTTGTTTTCCCGTTTTCCAATTCCATGATAAGTCTCTTTCCTCTCAGTGGTTAATCAAAGATATTCCCTAGTTCAACAACGACGTTGTTGTTTTTGACATCTATTTCAGATACTTTTAACAATGACTTGTAAGCCATTTGTTCTCTCTCTTCTTGCGCATTTTCAGCAAAGACAGCTACACCTACTAAAGTACTGTCGAATTCTGTCAATAGACTAATCATACCTGTAATTGTACCGCCACCTTTTAAGAAGTCGTCCACAATTAAAACACGGCTATTCGGTTGTAAACTTCTCTTTGACAGAAACATTTTTTCAATGCGGTCACTAGATGCACTGGCATAATTGACTGATACTGTTGACCCTTCCGTAATTTTCAAATCACGTCGAACAATTACAAAAGGCACATTCAAAATGTTGGCAACAGCATTTGCTAAAGGCACACCTTTAGTTGCTACAGTCATAACTGCATCAACTTTTTGACCTCTAAAAGCGTTCGCAATAATACGCCCAATATTTTGCAAAGTCTTGGGTGTACTTAGAATATCAGATAAGTAAATGTAGCCTCCTGGAAGGATTCTATTATTTTCTGATAACTGTTGACATAAGTCTTCCACGATGGCAATTGCTTCTTCTTTAGAAATAGTCGGTGTAAAGATAACTCCTCCACTAGCACCAGTTAGTGTTTCTATTTCTCCAATATTAGCCTCTTCAAAGGCTTTTTTTATAATTGCTATATCTTCAGAAATTGATGATTTTGCTGCTTCATATTTTATTGCAAATGTATTTAAACTTGTTAATTTATAAGGGTTGTTTATCAGATAATTTGAAATGACAACCATACGTTCACTACGTCTTAATTTCATATTTTCCCCATTTTAAAGTACTTTTAAATAAGTATAACATATTGAACAAAAAAAGACGAACGTTCAGGAAAAAATATGTTCATCTTTTAATATTTAACATATGTTTGTAACATAAGCGGATGTTGACTGAATAAAACTAAGGTTTAAGCCTGTTAAATTTCCATTTCGAGAAATTTTCATTATTTAGAAAATTAAAAATCTACTTCCTCAGTGAAGTAGATTTTAGCGTCTTTCTTTTCTAACTCTTGAACCTGCATTATTTGTTGCAAAATCATGTATCTTTTCGTCAGTAATATTTAGCATTAACTCATCAAAATAAATTTTGGGAATATCTTGAAAACGATGAATGTATCCATTTAAAAACTGTATCTCAACAATTTCATTTTCCCAACCTATACTTTCAACAAGTTGAGAGGGTATTTTTTCTCTTTTCACTACTCTTCCCCCATATCCTGTCGGTTTATTAATTAAATTAGTTAACACTTGAGATGATGTTAGAATAAGAAATTTTAGACTCTTTAAGTATATCACAGTTTGACAATTAGACTCTTAATATTTTTAATAAATGCACTTCTATATATCAAATTAAATTAATAAAAACAGACCTCGATGAGACTTTCATTGCAGCTCTATATAGTTTTGATGTCTATTGTCTTTAATGTTCGTCGCAAAGCAATTCAAAAAAAACTGACTACAATACAATGTGAAACTAGTTTACTCTTAAGATGTCTCTTAATATTTGGGTTTGTAAAAAGAGCGATTATCCATAGCAAAAATTTTATTGGTCATTTCGCCCTCTGATACACGATTTAGAGCAGTTGTCATCATCATCATATTGGCATCAATATTATCAATCATATGCAAAATTTCTGCTTCTAAAATACGCGGACGTACTGGGCTACCATATTCCAATTGACCATGATGACTTAAAATCAAGTGACGAAGAACAATGACTTCTTCTTTTGTGTCATCAATATTTAGGTCGGCTAGGACTTTTGTAATTTCTTCATTTATAAGTGAAATATGTCCAATCAAATTACCTCTAATTGTATACTCAGTATGATCAGGACCAGTCAATTCAATTACTTTTGCCAAGTCATGAAGCATAATTCCTGCGAATAAAAGACTCTTATTTAAGTCAGGATAGATATCGCCGATACTATCAGCTAGTCGCACCATTGTCGCTGTATGGTAAGCTAAACCGGCTTCAAATGCATGGTGATTGGTTTTTGCAGCTGGGTAAGTATAAAATTCTTTATCGTACTTACGGTATAAGGCACGAACAATCCGTTGCCATGTTGCATTTTCAATTTTGAACAGCATTTGCTCCAAGTAATCTTTGACTTCACTGGCACTAACGGGTGCTTTTTCTTTGAAATCTTTGGGATCATTTGGTTCACCTTCGCGAGTCTTGCGAAGAGAAATTTGATTGACTTGTGGGGTGCCATTGTAAACTTCACGACGCCCTTTCATATAAACAATTTTACCAGCAACAAACTCTTCGACATTATATGTTTGAGCATCCCAGAGATTCCCTGAAATTTCGCCAGAATCGTCTTGAAAGGTAAAAGCAATAAAATCTTTCCCCGCTCTTGTTTTTCTGACTTCTGCAGATTTAATTAGGTAAAAGCCATCAAATAGCTGATCCTTTTTCATTTGGCTAATCTTCATTATAAACCTCTTCTATAGCTGGCATGTTCAATAATGCCTCTGTATCTTTATCTTGATATGTTTCAACTTCGGCTAGTGCTCTGACAATAGCATTTGTTCTAGTTGAGATTAATTTATCTAAGGTTGAATTTGCTGTATTGATTTGTTTTTGAGCTTGAACTAAAATACCACCAAATTTTTCAAATTCTACTTTGACATTTCCTAAAATCTTACTGATATCATCAGCATTTTTTTGTAAATTCAATGTTTTAAAGCCAACTGATAAAGAATTTAATAGAGCGGACAAAGTGGATGGTCCTGCCACAACAATATTATCTTCTCTGCGGAGTGCATCAAAGAAGGCGGCATTTCGAACCACTTCTGAATAGAGTCCTTCAGTTGGTAAAAACATAATCCCAAAATTAGTTGTTTCTGGTGGGTTAAGGTACTTTTTATTAATATCTTTAGCAAAGCGTTTAACTGCTCCTAAGAGAGCCTTACGAGATAAGTCAATTTGAACCTTATCAGCCGTCTCATATGCTTCTTCAAGACGGTAGTAATCCTCCAAGGGAAACTTAGAGTCAATTGGTAAATAGATGTAATCTCCCTGCACAGTACCCGGGAGCTTAACAGCATACTCAACCCGTTCAGTCGAACCTTTGATAGTTGAAAACTCACGTTCATATTGCTGAACTGTTAGGATATCTTCAATAATTTTCCCCAACTGGAGTTCCCCCAAAATACCACGTGTTTTGGTATTGGATAATACCTTGTTAAGGGTTCCAACATCTTTAGCCACATTGCGCATCTCACCCAAACCTTGGTTGACACTCTCCAATTGTTTAGAAACCGTTTCAAAAGATACCTGCAGACGATTTTTTAGGGTTGCTTCCAGTTTTTCTTCAACAGTATGACGCATTTCTTCTAAGCGTTTTTCATTAGACTCTTGCATTTCTTTAACAGAACGACCAAGTTGTTGGGAAATAGATTCTAAACGTTGATCAGAACGATCACGATTTTCGGTCAAGTTTTGATGAAGGACCATTTTCAAGTCATTGAGTTGCTGAAACAAATCAGCCTGTTGGCGATTCATCAAACTAGAAATTTCGACAATTTGATTTTTACTAAAGGTTTCTAGCTGATAGCTGAGCTGGTCAGATAAGTTGTCAGCATTATTTTCTAAGGTCTTGCTAAGTTGATCTTGCAGGTGTTGTACTTTAAAGAAGAGAACAACTGCTAAGACAAGTACTGCAAGAAGAATTAACAACATAAGAATGTCCAAGCTATCTCCTATCTTTACTTTGAATTATAATAACATAGCCACTAGTAACAGTGACTTTTATGGCCTGACCGATAAACTCATTACTTGAATATATCTTCTTTTTAAAGAAATTTCCTTCGTTGAGGTCATACTTAGCTCCTGTAATAGTCAAATCTTGATCACCATCAGTCATAAACGAGATATATCTCATATCGGGATTTTCTTCAACCAAATGACTACCGGCTGGTTTAAATGAGATGACATTTTGCCCATCTTTGAGCTCAATTTGTTCCATAAAAGGGGCTAACTCAGGATCGCTTGGCAGAAACAGATTAGACATCAAGTGGTCTAGTCTTCCTCCGAAAGCACCAAAAATGGTAATCTGTGCTTTGGGATATAAAGCAAACACACTCTTTAAAGCAAGCTCTGTATCTGTGTCATTTTTTTCTGCTGGTGACACGATGGTTTTTTTGGCCTTCTCTTTTATATTCGTAAATTCTTGGAGAGAAACAGAATCAAAATCACCAATTGCCATTTCTATTGGTAGCGCATGCTCTAGTAGAAACAAATTACCCCGATCTATACCAACGTAGTAATCAAAATCTGTTTGGTAGTAGGACAATTCTCCCCCAGCAAAAAGAGCAATCTTAGTCATTTAAAGCCTTTCTTAAAGTTTGAACTTGCCTAACCAAATCATCAGCTTTAAATAGATATGAGCCGGCTACAAAGACATTAGCTCCTGCTTGAGCGCATGCAGCAATAGTTTTATCATCAACACCGCCATCAACCTCAATATCAAAGGAATAACCACCAGCTTGACGCAAGTCAACGACTTTTTTGACTTTATCTAAGCATTCTGGAATAAAGGATTGACCTCCAAAACCTGGATTAACTGTCATTATTAAAACTTGGTCTACTAATGGTAAGACTGGTTCAAGTGCAGAAACTGGAGTCCCAGGATTAATAACTACACCAGCCTTCATACCTGCTGCTTTAATTTTTTGGAGTGCTCCGTGAATATGACTAGTGCTTTCAGTATGAATTGTCATAATATCTGCACCTGCTTGTGCATAGGCATCAACATACCGTTCTGGATTAACTACCATTAAATGACAATCAAAAACCAATTTGCTATGTTTACGCATACTAGCAACCACGTCAGCACCAAAGCTAATATTTGGAACAAATTGTCCGTCCATAATATCAATATGGACGTATTCCGCATCAGTTTCTTCAATGCGTTTCAATTCAGAAGCAAAATTAGCATAATCTGCTGCTAAAACGGAAGGTGCGATTTTGTAACTTGTCATTAGATAGACCTACTTTCTTTTGATTACTTTTTTAAAGGTTTCCCGACGATTTTCAATTTCACTAAGAAATTGTAAAAAATTATCATAACGAACTTGCCAAATGTCACCCGCTTCGACCGCTGCCTTTACAGCACATTGTGGCTCATGTCGATGACTACAAGACCTAAACTTACAGTCATGACTAAAATGCCTGATTTCAGGAAAGGCCTCACTCAAGTCTTCAGCATTATCAATAGCATAGTCTAAGTTGGAAAATCCTGGCGTATCAGCAATTTTTCCACCATTAACATCATAGAAACTAACAGCACGCGTGGTGTGGCGTCCGCGGCCTAAGCTATCAGAAATCGTTGCCGTCTCCAAGCTCAGTTCTGGCGAAATTTTATTGAGCAGTGTTGATTTGCCAACCCCTGTTTGGCCCATAAAGACTGTAATCTTATTGGTTAAATGGGGAAGTAATTGATCCAAGGTCAAAGCAAAATCATAACCGATAGCCTTATATTTTTGGCTAATAGCCTCAATCTCAGTTAAATCATCAAGCAAATCTAGTTTAGAAATATAAACAATTGGTTTGATGTGTTTATTTTCTAACAAGACCAAAAAGCGATCTAGGAGATTACTATTGAAATCCGGTTCTTTCGCCGACATAACTACAACAGCCTGATCGATGTTAACAATTGGGGGTCTTACCAATTCATTTTTACGCTCATGAATAGCTAGAATATAACCTTCTGAATTATCTTCTGCAGAAAAATCAACAAAATCTCCAACATATGGGACTTGCCCTTTTTTTCTAAAATTTCCACGCGCCCGTGTTTGAAATACTTTTCCTTCTGACTCAACATAATAAAAGCCAGCTAAGGATTTAACAATTCTTCCTTGCAATTGAACTCCTCTTAACTATAATAAGTTCATTATAGCAAAAATACGACATTTAATCAGTAGATTTACATTTTTTTCATCTCCTACAAACTGGCTTAGACCCTAAAAATTTTTTGAAAAAAGGTACAAAGTTCTTGCAGGAGTTTTTCACTTATGATATAGTTCTCAGGGTAACTATTTTATTTTCTGAAAATGTAATGTTGTTTCAGAAAAATAAATACTATGAACAAAGGAGAAAAAATGTCTACAGATTATACTGTTGATATCCACGGCAAACACTTTAATAGAACCGCAATGGTTATCTTATTATTAGTGGCAACATTTGCCGGGATTTTAAATCAAACAAGTCTTGGAACTGCTATCCCTACACTAATGGATAGTTTCAACATCAACTTAGCGACAGCACAACAGGCAACAACCTGGTTCTTATTAGCTAATGGAATTATGATTCCCGTTTCTGCCTATTTAGCTACTCGCTTCTCAACCAAATGGCTTTATGTTTCTGCCTATGCTATTTTGGTTATCGGGTTATTGATAACTGCATTAGCACCAACATCTAACTGGACACTATTCCTTTTTGGACGAATCGTTCAAGCCATCGCCGTTGGGATTACTATGCCCTTGATGCAAGTGGTTATGGTAAACATCTTCCCATCTGAACAACGTGGTGCAGCTATGGGGCTTAGCGGATTGGTCGTTGGCCTTGGCCCTGCTATCGGCCCAACTTTTGCTGGATGGCTGTTAAAACATGATGTCATCCTCTTAGGACACAATTTATCCTGGCGCGCTATTTTTGTATTGCCTTTGATTATTTTATTTATTTCATTCCTCTTATCACCATTTTTGATTAAAGACGTCATTCCAAACAGAAAAATGACCCTAGATGTCCCTTCATTTATTTTATCAATCGTTGGTTTTGGACTTTTCCTTTGGGGATTCACCAATGTTGCCAGCGATGGTTGGGGCGATGTCAAAACCGTAATCACACCAATTTTAGTCGGTCTTGTCTTCATCGCAATCTTTATTCACCGTCAATTAATTTTAGATGAACCCTTCCTTGATATCCGAGTTTTCAAGGTTAAACAATTCTCCATCACGACACTTGCCATTGCCCTCTCCATGATGGCTATGATGGGGGTTGAGATGATGCTTCCTCTTTATTTACAAAATGTCCATGGACTTTCAGCGCTTGATTCAGGGCTTGTCCTATTACCCGGAGCATTAATGATGGGATTAATTAGTCCAATTGCTGGAAGTATCTACGATAAAGTTGGTGCTCGTCGCCTAGCTCTCATCGGATTCTCTATCCTAGGAATTGGAACAATTCCATTTGTTTTCCTAACAGCTTCAACACCAGACCACTACATCACTCTTCTTTATGCTGTTCGTATGTTTGGTATCGCTATGATCATGATGCCGTTGACAGCTTCAGCTATGAGTGCATTACCACCACATGAAGCCGCTCATGGAACAGCATCTAATAATACAGCACGCCAAATCGCCTCTGCTATTGTTGTTGCTCTTTTATCAAGTGTGACACAAAATGTGATCAACAATAATAAGCCTTCAAAACTGTTACAAGATCAAAATCCATTAGAATATGCTGCTAAAATGTTAGAAGCTAGCCTAAAAGGCTTCCACGTCTCATTTGCCATCGGTCTATCATTTGCCATCATTGGTTTTGTAGTTGCGCTCTTCCTCCGCAAAGGAAAAGTTATCGAAGTAGAAAAGGAGCTCTAAGATGATCTTATTCCTTATAATCATTTCAACAATCCTATCCTTTATTACCTGGATGTATATTCAAAAAACAGGCCTTAGATATTTACTAGGAAGTCTTTCTTTACTCTTACTTTTAGCAAGCACCTTCATATTGACAGACCATTTTGTTAATCATACTGGTATGAAAACTGAAACTAAAGTGACTGAGAAAGCTATATACACAGCAGGAGATACTAAAGCAGCTTTTGGACTTCTACTCAATCAAAAAATTGGAAGTAAATCAGATCACCATGTTCTCATTTACAGAGATCAAAAAGAGCAAGAAAAAGCAAAAGCTCACTTTATTCCAAATAAAAAGAAAATTAGTCAAGCTATCAAAAAAACAGCCAACTACAAGATGGCTGACACAGATAAAGCCATCGTCAAAACAACTACTAAACGTTATGTTTGGGCATCAGATTTTGCAAAAATGATGTATGGTTTTGGTGATGAGAACCATGAACTGATTTCAGAAAAAGCGCAAGTCATTGTTCCCAAAGATACTTGGTTAGTCTTAACACCAAAACAAGCTAAAAAATTGGCTAATCTTGTACCGCAACTCAAAGCACAGCAAGAAAAAGCAATGAAAGCAAATCCTAAAATGGCTATGCAAATGCAAGCTCTAGCTAAAAAGGATCCAAAAGCCTTTACTAAAATGCAAGTTGAGCAATTAAAAAAGCTCTTGGTATTACAGAATAGAAAATAGCCTTTCCTAAATAGGAAGGGCTATTTCTGAAATAAGAGGTAAATCATTTATTTAAATAGGAAACTATCCTGCCATCATAACAAGAAAAACTAAAAGTCAACGTCATTTTAAAAAACCAATCTTCTGTTCAATTCAGGAAATTGGTTCCATAAGAGTATTTTTCTTCTATCCCATTATTGAGGTGCAGCACCTCTAGCCTGTCTTTTTTTATTTCGCTTTTGCGACTATTAGTATGGCGGAAACTGTGATCTGTGTGACATCTGAGAAATCAATGGCTTCCTTATTAACATTGAACAGTAATGGGGTCATCTGAATAAAAGCATCACGTTCTTCTGGACTACAGGTCAATGTCGCTGTCAGCTCTTGTTCTTCAACTATCTCAAGTGATTCCTGCAGATGATTAAGGATTTTCTGATTAGAATAGCCATCGCCTTTAAGAAGATGAGCTACCTTGCCTCGCAACTCCTGAACATGTTTTTCAGTCGGCACAACCTTTAGCAAAAGGCCTTGTTCAGTCAAGACACGCTTAAATTCCCCATAGTTGGCCGGTGAAAAGATATCTAAAATACAATCGATGCTTTTCTTTTGAATCGGCAGGTGCACCAAATCAGAAACAAACCATTTAACCAAGCGACTCTGATCGCTCTTAGCGGCTATCTGGACAGAGTCTTTAGAAATATCAAAAGCCAAGAATTCCTTGTCCAACTGATCAATCAACCGGCGTGAGTAGAACCCTTCCCCACAACCAACGTCAAGTACAGAGCCAAGCTCTGAATGAGCTTGCAAAAACGCATGAATTCCATCCAGAATATGGTCATAATAGCCACGTTCCAAGATCAATTGGCGATTTTCAAATGATTCTTTACTGTAATGGTCATCCACTTTTTTACCACTAAGCAAATTGACATAACCAAATTTAGACAAATCAAAAGTGTGATTATTAGCACATTTAAGGCTATTATGGACTTTCTGAAGTGGATTCTGACAGTTGGGGCAGGCAAAAAAGCTGTGACTATCTTCAAAGCGGAGCCTTTTGTCAATCATACTTAAAATCCTACTTCCTTAAGGGCGTCCGCTAATTTCCCAAATTGCTCAATGGATAAAGCTTCACCACGGATGCTTGGGCTAATTTCCGATATCTCTAAGGCTTTTGTTAAATTAGCTTTGATTTCTTCAGTCTTGCCAAAATGACTAGTCAAATTGTTCCACAGGGTTTTACGACGGTGCACAAAGCTAGCTTTGGAAACTCTAAACAAGAAATCCTCATCTTGAACAGCAACCAATGGTTGGTCGCGACGTGTCATTTTTAAAATGGCAGAGTCAACATTTGGCGCAGGAACGAAGACCGTTCTTGGGACTATAAAGGCCACCTTTGCATCCATATAGTACTGAACAGCAATTGATAAAGATCCATAAGCTTTTGTATTAGGCTCTGCGGAAATTCGATCAGCCACCTCACGTTGCATCATGACAACGAACTCTTGGAATGGAATTTTGCTGTCGATTAAGTGCATCAAAATTGGTGTCGTGATGTAGTAAGGCAGGTTAGCTACTACTTTAATTGGTAATTCTGGATTTTTGAAAGCCTTAATCTGAGTTTGTAAATCGGCTTTTAAGATGTCTTGATTAACCAACTGAACATTATCAAAGTCTCTCAAGGTATCTTTTAAAATCGGAATCAAACGATCATCAATTTCAAAGGCCATTACTTCCGCCGCATTCTCAGCTATAAATTCAGTTAAAGCACCAATACCAGGACCAATTTCAATAACATTGACATTTCGATCAATCTCAGCCGTGTCAACAATTTTTTGTAAAATATTGGTATCCGTCAAAAAATTTTGACCGAAAGATTTTTTAAATGTAAAGCCATGATGTTCTAAAATAGCACGGGTTACATTATAGTCTGCAATTCTCATTTAATATTATTTCCCACTAATTTGTTTTCTCTATTGTAGCATAATTACAAGGACTAGCTTTTAAAATTTTGCCATAGCATCTTCAACTTCAGTTAAGCTGATCCCAAAGAGTTCTAGTCTTGACAACAACTGTTTACCGTTACAATAACCAATTCGCAGTGTCTCCCCCAGATATTCTCGACGTTTGCGACTGTCTCCACCCAAGAGCAGTCCAAGTTTAACCAGGTCTTCTTTAGTGATATCAAATTCATTTGGGTCATCATAGGTTTGGGTAACTTTGGACAAGGCTTTTTGTAAGTCTTCAAATGAGGCATGCTCGACACCTAATGAACGCCCTTTTGATTTAGACCCTGGTACGGCTTCATCACGGTTTAAAAAGGCATGGCGAACTGTCGGTACAGCTTGCATGATGATTTTACGAATGCGTTCGCCATTGTAGTCTGGATCGGTGAAGACAATTACGCCGCGCAGCTGATTGAGGCGGTCAATTCTCTCTAGGTCAGCTTCGTTAATTGCTGACCCTCTTGTTTCATAAGTGTCAACTTCATAGAAACGTCGGAGATTAGCAGTATCATCCTTACCTTCTACAACGACGACTTCTTGAATCTTAATTTTTTTAGTCAATGTTAAATATCCTCTTGGCATTAGCTGTCGTTACTGCTGCAACTTCTTCAGAAGTCAGCCCACGTAGCTGGGCAATTTTATCAACCACGTAACGGGTATAGGCTGTATGGTTCTCGCGACCCCGTTTTGGGACCGGCGCAAGATAGGGCGCATCTGTTTCAACCAGCATTTTATCTAGGGGAATGGCTTGCGCAGCCTCTTGAATATCGGTTGCTTTCTTAAAAGTTACTACACCAGAGAATGAAATCAGCATTCCCAGCTCGATAAATTTTTGTGCCATGTCCAAGCTACCACTGTAAGAATGCATGATGCCTCCGCAAGGTCCTACGCCAACTTCTTTAATCACCTGATAAGTATCTTCCAAGGCATCACGAGTGTGTACAACAAAGGGAAGATTGTAATCTTTTGATAATTGAATTTGACGTTTAAAAACCTCTATTTGGACTTCTTTAGGATCTTCCATCCAATGATAGTCTAAGCCAATTTCACCCAAAGCAATGACTTTTTCATTTTCCAAATTAGCAATTATCATCTCTTCAATGTCTTTCGTATAGGAACCAGCCTCAGTTGGGTGCCAACCAATGGTGGCATACACCTCTGGGTACTTGTTTGCTAAAGCTAAGGCGCCTTCAATTGTCTCTTTGTCAAATCCAACAACATTGTGAGCCATCACCCCCATTTCCTTAGCCAAGGCTAGCTCTTCATCTTCTTTACCAATGAAATTCTCCACATTCAAATGGGTATGGGTATCAAATATTTCTATCATTATGTTTTTTATATTACCTCTTACTTCCTAATGGTATCCTGATAGGTTTAAACATGGGATTTCTGATTTTAATAATTCCTCTATTTTCCTAATAAAAACCTCTACTATGGTTATTATCTGGTTAGTTCTATGGTTAGTTTCTAGAAGTTAATAGAGTTCAATTTTTTCCTCACATCATCATGGATAGATTTAGTCACATGACTATATACCTTTAGCGTGATCGACTCATCAACATGTCCTACTCGCTCCATAATCGCTTTAATAGGTACACCAAGTTCGGCTAACAGACTAATGTGGGAATGACGGAGCATGTGAATATTATATGCCCTACCTTCACCTAGGGCTGTATCACACATATTTTTTATAAATTGATAGAGTTTTGGCTGTCGCATGATTTGACCACGATCTGTCACAAAGATAAAAATCTCATCTAAACAGTATTTCTTAAAATAATCAATGATTTCAAAACATCGTTCTGACAAAATAATCGTTCTAACTGACCCTACTGTCTTTGTTGTTTGCAACACTCTATCATCATAATTATGAGCCACATAATCTATCGTGTGGTCAACTTTCAAGAGGCGATTGTCAAAATCTACATCACAATACCGAACTCCAATAAATTCAGCAAATCTTAGCCCCGTAAGGAAAATAAATTCCATTGCTAATGTGTAGCGAATATCTTTATCGTGGTTTTGACAATAGGATATCACCAAACCAAGTTCCTCCTTACTGATAAAATGATTCTGTGCCTTTTTAAGCTTTTCATAATCTTTACGAACTCGAGGGATTACCACATTTTTTACGGGAGTTTTATCAATATAGTTCATACGTTCTGCAAATCCGAAGATTGCATTCAAGTATATTTTTCTATTCTTTCTTGTCACGTTTGCAATATTCAGACCCATTAAATAGTTTTGAATCATTTGGGTCGTGTACTCTGAAAGTTTTAAATCTCCGACATCATTCCTAAAATAGATCAAACTATTAATTTCACTCTTGAAGCTAGCTGGTTTAATTTCACTTATACGTACCAACTTCCATTCTTCCAGTAACTGACTAAACGTTTTATTAGCCAATTTCAATTGTTGTTCCTCTTCCTTAGTCGGTCTGGACAAAACCTTATCAATCTTTATTGCAAGTAGTCTTTTTGCCTCAGCTTGTGAGATTCTTGATTTTGAATTCAGTGTAACAGTTACTTGCTTCCATTTCTCCTCTCTGCTGTCATAGAATTTTTCAAAATATCGGTACTTACCATTTTCTAAAAGTTTGTAAAACATATCTTCTCCTTATATTAAAGAAAAGCTATGTAGCATGGCTTATTATACCATACTTACATAGCTTTCTCACGTTTCTCCTGTTTGTATTGCAAGAATTGACGGTAACCCTCCACACTAATATATACCCGCTTATGAGAAGGCTTTAGTATTGATTTTTGAAATCGTGACAGCCTTCGCATTTCTGTTAAATCGTTATTCAATGTCTTTATTGGTACATCAAATAATTCTGATAAAGATTTCTTGTTTCTATATATTAAATTTTCCACTAGTAGCCTCTTTCTTGTGTTTTGTTTCTTTGACTTACAATCCTTCAATTATTTATCTATCCATATTAACGTCATCATAAAATTCAGTAGTATATTCTTTAATACCAATTGGTGTTATATGTTTTGTTGTCCTAGAAAAGCTTGGAGGTTTTTGAATTTTATATGTTTCTAACAAGTGTTCTTTATTTGTTGTTATTTCTAATGGCTTCCTTATTCCCCGACTTGTGCGATAAATTCGTATTCCTTTAGGATACATATAGAGTCTTCCCCCTTTAACAATAGACTTTTTCTCTGAATCTAAGTTATTTACTACTAACTCTAGATTTGATAGATACGAAACTAGATAATTTCCAATTTTATCTGCTTTTTTCAACCGTTTTGTCTTTGTAAACCCTTGCCCCCATAGTTTTGATAGAACATGGTTTGGAATAACCAAAACACTATCATTCTTTATCAATATATGCAGATGCCATCTACCACTTGCTTGTGGTTCAATTACAGAAATGTATTCAATGTTACCAAAAGTTTTTCGAAGACGACGAATAAATATTTTAAAGTCATTATAAACCACTTTAGCATCAGTTATATGATTACGATATGTCAGAGTCACCCAAAGTTGATTTTTTCCTCCAGTAAAATTATGAGCAACTATACGACGGATTTTCTTCATAGTCTGTTTAGTTGACTTCAAATTATCCAATCGAGTCGTTCTAGAAGTATTCATATTATGAATTTCACCAGTTTCAAGATTCACGTATCGTCTTCCATCTATAACTTTTATTATCTGAGCTTGTTGACCATTAGCAGTTGTCATTTCAAGCGTATTACCATATATGTAAGACTTTACTATTTTTTCTGAGTTAATTTCAGACAATACTACTCCTTCCTCGTTCTTTTGTTTGACGCTTATCAAGTTAATAGAAGAATGCTAATGCATTCTTCTGATAACAAAAAATTGCAGAAAGACTTTACGCTCTGCTAACGTTTGGCTCTCCGAGCCACGTTTCGCTATTCTCCTATTTTTTGTCATTATATTGATAGTATTTACTCAACTCCTTAAGAAAATTGAAATTTTCAGGCATCCATGGTGCTTCATAATATATTGGTGAATTTAATTGTCCATCAATCATTATATAACCAACACCTTTTCCAATAATAGATTTATACTTCACATCAGTTTTTCCAAAAACCATTCGATATCCATCTGATGATAAGTTTGAAAAAGATACTCTTAATGACATTTGATCTCGAATCGCCCCATCGAGGAGCTCTGCATCGGGTCTTTGCATAATTAATGCTCCAATAAAAACACCAGCTTGTCGCCCCCTCATAATTATGTCGAACAAATAACTTTTTGCTTCACTTAATAGATTTTTATCAGCTCTTTTTGCAAATCCTGCGAACTCATCTATAATTACAACGATTGGAGCTAGTCCAAAATCTTTAAAATCTTTGCCAGCATCCTCAATAGTAACGAAATATTTTTCATAACGCTTTTGCATTTTCTCGTCTGCTAACCGTAATATTTTACAAATCTGTGAAGGGGAGGTTGCAATATTTTCCTTAGGAAAGTTCTCAATTTTTGAAACAAGCCAAAGATCAGCGTGTTTGCCATCAGCAATAAAGAGTTCTCCTTCGATACCTTCGTTAATCATTTTGACATATTGTAAAATCATGTAGTTGGCAAACATTGTTTTACCAGAACCTGTCTGACCTACTATCAAACAATGAGGTGATTTTGAAATATCGACTGAGAGTAATTTACTAAGCTTTACTTTTGAATTCATAATATCAATCTCTCATCTTCTTCCATAGCAAATAAATAATCAATATAATCAAGTCCTAAATTTTCACTTTCTAATTCTTTTTTTATTAAAGACTGCAACTTACTACCAATCGAGCTATCGATAAGATTATCCAACGGGCCACCCGATTTATAAACTCTGATAACTATTTTTTTATTGTCTTCAATCCATTCCATAATTAATGAATCGGTAATTGTTTTTTGCCCATCTTCGTTTTTTTCAGAAGAATACAAATTATTTTTTTCAATAAAATCTTTTAATAACTTTCGATTATCATAGATCCTTGACAGTTTTATTGCTAATGCTAACCAAACAACTGCAATAAACCAGATAACGGAATAATAGTTACTAAGATATGAAGTTATGTGATTGATATGTAGCATATTTGTAATATCTATAATCTCATCATTAAAAAACCAAACGGTGATGAGAGTACTTATAATTAATATTGGGTATGCAATATTGCCTACAATAGGATAGTGCCAATTTACAGAAACTTTTTTCGTCATCTTTTAACCTCATTGTCTATTTTTGTAACATCGGCATGCAAAGAAAGTTGATTTTGAAATTCTCCATAAACTGTAGACTTTGTAACATTAATTACCTTGCAAAACGTCTTAAGAGGCAGAAAGTCAGAAAAATCTGACTCTGTTTTATTTAAAATCGTAACAGCAATTTGCTCACCTAAATTACTCTTGTCGTTTTGATAATGAGTATTATCACTCATTATTAACAGAACAACTTTAACCCCCTTATTCTCCATCTTATTTTTAGCAGATAAAAACACTAAGCTTTTATCTTTTTGAAATCCATCAAAATCAAAACTGATGAACGAACGTAAATTTACTAAAGTCATAATCTATACCTCTATCTTCTAATTTCTCTTATATAAAACATGCAACTGGTCAAAACTTTCAATTTCAGATTATATTATCACCCCACTTTTTTTGTTTATTTTGCTTAAGCTATAATACAATTTAACATACAAAAAATAACACAGTTTCCTATTTTAGTTTTTTAGGGATTCTATGTTAGTATATTAAATATGAGTGATTTTCAAATTGATCTAGTAAAATTTTTAAAGTTATTAAAATTAACAACTGGAATTACGTCTACACAAATTTCTAATAGCTGTGGTTTTTCCAAAAATACGATTACATATTGGAAAAAAGGGGGGAAACCTCAAAAGTCCCATTTAGAAACGTTGTTAAAATACTTAGCAAAAATAGAATATAAGTACATCAATGATGATGAAGGTGAACTAATACAAAGTTTTCAATCATTAAAATTCACTTGTTATATATTATCTAAGCAGAATCAGCTTAACGAAGTGTCTAAAAAATACAATCTAGAACAAAGAAGAAAGTTTCATCTAGCATTTAATAATATGGTCACTACCCTTGAAAAACTATCACAATTAACTATTAATGAAATCGAATTTAGCCATTTACAAGCACTTGAACTTGCAAATTTGATACCCTTTAAATATAAAAATAGCATTCCTCAATTTCTAGCTGAAAAATTTGGAGTATCGAAGGGACAAATTTCTAAGTGGAGAAACGGAAAAGAGTTTCCCTCTGAAGCTAATCTTGAAAAAATAAAGATATTTTGTGATTTACCAAATTTGACTGCGCTCACTACTTCTTTTGATAATATTTCCTTAAATGAAAATTTTTCAAGTTTCTTAAAAAGCCCAGACTTAGAATCTCAAATTAATGATTTCATTTTTATCTATAAAAATGGTTTGTTAGATTATATTTTTAATTACGACTACACTCAAAAATTATCTAAAAAAATTGTAGATGAAAACTTTATATACCTAAATCTTTTCATAGATACTAAAGAATTCTATGCAGAGAAGAGCAAAATAATAGAAGGTTTCTATATAGAATGTATCCACCTATTAAATGATATCTACTCTAAACTATTCTATAATATCGGTTTAAGTTTTATAGAATGGATTGAGGTCAATTTAAATAATGATAATCTAAAGACAACAATGGAACATTTACAAAACAAGAATATTAGAGGTGTTTATGAATTAGGAGTTTTAAATAATGAGAGTATTAATGTTACAGCAGAAAACATAGATTATCTATATTCCTCATGGCTAAATTACAGCAAATATCAAAACAGTTATTCAAAAATGAATGATTGGGTAAGTGAAAACTTGGATTCCATTTTTTACATTCTACTTTTTAAATTTTCTAAACAAAATATACAACTAAGAGAAGAATGGATAAACCAAGTTTTGAAATCAATAAATGTCTCAAATCTTCATCGTCCTTCAAAGAATCGTTTAAATCTCTTTAATGATTTATATTCTATTCATATTAAAAATAACGATGAAACTATTGTATTATGCTTTTTTAAACAATTTTGGGCTTTACTACTCCTAAGGATTAATGAGCATGATTACTCACCTTATTCACTTGAAAATTATATTGATAAGGTAGAACAAGAAATGATTCTTAGTGAGTCTTTAAATTTAATTTTTGAAGTAATAAAAGATTATTCAAACTTAAATATATTACCTTACCCACAGAGTGAAGACTTAGATTATTTATTATCAAATGAACACATCTTTAGAAGAATTATTAAAGAACATAATTCTTCTAATTGGTACTCAAGATTTGAATCAGAAGAAGATTTCGATTATTGTAGAGAACTTACATTTATTATCAAAGAAATCCTCTAAAACAGAATAGTTTATAGTTAACCAAATTTAAAAAAACTCTAAGCAAAATCAATTGCTTAGAGTTTTTTTAAATTGATACTATTTATTTTAAAGTATCATATGTTTCCCCACCTTTTTTTACGTAATCAGCTTCCAATCCAAAGGTTTTAATCGTAAGAACATCTGTAACATTGTCAAATTTATACGTATATTCGTCATCTTTATCATCAAATACAATGGTTTTATTATTGTAATCAATTTTTCCAGTTACAGATCCGTAACCAGATGTTTTCCCTGTAATTTTACCATCTTCAATTTTTAGATAAAATTGAACCTCCATCTTACCACTCTCTGTATAGTGGTAATACATTCCATCCATTTTATTCCCGTGGCAAGATACTAGAATCATAGCAATTATTATACCTAACAATCCTAATAAAATGTATTTTGTTTTTTTCTTCATAATAATTTTCCTTTTCAAAATTAGTAAGTTATAGTTTTAGAAATTATCAAATAAAATCTTTATGAATTTGACAATCCGTTTATTAGTTAGTTTTATTAAAAAAATATTTCTATAATAATATTTTTAATTATTGATTTTTAAAAAAAACAAACACTAATATCTTATATTATAGCACAAATAATTATTTAGATAATCATTTTATTTAAAATACATACATTAAACACCTAATTATTTTAATGATTTTCGCTTATTCTAATAATATAAGCTAAGGAGTATTATTTATGTCGTTAGGAAAAAGCATTTCAAATCGCATCTATGAACTAAGACTAAGCAAGCATTTAACACAAGAAACTCTTGCTGAAAAGGCAGGAATGGATGTAAATGCTTTAGGAAGAATTGAACGAGGGCAAAATTACAATATAAAAGTTGAAACATTGGATAAAATAATTAATGCACTCGAAGTTGATTATAATTCCTTCTTCTCGTTTCAAGATCAAGAAAATAATTATTCAAAAATTATTTCAAAACTTTCTTTAGTAAATGATCAAGAAAAAATTTTAGATGTATTCGATAAAATTTTAGATATTGAATTAGACAAAAATAACTAAATTTTCAGAATAGATATAAAAAAGATACTCTGTCTTATTGTAGAGTATCTTTTTTATATTTTGCTGTAATTAAGCATTTTAAAAACTTTAGTAATAGAATATTATTCTTTCTTTTCTTTATTTTTTATATTTTCTTTAATCACTTCACGTCTGACAGAATTATAAATATTTATTATTATGCCATAACATACGTGGAAAAGAGAAAATAAACCTAATAATAAAAGTGCTACGTATAAATACTTTATCATAATAACCATATTTATTGGTAATGCCACAGTAACCAAGGGGGCTATTAATGATATAATCCCTAATACAAGAAATATCATTGAAGTAAAAACATAGGGAGCTAATACTTTCAATAAAAGAAGTCCTTGCTTCTCGTTATCATTTTGCCTTTTATAGATTATTATTAATTCATTTTTTTCAAAAATCTCACGTACCGCTGAAACAACAATTAAGGAAAAACTCAAACCAGCAATAGAAGAATCTACAAATTCACCTATCTTGATCAATTTTAAATCCATGACCCCTGTGATATTCAAAAGAAAAAGAATTAAACATAAAAATAACCAAGAACACCATAATTTTTCATCCATTAGACCTGTCCGAGCATGAATCAAAAACTTTACTGGTCTACCATCGTATTTTTCATACTCACTCATTTAATCGTCCTCCAGTCTAAGAATACTTTTTACGTAAAGCTTAAAATTATCCTTTTTTCTCCTTTTTTTAATATTAATATCTTTCAAATAACCAACATTCGCTAACTCCTGTAGTTTAGGTGAAAGAGAATCAATAGTGAGAAAATTTTCCCCTTTAGCTTTTATTATTGTTTTTTGTTCCTCGCCACCTGAGGATCGAAGCGTTGCTAATAATTCTTCATCTACCTCCTCAGATACAGGATTCGGATACACTATAGTATACTCAATTTCTGAAATTTCATCCCCCACCATATTTATTTCTTTATAGATAGGAGTAACTTTCACAAAACCTAAATGTGTTTTTACATCTTTATTATTTTGTAGAAGTGATTCAATCCGACGGGCAGTAACCCTTGATTTATTTTCATCTTCAGATTCAATCAATAAATGTTCCGTTTGGGAATTATAGAAAAATGTTAAAACATTATTCGTTAAAAATTCTATTGAACTTGATTCTATAACTTCTTTTAATTTAAAAAACTTTTTTATATGCGTTATTCCTGTACCAATCCTAAATTCAATAGGAATATCATATTTTTCCTCTATGAAGTTATCACTTAGCATTTCTGCTTCCTTTAGTCTTGAATATTTATATTCAAATTGTCTGCGAAGACTCCCACATTCTTCGGTAAGTTCAAGAAATTCTTGGGAATATAAGACCTGATTATATTCATTGTAATAATCAATCGCTTCCAAATATAAATCAAATTGACGCATAGTTTTACTCATTAACACTTCCCACTCTACACGAAACTCATTTATATTTTTAGAATCTGTAATAATATTTATTTTGTAAATATCATCAGAAACTTTTTCTTGATGGTATAACAGATCAAAAGTCGAAACTATTAAATCACTTTTTAGATACTGTTCCTCACTTTGTTCTCTAATATTTTTAGCTAACTTTGCTCCAACATTTAATTTGTAAATAAAGTATTCCATACTTTCGATTTCTCCTCTAATTATTAAGATAATTATACCACAAGCTAATAAAGAATTTATTTATACAATTAAACTTGTTTAAAGTTAATAAAAGAAGAAACTGCTCCACTTATTTGCTACATAACTTTTCTTTGGTTAGTTTTTGGGTTAATTTTTATTATTTTTTTTAATTACCAATCCTATCAGTATTTGAGGTTAAAAGTATGGGTATCAAATATACTGATCATTTCTGGCATCCTTTCATTCATCCTTCCTCTGTTTGTTTCTTGGGAATGGCTGTGCTCTAAAGCAAAGCTCTGTTTTGGGAAGGTTTCTCTCGGCTCTTATTATACCATATCTAGATTGGAATCACTGCGATAGCAATTGAATAAGGCCAGACAGTGTCTGACCTTATTCATAGGAGGATAGAAGACTCAACAGTTCCAGGACATTTTTGGTTTGACAGAGTCGTTCGAGTAAGCGACTGTCTTTTGCAATGTAGTGAATCAGGGAGAATAATTTTTTGAATTCCTTATCTTTGAGTTGGTCTTTGGTAACAGCAATCATAATTACGAGGGAGATTGCTTCACCATGCCAATCAATAGATTGAGGTAAGCTAGCAATTGAAATAATCGACTTTTTAACATAGTTGGGATTGGCATGTGGCAGGGTAATAAATGGTGCAACACGGGTACTCGAAACCCTGTCTCGTGACAAGAGTTCATCAACAAATTGAGCTTCTGTATAGCCATTAGCCACTAAATTGTTTCCTAAAAAGGTTAATATGTCCTCTGGATTTGTCAATTTGAGTTGGGGATAGATTAAAAATGGTTGGGTGAAGCGGGCGATATCAAAATTTTTCTTTTGTTGGCTAGGACTGTTCTCAAGCATATACTTTTCAATCGCTCTTAGGTCTTTATCACTAATCATCGGCGAAATGGGTAAAACAGCTACTTCTGGGTGAGAAAATGGGACTGTTGACAAGATAAAATCAATCCCCGTAAAATCTCTTTGAGGTGAGAATTCTTTATATTGAACTAATTCTTTGACCTGTAATTCTGGTAACTCTCTTTGTAAGCGAGCTTCAATAAAGGTAGCCATTGCTTTAGAGTACTCACTAACTAAGACAACTTGGTAATTTCTGTGCTTACGATATTTTTGTCGTTCAATTGCTGATTGAAAATGAATGGCTAAGTAGGCAATTTCTTCTTGTGGAACAAACTGTTTACGTTGTTTAAAGTAATCATCCAAAGTCAATTGAATTACTAAGAATAATTGGGGAAAGGCTCTAAAGACATCTTCTGTTAAGGGATTGGTAATGGATAAGCCATAATTCAATCTGAAATAGGTCGATGATAGATGAGATAAGAGATTTTTTTTGAGTAGGTCATCTTCTTTTAACTGGTAATTAAACATCTCATCAACTTGGCCAACAAGATAGTCCATTAATTGAGTTGCTTCAGCATCAAAGGTAAATGCTGATCTAACCGACGGAATGGTGCTAGCTATTCTAATAGCTAGATAATTTATTTCGCCTGGAGAGAAATTAATGGGATAAATGGTGGTTAATTTAGCTAAGACTTGGCTACTTAATTCTTGCGCTTTACTATCCTCAACGGCTTCAATTTCGGACTGACTCAGTAAGATATCACGTTCCAATTTCATCCGTTCTAACATAAAATAGATGTGTATTTCAATGTTGGACAAATCACTGACCATGTCAACCTGATTATCAGTTAATACTTCTTTCAAGCAGTCTTGAATGACCTTAAGTCGGTCCTGTTTAAAAAACTCTTTTAAGCTAGGACTTTTTGAGCCTGATTGTTTGATATTAGCTAGGGTCTTGACGAGAAGCCTACGCTTGTCTTGTTCTTTGCCAATGACTTGAATTCCAACACCTGGTTTTGAAAGTAATTGTAAGTGGTACTGTTCAAAATAACTTCTTAGTACCTTAATCTCATCTTGAATGACTTTCCGATTAACAAATAGCTGATTGGCTAAGTCTGTCAGACTTATTTTCTCATCTGGAACCTGTAACATATGGAAAATTAATAAATCTTGTAGTTCTTGATTAATCATTGAGTTAGCCTGATTTTTCAAAAGAATCTGCTGGAACTTTTCTTTATCGTAGGACAATCCTCTGAATAAAATTCCTGTTCCTTTTTTTCGATCAAGGCTAATTGGCAATTTAGTGTCTTGCATCATCAACTGCAGATGATTTAAGTCCTTTTGCAAAGTTCGCTCAGAAACTGCTATTTGTTGACTGAGTTGACTAACAGTCAGATAGCCTTCTGCTCTAATTAAAATTTCTATCAGGTTAAGCTGTCTTGAATTAATCACTTTACTACTCTTTCTATACTTGAAAATCGATATGCTACTATTTTAGCATATCGATTTTGCTTATAAACTATTTAATAATGCTTTGACGTCTTCTTTAGTTGGCGCATCTAGTAAAGACTGACGGAAATCGTTATCCATCAATTTACGAGATAAACGTTGAAGAATTTTTAAATGAACATCATCTTTATTATCAGCTGGAACTGCAATCATAAAAACTAAATGAGCTAGCTCATTATCAAGTGATTGCCAGTCAACACCTGCTGTTGAACGTCCAAATGCTAAGGTTGGTTTCTTAACATAGGTTGATTTAGCATGAGGTATAGCAATTCCCATACCAATACCAGTTGTACTTTCACCCTCACGACCATAAATATCAGCTTCTAGTCCTGCTTGCTCTGTCACATTTCCAGTTGATACAATACGACTTGCAAGATCTGAAATAACTGCTTCTTTACTTGTATTCGGTAAATCTAAAGTAATTGTTTCATCTGATAATAGTTGGGAGATGTCACCGAGAGTTGATTCTGACATGTCTTCGTGTTTTTCTTGGTTGGCTACTGGCTCAGCAGATACAGAGCCTACACCTACTGGTACCACTTGAAGTGTTGGTTTTAAGAAGTGAAGCATGATCACTGTCACTGCAATTCCGACAAGGACAGCAACGAAGAACATTAGGACATGGTCAACGGCTCCGAGTACAGCGACAATTGGGCCCCCGTGCGCAACGTGGTCAGTAACACCTGACAACATGGCAACAACGCTACCGGCCATTGAGCCTACGACGATACTTGGTATAACGCGAATTGGGTCAGTTGTGGCAAATGGAATGGCACCTTCGGTGATACCAAATAGTCCCATTGCAAGTGAGGCTTTACCAGCTTCTCTTTCAACTTTGTTAAATTTGTTTTTTAGAACTATTGAGGCAACACCTAGCGATAATGGTGGGATACAGATAGCTACAGCAATTGGACCCATAATTTTATAATTACCTTCTGCAATTAAGCCTGAACCAAAGAGGAAAGCAACTTTGTTGAATGGACCACCCATATCAAAGGCAATCATCGCACCTAGAATCATTGCTAAAATAACTTGACTACCACCTTGCATGCCTGCAAGGAAGCTTGTTAACGATTTAAAGAGCCAAGCTACTGGTCCGCCAATGACATAAATGAATAAGAAACCAACAATAAAAGTTGATAAAATTGGTATAACAATGATTGGCATAATTGATTGAATAGTTTTGGGTACTGGCCATTTTTTAATCCAAAGAGCTACAAAACCAGCTAGGAAACCAGTAATAATCCCACCAATAAAGCCAGCATTAGCAGTTCCACCATATAAAGAGGCATTAGCAGCTAACATCCCACCAACAAAGCCAGGAACTAAACCGGGACGGTCGGCAATACTATGTGCAATAAAAGCTGATAAAACTGGAACCATCAAGCCCATTGCTGCGCCACCAAGTGTTAATAAAGTCGCCCAGAAAGTACCTGGAGGAACTTGCAAACCACTTGCTGTAGGTTTGCCACCAAGTGAAAGAGCAACGGCAATCATCAACCCTCCAGTTACAACAAATGGTACCATATAAGATACACCATTCATTAAACTTTTGTAGACTTTCTTACCAAGTTTTTCTTCTTTTTCTTCTTGAACTTCCAATTCTGCACCAGTTGCTACATAGGCTTTTGCATCCTTATTAAGAATTTTTTCAATCAATTCTTTACTATGATGGATGCCATCTTGGACCCCACGTTCAACCAATAATTTACCAGCAAAACGTGACTTGTCAACATTAGTATCCGCCGCAATGATTACACCTTCGGCTTCAGCAATGTCAGCAGCAGTCAATTCATTTTCACGACCAATTGAGCCATGTGTTTCAACCTTAAGTTCCACACCAAGTTCTCTACCTGCCTTTTCCAAATTTTCCGCCGCCATGTAAGTGTGGGCAATCCCCACCGGACAAGACGTAATAGCAACAATCTTTTTCATCTGTTTCTCCTTTTATGAGATATTCATTACTATTTAAGTATAGCAAAGCCTTTACATGAAGTTAAGAGGAAACAAGTTCCGTTATAACGGAACTTTTTGACATAAGTGGACTATAAACACATATAAATTCTAATAAATTTGATATAAGCTGTAAGAATTACTAAAACGGTTACTTTTTATGATATGATTATTTTAGACTTTTAAATTCCATAAAAAGGAGCATGCTTATGACTAAAAAATTACAAATAAAAGCCAAGATTGAAGATGCTTTCTCGCAAATGACACCTCTTGAGATGAGTATTGGTCACTTTTTTATTGATAATGATTTGGACGAAGCACACATTTCATCGCGTCTGATTGTTCAACGTCTGCATGTCTCACAAGCCGCTCTGACCCGTTTCGCCAAGAAATGTGGCTACTCGGGCTATCGGTCCTTTACCTTTGACTATCTCCAAGCAATCCAAGCTTCCGAATCAACATTCCAAGACATCAACCGCGACGTCACTAAACGCGTTCTGGTCGACTATGACACCCTCATTAATAAGACCTATAGTTTGGTCGATGAGGAAAAATTGCAGAGCTTGGCCGAACAAGTTGACCAGGCTGAACGGATTTATTTCTATGGGAAGGGTTCCTCTGCCTTAGTGGCTCAAGAAATGAAGCTGCGCTTTATGCGTCTTGGTATCATCTGTGATGCCTACTCTGACACCGATGGATTCACTTGGGCCAATAGCTTGGTCAATAAGAACTGTCTAGTGATTGGTTTTTCTTTATCAGGAAAAACCACCTCAGTTATCAAAGCTTTGGAAAAAGCAGCTGCTAATGGCGCCAAAACAACCCTCATTACCACGCGCAATCAGAAGTACTTTTCTGATCAGTTAGACATTATCAACGTCTCTTCGACCCATCAGCTCAACTATGGCAATCGGGTTTCACCGCAGTTCCCCTTGTTGATTATGATGGACATCATCTACGCTTATGTGCTGGAAATCGATCGAGATAAAAAAGAGCACATCTTTGAAAAAACAATCATCAATTAAAAAACTCCCAAAATCAATTTTTGAGAGTTTTTTTGTTTAGGAGATTAGATTTTTGGTTGACGTTGTTTGAAATTATAAAAAGCACCAATCATTCCTGCATCATTTTTGTAATGAGCAAATGAAATCACGAGAGGTTCTCTAAGGCTAGAGACTAAATAGTGATTAAGAGTCTTATTGATTCTCGCTTCCAGATAATTGACTTGACCCATTATGCCGCCACCAAGAACAACTTGATGAGGATTGACGACATATGCTATATTGGCAATCCCTTGACATAGGTAGTCAACCATCCTGTCAATAGCTTCTATGCAGATAAGATTTCCTTCCTTAGCCTCTCTAAAGATTCGATAGCCGTTCCAAACAGACAAACTATCTCCTGATTTATCAGCAACGTAAGCAACTAAAGCAGTTGTTGATGCTAAGTCTTGAAATGATCCATCTGACAAATGCATGTAACCTACTTCACAGGCAGAATTACTAAAACCGTGAAATACTTTTGAATCAAGTAATAAACAGCCCCCAATACCTGTACCAATAGTTAAGCAAAGTGCAACATTTGAACCTTCTGCACTTCCTGATATGCCTTCTGCTAATCCAGCACAATTAACATCATTTTCAATTTCACACGGGATATGAAAAGTATCTTCTATTGCACTTTTAAAATTTGTTCCAGCATAATTCGGAATTTGGGGACCGGAATAAAAAATTTCTCCTTTGTCAGGATCGACCATTCCTGCTGATGAAATAGCTACGCCTGCAAGGTTCATCTTATCTTTATAAAAGGCAGTTAATGCTAAAACTTTATCTAAAATTACAGAACCACCTTTATAAGCTTCCGTATCCATTTCATTTTTTTCTAGAATACTGGCATTATCATCAATAATCCCATATTTAATGGAGGTTCCACCAATATCAATCGCAAGATAATTTATCATTCCCTACCTCACTTTTTATTACAAAATCTTTCTTTAGCAGTCATAATCATTTTAGCTGCTTTTTCACAGATAACTAAATCTTCTGGAACAAGTGCTGTCAATGGAGACCTAACAGAACCAATGTCAATTCCTTCATTAATCTTCAATACTTCTTTAATGACTGCATACATATTACCGTGTGCAGATACCAAGGTCACAATAATCTCATTAATAGCATACTGCAAAGCTTTCGCTTCCTCTAATTCTTTGACCGCAATAAAAGTATTCAATTGTAAGAATAATTCTGGCATTGCCCCGTAGGTTCCACCAATTCCAGCACTGGCACCCATTAATCGACCACCTAAAAACTGTTCGTCAGGACCATTAAAGACCATATGATTAGCACCACCGAGAGTAACAAATGTTTGAATATCTTGAACTGGCATTGATGAGTTTTTGACACCAATCACGCGCTCATTCTTCAACATTTCTTTATATAAAGATGGTGTCAATGCAGTTCCAGCCAACTGTGGAATATTGTAGATAATAAAATCAGTTTGAGGTGCTGCCTCAGAAATAGCATTCCAATAAGCTGCAATCGAATATTCAGGTAAACGGAAGTAAATAGGAGGAATGGCTGCTATGGCATCAACTCCTAATTTCTCTGAATGTTTAGCCAAAATAATACTATCTTTGGTATTGTTACATGCGACATGATTAATGATTGTTAACTTATCTTTTGCAACTTCCATAACATTTTCTAAGATGAGTTTGCGATCTTCAACACTTTGATAAATACACTCTCCTGAAGAACCATTAATATACAATCCTTTGACACCTTTATCCACAAAATATTGTGTTAGTTGTTTTACTGCCTCTGGGCTAACTTCTCCCTTATTGTCATAGCAAGCATAAAATGCAGGTATAACACCTTGATATTTACTTAAATCATTCATCTATATTAACTTAACTCCTATTCTATTTATGTAATTAGTTCATCAATACTTTTACAACTACTTTCTTAATATGCTTGTCATTTCCTAATTGCTGACCTGGTTGATGGGATTCTTTGGGGAAAAATATTGCAAAGCTATCTATACCTAACCCCATTGAGCATGATTGTTGACAAGTAACTAAGCCAAAATCATCATCGTTCTTGAAGCTTGCAATTTCATCTGTTTTCCCATAACCATAAGAAAGACTCTCTTGCCCAACTAATAGCAAGTGAATATCGGCATAAGTTTCATGATATTCATAAACTGATTGATCAACATCATTTAAATCTGTTTCACTAACGTGGAGAATAATCTCATCTCCCTTAATGTGATGGCTACCGACTTGTAATGTTTTATAATCATCCAGAATTAGATAATCAATAGCATTATCTAATTCTGGATGAATTCCTTTATATTGTGCTAAATTTGAAAGTTGGTCAAATATCATCATTTATACCTTATTTATCATTCAATGCTTTGGAATTTTTAAGACCATCTTCAACTGCTTTATTTCCTTTTTCCACAAATGCATTCAATGCTTCTTTAGGTGATTTTTCTCCAGTCAAAACAGCTTGCAATTCTGGGAATAGTGCATTACGAATTTCAACATAACTTGGTGAGTTATTTGAGAAATTGATGACATATTCATCATTATTGATGTAAGTTTCTAACAATGGGTTATTAGCTTTTTCTTTTTCTACAAGTGATTTACGGACCGGCATAAAGTTCATACTTGCTTTGATTAATTCTTCATTTTCAGAGTAATATTTAACAAAATCTTTAGCTAATTTTGTACGTTTATCACCATTTGTATTAAAGACTGCTGATCCCAAAACATAAGTGAATGATTTTGGACCGTCAACACTAGGAACATTAGCTAATCGAGCATCAAATTTATTGACAGTACCAGCTTCCATGCTATCCATCATACCTTTATATAGAACTGCATTTGTAAAGCTAATGGCAACTTGTTTATTTTGGAACATAGCATTGACATCATTACTTGTTAGAGATTCTGCACCAGAAGTAATGATTTTTTTGTCATTAAGTTCCTTAATGTATTCAAGAGCTTTTACACCATTTTTATCATTGATTGCTAGTTTTCCTTCTTTATCAAAGAATTTTCCGCCAAACATCCTGAGATACATCATTGTCCAGGTATCCCCTTGATTATTTTTAGCATAAAAACCTAAAGGAGCAACTTTATCATCACTGTCTTTAAGTTTTGTTAAGATAGTTTGGAAGTCATCTGTTGTCCAAGAGGCAATATTTTGTTCACCAGCAACGTATTTTTCTAAGCCAGCTTTTTTAAACATTTCGGCATTATAGACTAACATACCTGGGTTCTGAGCAAATGGATAGAAGTAAGTTTTATCTTTAATTGACACATTATCCCAAACAGACTGACCAATATCGGCTTTACTTTTTTCATCAATTACTGAATCTAAAGGTGCTAATAAACCTTGATGAGCAAGGTTTGAAATTGCAAAGCTTGACTCAAAGAAGACATCAGGTAGTGTTTTTGTTTGTGTTGCAACACTTAATTTACTGTCTCTTTCTTCGCCTGGGATGACTTGAACTTTAATTTTTTTACCAGGATTTTCTTTTTCATACATTTTTGCTGCAGTTTTAAAGAAACTATCATAATCAGCCCCTTTTTCGTCACCTTTATAAGTGCCCTTCCATTGAGGAGTTAACCAAACTTCAATAGTGTTCTGATCCTTATTTTCTTTAGGTTTAGCAGACTCTTTCGATGAACAACCAGCTAGGGCTACAAGAGGTAGTATTGCTACAGCGGCAAGTTGAAAAATTTTCTTTTTCATGAGTAAATTCCTTTCAAATTTAAAAATTATTATATAATTGAAATAATATTCCTTATTCTTTTATGGCACCATTTGTAGCACCCTTAATGAAGAATCGTTGAAAAAGGAAAAAAATTAGTATCATTGGAAGTGCTGCAATAGCCGCACCAGCCACTTTCAAACCTATATTAGGATTGATATCTTGTTGTAAACTAGCAACACCAATGGTCAACGTTTTCATTTCTTTACTTCGTGCCATCAGTAATTGCCATAAATAATCATTCCAAGCAGTGACAAAATTTAAGATAAATAAAGCACCAATTCCTGGTTTGACAATAGGTAACATTAATTTTGAAAATACCGTCCACTCGCTAGCCCCATCCATCTTAGCTGATTCTCTAATAGACTCTGGAATCGCCTTGAAATATGAATACAGCATAAATGTTCCAAAACCAGTAGCTAAGTTTGGGATAATCATTGATTGATAAGTATCAACCCAATTGAAACTTTCTATAATATTGAACAATGGAACAATAAATGTTTCTTTAGGAATCATGATAGACGCAATGACTAAAAGAAATAGAACTGTCTTTCCTTTAAATTGTAATTTTGAAAAGCCATATGCAGCTAAGGCTGAGATGAAGACGCTTAATAAAGCAGTGAAAAATGAGACAATAAAACTGTTCATTACCCATTTGATGGTAGGTTGTCCTGAAAATAATTCATTTAGATTTCCCATAAACCATCTCTTAGGTAATATGTCTGGTGGCATCTGGTAAATCTCGGCTGATGTTTTAAATGTATTCGTCACTAACCAAAATAATGGAAGCAAGAATAAAATAGCTAGTAAGAAAACTAATACATTTGTAATCAAATCAAATTTTTCCATTCGCTTTAAATATTTCAATGTTTCTCCTCCTACTATTTATTCTTTATAAAAGATCTCAGTTGTGGGACACTCAATATTAGAGCAATCATAAACATCAATACTCCTATGGCTGAAGCAACTCCTGTATTGTTATAGACAAAAGCATTTTGATACAGGTAATACATCATCGTAACAGATGCATTATTAGGCCCACCACCAGTGAGTAGTTGAATAACTACAAATATTTTAAGGACGGCAATGATATTAATAACTACCAAGTATGCTGTAGTCGGCCGTACCAATGGAATAATAATGTGATAAATGCGTTGCCATCTTGTGGCACCGTCTAACTGTGCTGCTTCAAAATAGTCTTGAGAAATTCCTATCATTGTAGCTAAATATAAAATTATAGCTTGACCAACATTTCCAATAAATGTGACAAAAACAATAATTGGCATGACTGTTTTAGTATTACCTAAAAGGTTAACATTATGAATACCAATATTGTCAAAAGCATAACTGATCAGTCCATTAGAGGGATTTAATAAAAAATTCCAGACAATACTCATGACAACCATAGAAACCATAACTGGTAAATAGTAAGAGCCTCTGATAAATGAAACATATTTGCTATTCTTATCATAAACAGTCGTTGCTACAAAGAGAGCAAACAATATTGTCAGGAAAACAATTGCAACCACAAAGAAGACTGTATTAGCAATTGACTTTACAAAAACTGCATCTGATAAGAGAGCCTTGAAATTTTCAAATCCGACATAATAGGTATCCATACCATAGGATTTGTAAAGACTCATTCTAAATCCCTTAATGACAGGGTAGACAATAAACAAAAACATTAATAGCATTTGGGGTGCTATAAATAAATAACCGGGGAGTTGTTTGTTAAAGGTGTTTGAAGAACTTTTATTTCTTTTCACATCATTTCTCCTATTACTTTCTCACTGCTTCAATAAACCGTTCAGCGATTTCTTTTGGCCGAGTGATGGCGCCTCCAACAACAATACCAAAGACGCCTAAATCCTTGATGGCTTTGGCTTGTTCAGGATAATGAACCTTCCCTTCAGCAATCACGTCAATGCCAGCTTGGCACAATTGATCAATCAGCTCTAAGTCAGGTCCATCGGATTGCCGACTATAACTAGTGTAGCCTGAAAGGGTCGTTCCAACAAAATCAACACCGGCCTCATAAGCTTCTTTTCCTTCCTCGAAAGTCGAAACATCAGCCATCAGTAGTTGATTGGGGTACTTGTCTTTGACTTGCTGAATGAATTCACGGATGGTCAAACCATCATAGCGGGGACGCTTGGTACAATCTAGCGCGATGACTGCAATCTCAAGCTCAGCCAGCTGGTCAACCTCGGCCATGGTCGCTGTGATAAAGGGCTCTTGAGGTGGATACTCTTTCTTAATAATTCCGATGATTGGCAAAGCCGTCACGGCTTGTATCTCTTTAATGTCACGAACGGAGTTAGCTCGAATCCCAACAGCTCCCGCTTCCTCTGCAGCCTTGGCCATCAGGGGCATAATGCCACCACTGTCAGAATACAAGGGTTCTCCTGGCAGAGCCTGACAAGAGACGATGATGCCATCTTTGAAGGCAATTCGCAAATCTTCTTTACTTGTCTGATGTAACATGTGTCATCCTTTCTTTTGCTTTGTTTCTTTCTTAACAATCTTCATTATATCAACTATAAAAGCGTTTTCAATAGGTTGTAGCCATTTAGAATTGACTTTCAAAAGCAGCAAAAATTGGCAGCTTTTCTTAAAACTAGTTTCAGAGCATACAAAAAAACCAAGAGTCTCGAGCACTCTTGGTTTTATTTGTTTGTATTCGTATCAATTGCAATTAAGCTGATAATACTTTGCGTCCTTTACGACGACGGCTCGCAAGCACGCGACGTCCGTTTTTAGTTGCCATACGGTGACGGAATCCGTGTTTACGTTGACGACGGATTTTACTTGGTTGATAAGTACGTTTCACAGTGAATACCTCCTCATAGATTTTCGTATTCGTTTAGCCGGCTATTTTTGTGATATCAGTTACTAAACATACCTTAATATTCTATAACATATAGGGTGGCTTGTCAAGATAAATTTAAAATATCTCGAGTAGTTTCTCTTTTTCAACGATCTTATAAGATCATTGAAAAAATCCTCCCATTGGAAGACTTTTTCTGTGCTAAATAAATTCTATTGTTTCTTCACAAGCTTTTCTTTCAACTTTTTATTAATTGTATTGCTTGTACTATAGTTGAGATAGAAAACGATGGCCCAGATAATTAGATAAATAATGAGAAACTGGATGAGAAAACCAAGATATTGATTAGGGTTCAACCAACCATTGTAAATATTCATTAAGTAAACCAGACTACTGATACTAATTAAATGAATCAAACTTTTATATAGAAAGGGGAGTTTTTCTATATCATAAATCAGTGATGCTAATCCCATAAAGCCACTGATAAATAAACAAGAGACAATGTTTGAAATAGTTTGCGAATTTACATCACTAAAGAGTAGTGATAAGGAATAAATAATCCCTCCAATACCAATCCCATAGATATAAGTATTTATTATTTTTTTCATGATTTTTCCTCCTAAAGTCCCAGACTTTTTTCTAATTCTTTGACGTAGCGACGACTAATAATCACTTTATTTTTTTGACTTAAAATAGCAAGCATATTTCCAGAGAAAGAAGCTTCCAATCGGATTAAATGATTAATATTAATCAGACTTTGCTTTGAAACCTGGATAAAATTACTGCTTGGCAATTTCTCCTTCAGTTTATATAAGCGTTCCCTCGTATGATATTGCCCTTGGCTCGTCATGATATCTAAGTAATCACCGTCAACTTCTACAGCAATAATTTCAGTTAATTTAAGCAGTTGAATACTATCTTCTATTTTAACTGCTAAAACATCAGCTTTCATAGCTTTAAATCCTTGTAAATAATCCACTAGGGCAGCCACTTCTTGATCATAACTTTCTTTAGCAATGACAAGTTCAATCTCTTCTTTATTAGGATTTTCCTTAAACAACCATTTCATTTTGATACCTCATGCTTTATTTCTTTACTTGTATCATATCAGAAATGATATGGCTTGTATGCAGAAACTTGGTATCAGGTAAGATTATGAGGATAAGTGGTCTCAATCAGTTAATTTATTCTTTCTTTTAAGCATCAAGATGATGGCTAAAATAAGTAACTGCCCTGCAATAATTGCTAAAACAATCTGATAATCCTGGACTTTCGTTGTTAACTTATCCCACTCCAAGCCAATACCCATGAACTTGCTGAAATGAATTCCCGCTTGACCAAAGCTCTCAACTTTAGCATCCAGCAAGATGTGACGGAACAATGATGCAACATATGCACCTGGCACAAATTTGACTAATTGCTGTGCTGAATCTGGTAGGACACCAATTGGCATATAAACCCCAACCAAGAAACCTGAAGCCGTTCCAACCAAGGTTGAGAGGCTACTTTCGAGGGACATTTTATTGACAAATTGCAGAACAGTGGTCGCAAACAGAGAACCTTGAAGACTAGAGAGTAAGGCAACCTGTAAGAGTTGAGGAATCAATTTTGTCGAGATGACCAATCCGTCTTCCTGCTTGAAGTAGAAAGCCATGACCAACCCAACTAAAATTTGCATTATGAAACTGATGATGCTGGCGCTGAGGATATAACCCAGTGTGATACTTAACGGACTAACATCTGTTAGAATCAAATCCTGCCAAACATGACGTTCTTTATCTGAGACGATCCGAGAAAGGGCAGCCCAACTGGTTGTAATGCCTGTTACAGTAAGTACACCCCCCATAATCCAGAGATCTAAGATTTTTTCAGGTTTGGGCATACTATCTTTCCAACTGATAACTAAGTTGTTTTGGAGAAATAGAATGTAAAGAACGAAGGCTATTAAGGCCCCAAGTAAGGAGAAGAAGACTCCTGCTTTACTACTAAAATATAATTTCAAGTGACGCTCAATTGTTGCTTTCATGCTTGGATTTCCTTTCCTGTCAGAGTTAAGAATGCTTCGTTCAAAGTGCCTTCTTGGAAACTGAAGCTACTAATTTCTTTTTGGTATTGATTGAGTAGGGTGATAACTTCTTGTGTTTTTAAACCTTCTATAAAGTAACGGCCCGGTTCTAGCTCTATAAATTCTTGCTCAGGCATTGCTTCAGCGCTAGTCATTTCCAAAATCAATTGCGATTTGGCATAATCTGCAATTAATTGACTAGGTTTGCCACTAGCTAAGATGTTTCCATTGTCAATAACATAAACTTTGTCAGCTGTTTCCGCTTCTTCCAAATAGTGAGTTGTTAAAAAGATAGTTAAACCTTCTTCTTTTTGTAAAGTATTAAATAAATACCAGATCAATTCACGGCTTTGAATATCCAATCCTGTTGTTGGCTCATCTAAGAAAAGGATATCAGGCTTATTAATTAATGCTCGAACAATGTCAACCCGTCTTTTTTGACCACCTGAGAGACTTTGATATTTTTGCTTTAGGATTGGTTGAATCTTGGTGATCTCAATCAAATGCTTAAGCCAGTCCTTATCTGCTGCTTTGTACATATGCAATCTATTTTTTAGGTTGGCAGCGACACTCAATTCACCATCAAGGACACTATCCTGAAAGACCATCCCCATTTTAAGGTGTTTATCTCTAATGACTTGTCCTGAATCTAAAGCCAACAAACCTGATAAGATATTGATAGTCGTTGACTTGCCTGCACCATTGGTTCCTAAGTAAGCAACCATTGACCCTTTTTCAATTTCCAGATCTAAACCTTTTAAGACTTGTTTTTTGCCATACGATTTGATAATATTTCTTGCTGTAATTAACATCTTTCGTCCTCCTTGGTACAAACTAATCTTACCAAGGAAAAGACTACCTGTGACAACTTTTATGCTTAGTGGTAAAAAAAGGACGCTAAGAGGGGAAATCGTAGTTGGAATAGATTTGCTGAGAATCCCATGCACAGCTGAGCAATCTTTTTCTAAAGTTCCAATTTTAAAAAGTTGCCCTTGTCATAATTGCCTCATCTTGTTAGAATAGACTAATGAACAAGAAATTATTACCGACCGAAACTGGTTACACATTAACATTAACATATGACATTAAGGGTCATATCGACGACTTCTGGAGCTTATTAGCCACTACTTCTGGTTTGCAGAAATGGTTCCCAGAATTGTCTCGGCAAGAGAATAGCTTGCGCTTCTTAGCCGGCCAGTCTGATGTCAGCTTAGCTATTCTCAAAGAAGAAAAAGCCTCAGCTTTCGCTTTTGACTGGTTTGGTGCAACAAACACATTTATAATCAGTAAGAATGACACAATGAACTGCCATCAAATTTCCTTTACAGAAGAAATACCAAGCACATTTGAAAATGCTTCAAGAGATTTAGCCGGTTGGTATAACCAAAACCATCGTTTAATGATTTATGCCAACACAGGTCACTTACCTAATACGATGGCCCTTTACCAAGACTCACAAGATTGGATTAATAACCAACTACGCAAAAAAAGATAAGCTCATTAGCTTATCTTTTTTACTAGAAATAGAATATAGATTCATACATAAGAAATCTAACTATCGGAGCTTTAAATGATTAAAACTCGAGAAAAAGAATTAAAAAAGAGAACAGATGAAATCTGTCTTCTTTTTTTAATTTTCTAAACTGACAACGACGTAGCGGTTTGGATCGTTTCCTTCTGAATAACTTGTTACGCCTTCGATTGTAGAAATTGTTTTGTGGACAATTTTACGTTTACTGTTACTCATTGGGTCCATAGTATAGTCTTCTTCACTTTCCAGAACACGATTGGCCACTTTTTGTGTGAAGTCAATCAAAGTTTCTGTGCGGTGTTCAACGTAATCATGGACATTCAAATTAACAGCAAAGTTTTTTGAATAATGATCATGTAGAAAGTTTTGAGCTAATAATTGTAATGATTTCAAGACTTTTCCATGGTAACCGATTACACGTCCTGCTTCTTGTGTCTCAACTTGAATGTTGATTTGACGACGATTATAACTTGTCTCTAGACTAGCCTCGATATCCATTTCATAGATAATCTTTTTAACATAGTCAGTCACATCTGCTGAAGCTTTTTCAATATCTTTACTGATTGTATCCTCAGTAAATTCTTGAGCTACAAATTCTTCAAATGACTGTTCTTTTGTTGGTTCTTCACTAACTGCTGATTCAGAAATCTTTTCTTCAGTTTCAGTGACTGCTTCTTCAGTCTGTGGATGAAGACTAGTTACATTTGAAACTGGAATTTTTTCTTCAACGACTTCTTCTTCAACTTCAACTGCTTCTTTTTGAACTGGTTTACTTGGGTTGACAACTGGTGCATTCTGACGGTTAATTTCGTCGGGCACGCCACTGACAGCTTTTTTATCAGCCTTGTAGACTGTCCTCTCGTTAATCCCTTCAATATCAACCTGTGCTAACTTTTTACCAAAACCTAAAAAGCCTTTTTTTTCTTTTGAAATAACTTTAATATGGGCTTTTTGGCGTAGCAATTGCAATTCTTGAAGCCCCTTTTGGATTGCTTCTTCAACAGTTTTACCTGTATATACTACCATAATTAACTCCTATTTCTTTTGTCTACGCGCTTTTTTACGGGCACGTCGTTCTTTACTTTGTAATAGTTTTTCTGCTTCCGCCTCACGTCTACGCTCTTCAAGAATCTTGAATGGATTATTTAAAAGCAAGAGTTGGAAGACTTGGAAAGCATTGGACACAGTCCAATATAAGACAACCCCACTAGCCAAGCTAATTCCCATGAAGAAAATCATTAAGGGCATTGCATAGGTCATCATTGTCATCACCATGTTCTTTTCCTTAGCGGCAAGGTTAGTTAACCATGTTGATAAGAACGTGAACAAAGCGGCCAGAATTGGCAAAATAAAATAAGGATCTGCTTTTGCTAATTCAATCCATAAGAAGGAACCTTCTCTTAAAAAAGGAACACGTGACAAGGCTTGGAATAAAGCAATCATCACTGGCATTTGAATTAATAGTGGGAAAATACTAGCATAGGGATTAACACCGTTACGCTTATAGAGAGCCTGACTTTCCTCAGCTAAGGCCATGCGGCTTTCTGTGTCTTTCCCAGCATACTTAGTTTGCAACTCTTTTAATTCAGGTTGCAAATCTTGCATGCGCTGACTTGATTTAATTTGAATATTAAATAAAGGCATCAGCAAAATTCTGATAATTAGGGTGAAAAGAATAATCCCTACACCAATACTACCATTAAAGGATAGCCATTGGATGGACTTTCCAAAAAAATAAACCAATTGGTCCCATCCATTAGATGAGTTGGCTGAGACATTACCTCTTCCACAAGCAGCTAATAATAGTGCTAAGGGAACGAGACTTGCAATTTTAATCTGTTTCTTCACTTTCAAAACCTTCCTCGAGCAAATGTGCTAGTTTTAAGACATGTTTTAGATTTTGTCTAACTTCCTGATACTCTAACTCTTCTACGCCTTTGCGGGCAATGATGACAAAATCGGTTGGCTTCAGACTTTCTGAAAATTCCATGATGACATGTCGTATTTTTCTTTTAACAGCATTTCGTGTTACCGCATTACCTAGGCGTTTGCCTACTGATATACCTAAACGAAAATGGTTTTGGTCTTCTTTTTCATTTAAAAAATAAATGACAAATTTACGATTTGCCGTACTTTCTCCACCATCAAAAATGGCTTGAAAATCTTTCTCACGCTTGACACGATAGGATTTCTTCAAAATTTAACTCCAACTATCTATATTATTACTATTATACCATAAAAGTGAAAAAAGCCTCAACCTATAGAGATTAAAGCTTTCATACTAATTTTCAAGTTCACTTAGAGCTTTTTTAATTTGTTCTGTCACTTGACTAAATGCTGTTCCACCTAAAGACGTTCGACGAGCGACAGCTTGTTTGGAGCTTAGTTTGTCGTAGATGTCTTCTTCTATAACTTCCGATATCTTTTTATAATCATCAAGAGTTATATCCTGCAGGTAGTAACCACCTTTTGTAGCCTCTAAAACTAGTTTCCCAACTATCTCATGGGCTTTTCTGAATGGAACTCCCTTAGACGCCAAATAGTCTGCTAGCTCAGTCGCATTTGAGAAGTCCTTCTGCGTGGCGCTAGCCATTTTTTCCTTATTAACTGTCATCGTTGACAACATCCCAGCCAGGATATCCACGGCCACCGTAATTGTCTCTGCCGTATCAAACATGCCTTCTTTATCTTCTTGTAAGTCTTTATTGTAGGCCAATGGCAGAGCCTTCATGACAGTTAACAGGGAGAAGAGATTGCCATAAACCCGTCCTGTTTTCCCCCGAATTAGCTCTGCCATGTCGGGATTTTTCTTCTGAGGCATAATTGAAGAACCCGTAGAAAAAGTATCGGAAAGGGTGATAAACTGATATTCAAATGAGGACCAGTTAATAAGCTCTTCACATAAACGACTCATATGCATCATCAAAAGGCTAGCATTAGATAAAAATTCTAAAATGAAATCACGATCTGAGACAGCGTCTAGAGAATTACTGTAGATTTTCGAGAAGCCCATCAAATCAGCTGATAGTTCTCTTTCGATTGGAAAAGTTGTGCCTGCTAGAGCAGCCGCTCCTAATGGAGATAGATCTGTATGTTCCATATTAAAGGCAAACCGTTGACTATCTCTGGTAAACATTTGATAGTAAGCCATTAAGTGATGCCCAAACGATATTGGTTGGGCATGTTGCAAGTGCGTATAACCTGGCATAATGGTTTCAACATGCTCTTGGGCAAGTTGCACCAATACTTGTCTTAGCTTCTTCAATTTGTCGTCCACTTGTTTTAACGTATCTACTAAGTACAGATGCATATCTGTGGCTACTTGGTCATTACGTGAGCGAGCAGTATGCAATTTGCCCGCAACTGGTCCAATTTTCTCAGTCAGTAAACTCTCAATATTCATATGAATATCTTCGTTACTAATATCAAAAGTAAGTTGGCCAGCTTCAAATTCTTTTAATAAGGCTTTTAGACCTTCTTTTATTCGACTTGCTTCATCTGAAGATATAATATCTGTTTGTCCCAACATGGTAACATGTGCAATAGATGCCTTAATATCAAAAAGTGCTAATTTTTGGTCAAAAGAAATTGAAGCTCCAAAGGTCTCAACCCACTTCTCCAGGCCAGCTTCAAAACGTCCACCCCATAATTTATTATTGTTTGTCATTATTACCTCTATTTTTGTATGAAAATAATAAGCATTGCCTTATTCTTTATTATTAATTTGGTTCACTTGTGCATTCACTTGAGTTGGTAAGCCCCATAATTTAATAAAGCCAATTGCCGCATCTTGATCAAAGCTATCCGCAGCTGTATAAGTAGCCAAGTTTTCATCATATAATGAATTTGAAGATTGACGAGCCACAACCTGCGCTGAACCTTTATATAGTTTGACTTTAGCTATACCATTAACATTTTTTTGTGTTTGTTTAATATAAGCTTTGATAGCATCAGTTGCTGGATTAAACCAGAGACCATTATAAATAAGGTTGGAAATTTCATTTTCCAGAATTGGTTTAAAGTGAGATAATTCGCGAACCAAGGTAATATCTTCAATTTCTTTATGTGCCGTCAGCAAAGTAATCGCTCCGGGGCACTCATATATTTCACGAGACTTAATACCAACCAAACGATTCTCAACATGATCAATACGACCAACGCCATGAGCACCAGCTATTTTATTTAATTCTAAAATTAAGTTGGCCAAAGGCATATCTTGCCCATTAATAGCAATTGGTTTACCTGCTTTAAAGGTAATATCAACAAATTCCGGCTCGTTTGGTGCCTTTTCAGGAGAAGTTGTAATGCCAAAGGCTTCCTCAGGAGCTTGATTCCATGGATTCTCGAGAACACCACATTCATTAGCACGGCCCCATAGATTTTGATCGATTGAATAGGGACTGTCCAATTCAGCAGGAACCGGTACACCATTTTCTTTGGCGAAATTAATTTCTTCCTCACGCGACCACTTCCATTCCCTCACCGGAGCAATAACTTTAATATCCGGGTCAAGTGCAGCAATAGCTACCTCAAAACGAACTTGGTCGTTGCCTTTTCCAGTACAACCATGAGCAATTAAACTTGCATTTGTTTGATGGGCAATCTCTACTAACTTCTGAGAAATCAATGGACGACTTAAGGCTGAAATAAGAGGATATTTTTGTTCGTAAAAAGCATGTGCTTGCAATGCTGGCAATACAAACTCTTCTGCAAATTGATCTTTAACATCAATCACAAAGGATTCGACAGCACCAACCATTAAGGCCTTATCATGGATAAAGTCTAAGTCTTTTCCTTCACCAACATCCATACAAACAGCAACAACATCATATTTTTCTTTTAACCAAGCAATGGCAACAGAAGTATCCAAACCACCTGAATAAGCTAAAATTAGTTTTTCTTTAGACATAGCATTTCTCTTTTCTAAATAATATTAGTGTTTATACTAATGTATATTTATTTAAATGTCAATAGTTTTTGGTATTTTTATTCTAAAAAATCATAAATATGTCCTTGTAACCGTATTATTATTTCGTTTACCAATTTTATACGTCAGCTTAGTGAATATTTTTGCGCGAAATAATGTATTGTTATACAAATATGGGCAAAAAAAAACTCGGATGGGATTCCGAGTTTTTTTACTGATGTAAAAATCAGTCAATATGTTATCCAAACAAAGACAACTGAATTAATCATTAGTTTCAGAAGAGTCAGATCAAAAATACTATTTGTTTATGGAGAGAGAGAGAAAACAATATTTTGATTGAATTGGGGATTGACTCTTATAAACTAGTGACGTTATGTCTTTATTTACATTATTTATTATAGCCAATATTTCTCAATGTGCATGACTTTTTCCTGAAATGTTGATTTTTCATCCTAAAATGTTATTTTTTTGTATTTTTAGTGTAATTCTTGCCATTTTTCAATTAAACTTTTCATTTTGAGTCGTGAGACCATAACATCATCACCATTTTCAAAATAGACTAATTGATTAAATTTATCAATTCGAACAACATTATCAAGATTAATCAAGTAAGAACGGTGACAGAGAAATAACTCTGGTGCTACTTCTTGAATTTCAGATAATTTACCATAAAACTCGAGTCGTTCTGTTTGTGTCCACAAACAAACTTTATGGGGTGTTGTTGAAGTTGCAAAGTAAAGGATATCCTTTAGTGGCATTTTTAGTCTAGTTTGAGATGTCTCAAAAATAAAGAGATCTTCTGGTTCGTTTTTTGACATCATCTCATTCGTGTAAAAAATACATTCTTGTATTTGTTCCTTAAATTGCTTAGTATCAACCGACTTATCAATAAAATCAAGTGCTGACACTTTATATTTATAGGAAATTGGAGCAAACTCTGAATGAGTCGTCACAAAAACAATAACTGCATTTGGATCTTTTTGACGAATTTCAGTTGCTAATTCCAAGCCCTTGCGTGATTCTCCTTGAATTTCGATATCAAGGAAAAAAATCTGATGGTCACCTTTTTCTAGGATGGCATCATACAGCTTTTGGGGATTTGAAAAAACTTCCATAAATTTGCAGCTTATATTATTTTCTTTGAGGATACTTTCAATTGCTGATTCTATTCGAGTTTGCTGGATAAAATCATCTTCTAATATAAAAATGTTCATTACTATAGTCTCATTTCTAAGATTTGTCGGAAGCGATAATGATTGCTTCTTGTTGAAAAAGTTGAGGCTGGATAGTCATTTAGAATAGCTACAAAGCGTGATAAACTCTTTTGGTAACTTTCCATATCAGTTGATTCACTAGTATTATATAATTTTGACATATCAACAATTTTATTTTTACTAGCGTTTTCAATAATTAAAAAATGTTGGTCCCCTTCTTCAAACATTGCAATTGAAATAAAGGGGCGCAAACTACCTTTAGCTGTTTCAATAGCATTATCTAATAAAATTGAAATCAATACAACTAAATCTAGTAATTTAATGTGATAAGAATTAATTTTATCTGGAATTTCTAAATAGACTTCCATTCCTAGATGGTGTGCTTCGTAGATTTTAGCATTTAATAAACTTCGTACAACACCTTCTTCAATATTTTCTAAATCTTGATAGCCTGAAGATAGATCCAAGAATTGACGAGCAGATTGTTGAACCACTGTATGATAAACTCTTTCAATTTCTTCCTTACTACCTTTATCAATACTATCTTTTAAACTTATTAAAATATTTTCAGAGTCATGTTTTATCGTTCTGATATCTTGATAGAGGCCCTCAATATAATTATTGTAGTTCTCTAAATTGTTGATTCTTTCTTGCTGAGCCAGCTTAAATCTTTGATGAAGCTGTTGTTTTGCAAAGCGATCCAGTTGCATAATAAACCAGGTAAGGACTATCATGTATACTAAAGTAATGTGTGTACGGTAGGTTTGGAAAACCTCTGGTAAAATTCCTAGTTCTTTAGGAATGAAATTGACGATAATCAAGTATGAAAACATGATGAGATTCATTCCAACTACAAATTTTGAAAATCGTTCATTATTAATATGTTTAATTAATGTGATATCTACATTGAAAAGATATGATACTAGGCTAAAGACGGGTAAAATTGCTAAATAAACAACCACTTTAATCCAGAGTTGGGCATTAATTTCAGATAAGGTTATTGAAAATAAAATTGGCATAACTAACAAGGCCATGAGCCTAAATATGATCTCACATAAAATAATCGAAAATAAACCATAAAAAATATGATGTGACCATTTTTTATCTTTTCCGCAAAAATATGAAAGAGCTATAAAAAATAATTGATTGAAAAGTATACTATTATTGAAAGTAACATTTAAAACTAAAAACATTATGTATGTTAAAGCTAGTTCCCACCAAGATTTGGAAATGTCCGATACTATCGAAAAGAAAAAACAAATATCAAAAAAAATCAAACTATATAAAACAAGGGTTGGTAATAATTGTTGCATTTAAACTTCCCCATTCTCTGGCAGTGTAAGCACGTGACTAAACAAATAGGCTGAGCTTTTTGTAGCTAAAATCACTAGCGGATATTTCTCCAGGATCTTTTCAACATTGGCCAAACCGATTCCACGTCCTTGTCCTTTAGTTGAAAAACCATCACCAAAGATAGTCGTAATATCTACTTTCTCTTCCAAAGTGCTATTTTCAATAACGAAGTATTGCTTTTCATCCATCGTGAAATAGGCGATGGATATTGTTTTTCTTTTGGATAATTGCGCTGCTTCAATGGCATTATCAAAAAAGACAGAAATTAATAGAAGAAAGTCTAATTCTGAAATATTGGAATGCGTGATATAATCTGGAATTTCTAAGGATACTTCAAGACCTTTATCCTCAGCTTCAATAATTTTTGCTGAGAGTAAACTCTTTACAGAAGAAATCGAGATAGCTCCCAATTTAGAGATGTTATAATGCTTCTGATCCCAATAATGATTAGCCTTCTCAACAATCTGATAATAAACAGACTTGACATGATCTAGGTCATTTTCTTTTAAAGCATAGCCTAGTTTATTTAATCGGGCTAAATAATTTGCTTGAAATTCTTTGCCATCTCTATATAAGGAATCTAAGTGATGGCCGTAAGCCTCTAAATTTTGAATATACTCCTCTTGTTCTTTTTTTAAGTCTTCTTCCATATATTCCTTTGATTTATAATTAAAATATGACAACATATAAAGAAATAATAAAGTAAAAGTAAAGAACAAGATTTTATAAGAAGGTTCAACCTTCATAGGATGTTTATAGTAGATAAAAGGATCCACAATTCCCAATACCAAGAAAATATCAACATAATAAGCCACCATGAAAATGATGAAGATATTATAGAAATTTCTTGCCCGATCGGTATTTTCCATTCGAAAAATATGCCTATAATCATTACCAACAAAGTAGTCAACTAGTAAGAGAGTTGGGAAAATCAGTAGATAAACTATTAAGTTAGCAAAGGAATAGCCAACCTTTATCTCATTTGTCAAAAAGATATAGGGTAGAACAACTGTAATTAAAAATCGAGAAAATAAATCAATAAAGATGCTAGGAAAAAAAGCTGTGAATATTGATTTTATATTGAAGATATTTCTTTTTTCTAAGCTCAGCAAGAATAGAAATAAAATAGGATCGATAATCATCGGTGATAACACTGGTATATGATTAATAAAAATTGCAAAAGACATCAATAAAATTATCTTCCAAAAAGGGAATTTAATGTCTGACAAAAATGAAAAGATATAAAACTCTGTTGCGTAATATACAATTATAGAGAGTATTAAACAAATTAATTGAACTAAAGGCATTAAATTCCTCCCTTCTAGATAATCTATTTTATCACAAACTAACTTTAACTGACTAGTTTACTTTCCCCAAGTAACAAACGATTGACTATAGGTAGCAAAACTGCAGTTAATTTTCTATTAAAACTACTGTTAAAAATATGAATAATAGTTTTTGAGAAGAGTGCCTAACGAGTCATACTTAGTTCTTGTGTAACCAAGAAATTTTTACTTTTAGTTATAAGTTCGACTTTTGGATATTCTTCAAGAATCGATTTCACATTGGCTAAACCGATTCCTCGATTATCCCCCTTAGTTGAAAAGCCCTGATTAAACATATTTCTGATTGAAACTTGCTTCTCTTTGCTTGAATTTTGGACAACTAATTGAAGCTTATCGTCATTATAAAAAAAGGCTAAGTCAACACGTTTTTCTTTCGATTCAATCGCTGCTTCAATCGCGTTATCGACAAAAACAGACAAAACGACGATAAAATCAACGATTTTCATCGGTATTTCTTCAATCACGTCTGGTATTTCAACATTAATATGAACATGAGTTTGTGTAGCATTAAATAATTTGGCAGCTAACAAACTTTTGACAGTTGGCACCTTAAGATTGATTAGGAGATCTAAAGAATACTTTTCCGTTCTAGAAGGATTGATTTTACCAATGAATTCTTGATCAAAAATACGATTCAATTGATTAATATCGCCATCTTCAATACTTGGACCGAGTTTCAAAAGAGAATCTTTCGTTGACTCTTTAAAATCCTTTATTTCTTCAAATAAGGATTCTATGTAATGATTATAACTGTCTAAATTACGGTAATGATTGTTCCGCTCAACCATTATTTGAGTTTCAATTACATTCTTTGCATAACGATTGATAACATACAGATTCCAAATAAAAATAATAATATAAATCAGAACGAATACTGAGCGTACTCGACCTATATCAAAATGGAGCATTGGGAATTGAAATTCAATATATAATAGAATACTGATACCAGTATAGAAAATAATAGTACCGATACCTAAATTAATTAAGTTTCGACTTAAAGAGGCAGCATTAGCCCTTCGTATCATTTGATAGTCAATATGAAGTAAGTAGTGAACTAAATAATAAAATGGAAAAACCAAGATATAAGTCACAAAGAGATAGCGGTAATCACTAGATATAGTGTCCGTACTAACTTGAAAAATAGTCGGTAGTATAACATAGCCAAGTGTACGAGATAATAGTTCCACAGTAGTTACAGCATAGAAACAATAAAAAACATGATGGATTATTGGTGAATTTCTTTTAGTGAAAAAAGAAAAAACAATGAGATAAACTGGATCAATCATAATTGTAAAAAAGTCTAAGACATAAGTACAAAGCGACCCTATGACAAAATAAGATAGAACAGGTAAAACTGTAACTTTCCGATTAGTAATTCTTTGAAAAACAAATAAGTAGGCTGATAAGACTAAAATGTATACTAAAAATGAACGAATCAATTCCATCTTATTTACCCCCAATCTTTTCTAGCGGTTCTTTTTCTAGCGGTTCTATAGTTACTTGCTGAACAATCACACGATCAAACTGTTTGACCCGGTAAGTAAGCTTATCATATTTTGCTAGCAAACTTATAAATGTATTCCGGACTTGTTCGATTTGATCCAGAACTTCCTTACGCTCTGGACCAAATAATTTTTCAGCTCCAGTTTCTATTACTAAATTAATACCTTCACTTTGTGTCAAATCATAACGAACCTTAATTAAAGCTTCTTGCGTGTCTTGAACAAGGTTAATAGCTAAATCACTGACAGCAGATAATAGGACCATATCATCTGCACTATCTAGAAAAGGAACATCTAAACTTCCAGAAATATCAATTTGAGTGTCTATTCCAATTTGCCTTGCTTTATAAACTTTTAAAGCTAAAAGTAACCTTAAGTTGAAGTCTTTTACTTTTGAAAATTCATTTAAGCGCAAAGATAAATCATCATCCATAATTTTTTCAACTCTATTTAATATTTGAGTATAGATTGTTTGAATTGTTTCAAAATCTCCACTATCAATACTTCCAGATAAACTAATAATGATATTGTCATAGTCATGTCTAAATGAGCGAATATTTTTATAGAGTTTTTCTAAATACCGATTATAATCTTCCAAGAGTCTTAAGTGATTCTCTTCTTCTTCGCGAATCCGATTTTTACTCGTTTGGATAAAGTAATTATTTAAAAAAGAAAGCAAATACAAGAAAATAAAAAACGCAATAATAATTATTAGTTTTTTAAAGCTATGAATATCTTGGAAAAAATTAAGATGACTATATATTAAGATATAATAAATGATAAAAGTGACTTCCGTAAAAATGACAAAACGGTTAAAAACTCTTGTATTAAATCTAATAAATTTAAAGTCGTCTATGGAGAAGACTTTGGACGAAAAGTTCAAAACTGGCATAACTAAAAGATAAGCTAAAATCAAATAATAGTAATTTGAAACTGTCTCAGACATACTCGAATTGCTAAGGAAAGGTATGACAAAAAAGAGCATAACTTTGGAAATTAAATCAGTTGCAACAACAGGAAATTGTGAGAAAAAAAGATGATGTAACATTTTGTCATGAGGAAATTTCATGTAATGATAGATAAACATCAAAAGCGGCTCATTTAGCAGGTACCAAGGTCCGACAAAACCAATGATTACCATTTCAAGTACGACAAATAGCCCTAGCGTTAGCCAAGGCATTTTATTTTTTTCAGAGTCGACTGAATACTCCATGTCAAAAAACATGAACCAAGCCACCCCAAAACGTACAATAAAGGTTATCATTATTAATAAAGAATCAGTCATTCAACGTTCCCTCTCACAAACCGATTTCTTATAAATCATACTATACCTATCTCTTTTAATCAACGACTTACCATTGAAATTTTTCACAATTAAATTTTAAATCCCCCAATTGTTACACACAAAAGGGGGATTTAAAATTAGAGCATATTGTTAATATGTTCAATAGATTTTTCGCGGCCTAAAAGATAGATGGTGTTAGGTAATTCTGGACCATGCATTTCACCTGAAACAGCAATCCGAATTGGCATAAAGAGATTTTTCCCTTTGATACCTGTTTCCTTTTGAACAGCTTTGATTTGTGGGAAGATATTGTCAGGCTGGAAATCTTCATCTGACATAGCTTCTAATTTTTCTTTAAAGGCTTTCAAGACAGTCGGAACTGTTTCACCAGCCATTACTTCTTTTTCTGCCTCAGTCAATTCAGGGAAATCAGCAAAGAACAAGTCTGTTAGTGGCACAATTTCATCTGCAGATTTTAATTGAGGTTGATACAATTCAACTAATTTTTCGGCTTTTTCGTTTAATCGTCCTGCTTCTTCCAAGAAAGGTTTACAGAGAGCAAAAACAGTTTGGAAATCGGCATGTTTAAGGTACTCGTTGCTCATCCAATCCATTTTCTTCTGATCGAAGGCAGCTGGAGATTTGCTAAGACGAGTTTCGTCAAAGAGGTCTATTAATTCTTGGCGGCTGAAAATCTCATCTTCACCACCGGGATTCCATCCCAGCAAAGCTATGAAGTTGAAAACTGATTCTGGAAGGTAACCTTTTTTACGATAGTCTTCAATAAATTGAAGTGTGTTAGTATCCCGTTTAGACAGTTTTTTCCCAGTTTCAGAATTGATAATCAAGGTCATATGTCCAAATTCTGGTGCTTCCCAGCCAAGTGCCTCATAAATCATCAATTGTTTTGGTGTATTAGCAATATGGTCATCCCCACGAATAACGTGTGAGATCTGCATATCATGGTCATCAATCACAACGGCAAAGTTGTAAGTTGGGTAACCATCTTTTTTCTGGATAACCCAGTCTCCACCGATGTTGCCACCTTCAAAGCTGATGTCGCCTTTAACCATATCAGTCCATTGGTAAATACCAGCTTCATTAACAGCAAGACGGACTGTTGGTATAATACCAGCTGCTTCACGTTCAGCAATGTAGTCTGCTTTTTGGTCTGCAGACATACCAATAAATTCATTAATGTAACGAGGCGTTTCACCAGCTGCTTCTTGGCGTTCGCGTTCAGTAGCTAGTTCTTCTTCTGTTACATATGACTTGTAAGCTTTACCATCAGCTAATAACTGATCAATATATTTTTGGTAGAGTTCTAAGCGTTCAGATTGACGGTAATTTTCATGTGTTTCTGGACTTTCATCCCAATCCATTCCCAACCATTTTAAGTTTTCAAGCTGTGAACGTTCACCATCTTCAACATGGCGTTTGCGGTCAGTGTCCTCAATACGAATGATGAAATCTCCACCATGATGGCGAGCATAAAGGTAGTTAAATAGGGCTGTACGGGCATTCCCGATATGTAAAAGTCCAGTTGGACTTGGTGCGTAACGCACACGAATTGGTTTAGACATTCTTCTTCTCCTATTACAAAGTACATTAAGAAACCTGTGGCATGAAAAACAAGCAACAAATTGCTATTTGAGCTTGCTCCAACCAAATTAGTTTCCTATAAAATCTTACGATTTAAATCTTTATTATTATAGCATATTTTACAGCCTTAGGCGAAAAAAATCAGCCTAGAAAGGCTGATTCTATGTTTATCTTATTAATTTGAATTTGTTGGTAGGTAGCGTTTAAGGGCACCAGCAAATTGTTCAAGGTTTAAACTTTGAATATAAACTTCTCCGTGACCTCTAAAGGTATTGACAACACCTTCACCAGTTCCAATTGACTGCATAAAGCCATTTTCTAAATGAATATCATAGTCAAGTTCTCTACTCCATGCTACTACATGGGCATTATCAATAGTCATTGTGCCACCTTCAAGGGTAATTTTCTTAATTGAACCAAATGAGTTAGCTAATAAGGTTCCTTGTCCATCTGTGCTCATTACAAATAATCCACCTTGACCACCAAACAGCGCTTTACCAATATTTTGGCGTTCCATTTTGTACTCAGCTGAACCATCTAAGGCTAGAAAAGCACCATCATTTAGGCGGTATTGTTTTTCGCCTAATTCTAATGCAACAACTTGTCCTGGAGTATTTGGAGCAAGTGCTAGCTTTCCTTCACCATTGGAAATAGCTTGTGTGATGAACATTGACTCGCCTGAAACCATCGAACGACCAATAGCTCCGACTAATTTTCCTAAACCAGATCCCTTACCGTTCAATTTAGTATTTAGGGTCACATTTTCAGTGTGATAGACCATACTACCTTGTTGTAAGTATACTGATTCCCCATGTTCCAGTTCAATCTCAACTAATGGAAACTGCATGTCTTGATCAATCGTAAATCTCATCCTATTGTCGACCATCTTACTCTCCTTATTTGTATGAAAGACTTGATACAATTATTATAACGCTTTTCTTATTCTTTGTCTAATATTTTCAGTAATCTTTAAAAATAAAAAAAGAGCTGAATTCAGCTCTGCAAAAGGTTATGAATTATTCCATTACTTGCGTCATTCGGCCACTGTCAACATCATAGACCGCGCCATTGATCACAACATCTTCAGGAATTAATGGTGATTTTCTGAGAATAGCCATGTCCTCGCGGACGCTATCTTCCACATTTTCAAAAGGTAGGAAGTCTTGACCGCTTACATCGACACCTAGCTCTTTGTGAAGGTGAGCAGTGAAACTTTCATTGGTAAAAGTCTGCGCACCACAGTCTGTATGGTGCAGAACAACAATTTCGCGGGTCCCCATCTGCTGTTGCGAGATTGTTAAAGAACGAATCATATCATCTGTAATCCGACCACCGGCATTTCTTAAAATATGAGCATCCCCAAGGGCAAGTCCTAGTGCTTGCGCTACGTGGAGACGAGAATCCATACATGTGACTATTGCTACCCGCATTTTTGGACTATTTGGCAAATGTGTAGTCCCATGAAGTTCCACATAAGCTTGATTGGCTTTCAAAAATTGTTCAAAGTATGACATAATTCCTCCTAATTGTTGCACCTAAGTGGTTTGACTATCAGATTTCTTTTAGTTTATCACGATTTTTTTAAAAAATCAGTTGTCCAAACTGTAAACTTTACAATGTTCGGAAAATAAAAACCATCCCAAGAGATGGTCTATTTATTTCGAAAATACAGCATTTAGGACTTGTCCTACTGTTGCTACCCCAATAACTTCAATACCACTAGGAATTTTAATCCCTTGTAAAGAGTTCTTAGGCGCATAAACCTTCGTAAAGCCTAATTTGGCTGCCTCATTTATCCGCTGTTCAATTCGCGTCACTCGACGAATCTCTCCCGTCAAACCTATCTCACCTAAGAAAGCTTCTTGAGGATTAGTCGGCTTTTCCTTATAGCTGGACGCAATGGCTACCGCTACAGAAAGGTCAATAGCTGGTTCATCAAGCTTGACTCCCCCAGCAGACTTGAGATAGGCGTCCTGATTTTGCAGGAGAAGTCCACAGCGTTTTTCCAAAACAGCCATAATCAAACTGACCCTGTTAAAATCCAAACCCGTTGTCGTCCGTCTGGCATTACCAAATACGGTTGGTGTTACAAGTGATTGCACCTCTGCAAGAATTGGCCGACTACCTTCCATTGTGACGACAATGGCAGAACCAGTAGCTCCATCCAAACGTTCTTCTAAGAATACTTGGCTAGGATTAAGCACTTCTACTAAACCAGCCGATTGCATCTCAAAGATACCAATTTCATTAGTCGACCCAAAACGATTTTTGACAGCTCTTAGGATCCTGAAGGTATGATGCCTTTCTCCTTCAAAATAGAGAACCGTATCCACCATATGTTCTAGCATCCGTGGACCTGCCAAAGTCCCTTCCTTAGTTACATGACCAACAATAAAGGTGGCAATGTTATTAGTTTTGGCTAATTGCATCAATTCAGCAGTCACTTCTCTTACCTGACTAACAGAACCTTGGATACCAGAAATTTCTGGACTCATCATCGTTTGAATCGAGTCAATAATTAAAAAATCAGGCTGAATCCGTTCCACCTCTACACGGACATTTTCCATATTAGTCTCAGCATAAAGATAGAATTCATTATCAATGTCACCAAGACGTTCACTACGGAGTTTAATTTGCTCTGCCGATTCCTCACCAGAAACATAGAGAACCGTCCCCTTGTTCGCTAACTGGGTCGATACCTGTAAAAGCAAAGTTGACTTCCCTATCCCAGGATCACCACCAATTAGAATCATGCTCCCAGGAACAACACCACCACCAAGCACACGATTAAACTCATCCATATCAGTCTGAGTGCGAGCATAGTGTATATTATCCACATCTTTCAGTTTAATCGGTTTCGATTTCTCTCCAGACATGCTAACACGCGCATTCTTGACTTCCTTAACTTCAACTTCTTCAACAAATGACGACCAAGACGAGCAGTTAGGGCAGCGACCCAAATACTTAGGCGACTGATAACCACACTCCTGACAGACAAATGTTGCCTTTTTCTTTGCCATCTTTAGGCCTTTCCTTTTTAAGAATTGCTGCGCTGATACAACTTAACGACCTGTTGACCCAAATCCACCTGTACGGACGCCATCAGCTTGATCGCCATCAACAAGTAAAAACGGTACAAAAACAGCTTGGACAATGCGTTCTAGAGGTTCAAGAACAACTGATTGGTCGCTGATGTTCTTCATCTGAGCGAAGATGTGCCCCTCATTGTCCGGATTTCCGTAGTAATCACCATCAATTACACCCACAGAATTAATCAATACTAGTCCTTTTTTGCGAGGATTTGATGAGCGGTCAAACAAAAAGAGTACTTCGCCAGCTTGCATATAGGCTTTGATACCAGTTGGGACCAATTTAATCTCACCTGGTTTAATAGTAACAGGCTCTGCTACTTTCAAATCATAACCAGCAGCATGTGTTGTTTCACGTTTTGGTAATAAATTCTCATCTGTATATGCACTAACTAATTCAAATCCACGATTTTTCATTATGTTTTTACCTTTTCTTTCATTAAATACTATTATATCAACGTTTGTAAGACCTATATAATTTAGGTTTTATTTTTTTGTGTACCTTTTTTCGTACTAAATACTATTTATTGCTTTTTCATAATAGGAAACTGCTTCTTTTTCTTTGTCTTTGGATAAGTGAGAATAGACATCTAAAGTCATGGCTATATTTGAATGACCTAGCCTATATTGTAATTCTTTATAACTGATACCAGCGTTCAATAACAAGCTAGCATGAGTATGCCTGAAAGCGTGGAAAGTAAATCTAGGTATTCCTAAGCGTTCACACCTACTATTTAAGTTATTTTGTAGTGTTAAGCGTGACAGGTATTCCCTTGTAGGAGTTGCAAAGGCTACTTTCGGAACACCTCCTCCAACCTCATGGAACAATTGTCTTTGTCTGACTTGATACAGCTTTAAGAGATTGACCGTCTCTTTATCGATACTAATTAAGCGTGTACCCGCCTTTGTCTTAGTGGTGCTGACTAGGCGCAACTCTTGGCTAAAACTCTTATTAATGTCAATTGTGGCATTCTCAAGGTCAATATCCGACCACTCAAGAGCCACCGCCTCACCAATACGCAAGCCCGTGGCAAGCAATAACTTATAGAATACATATTCAACTTGATAACGGTAACGCCTGAAAGACTGCTTTTCCATAAAATTAAGCAAAGTTTTTAAATCATTAGTATCAATAAATTTGACACTGTCACGCCCCGCTTTTTGCTTCTTCGGTAAAATAACATCACGCGCAGGGTTAAACGGTATTAAGTTTAACGATACCCCATATTGCAATACACGGGTATTGATTGAATTAACTGTTCTGAAATTAACTAGTTTACTAGATAATCCATTTACAAAAGATTGGATATCTGTATTAGATATTTTTTCAACTTTCATTTTACCAAAGTATGGCAACAAGTGGCAATCAATCAAACGGGTAGTCACTCTATAAGTTTGAGGTTTAATAGTAAGCTTATAGTTTTCTAGCCATAACTCAACCAGTTGGCTATAAGTTTTAACTTGTACTTTCTTTGAGACTGTCTCACCGTTCGCCTGAAACTCGTACTTAGCTAGTTTGATATTATTCTTTAACTCTTTTTTTGTTCGCCCTGATACGCTGGTTCTAGCTTTCTTACCAGTTACCGAGTCAACGCCTAAATAAATTTGTGAGCGGTACATGATTGTACCGTCTTTCTTTTTGTATTCTGTTATTTTCATATTCTTACCTCTTCTAACCACCCACAAGCAAGTAAAGGAATTAGATAAGGTAAAGTCAGTAATTGGCGTTACTGAAATGTTGGAAAATGTTGGGTTGTTGGCGCGTGTGTGGCTAAAATGGTAAGTTTTTACTTTTTATATCGTCTCTTATTGCGATTATCTTATTTGCTAAATTTTCGGTTAAATCTACTATTATCTCTTTATCATCATCAGGCAATAAAGCAAAGTTAACAAGCAACCTTTCTTCATTATCCATATATGAGATATTACCAATCGCACACATTAAATCAATATACTTATCAAAGTCAGGCTCATCTCTTTTGTAAGTTGTGTAATTTTCTTCAATTATCTTAAGGCGCTTTTCGCCAATCAATTCCGCTACTCTACTTTTGACTACTTCAAAACCATCCTTTGTTTTATAAACTTCCAAAGCGCTTTTTTGTTCGTCTTTAAAATCACTAAAACCCAAAAGATAGGGGACTGACACATTAAAATAATCAGCTAACTGTTTTGCTTTATCTGATTTTATTACATGCTTTTCATTTTCCCAATTTGAGATAGTCAGTTTTGTTGTACCTATTCCATGGGCTAAACTTTCTTGTGTTAAGCCTTTTTCTTTTCTTAATTCTTTCAACCTATTCATTTTATTATTTACCTTTCAAGGAAGATTATAACCAAATTTTGAACAAAAATCAAAGAAAACTATATTTTTTTAAAATACCTATTGACAAAATATAGATAACTATATACAATTAACTTATCGATATAGAAAACTATATTTATACCCCCTCTCAAACACCTTTCACACTTTCAATCTATTGAGCGGGGACATATTAAAAAAAGGAGGTTATCAATTTGAGCAAACTAAAAGGTTATCGCGTAATGTTAGGACTTACCCAAAAAGAGTTATCAGATAAGTTGGGAATTTCTTTACAATCTTATAATAACAAAGAAACTGGAAAAAATGCTTTCAACGACCGTGAGCGCTTAGCAATCCGCGACATGGTAAAACAAGTAAAATCTGACATCACAATAGACGAACTATTTTATCAAGACTAGAAAGGAAACCTATGGAACTAGTTTACATTGACGGGGCAAAAGAACCCTACACACTATCAAGTATCATTGCTGATTGTGCTGGTATTAGTCATCATGCAATACAAGAACATATCAGAAAACACAAAGCTAGGTTAGAACGTTTTGGAATAATCGCATTTGAAATGCGTAAATTAGACGGACGTGGACGACCTGAAAAGCTTTATCACTTAAACGAACAGCAGGCAACCTTGCTGATTACATTTTTAAAGAACACCGACCAAGTGGCAACATTTAAAGAAAATCTTGTTAAAGCATTCTTTGAAATGAGAGATGAACTCACTCAAATCAAATTACAGCGAACTCTTGAAGCACCTAAGCGTAAAACACTTAATGAAGCTATCAAGACATGGAAAAGCGCTCCTAAAATGGCTTACCCGACTGTCTACAATCTACTGCTTAAATCTGTCACTGGTAAAAACAGTAAACAGCTAAGAGCAACCCGAGGCGCACAGTCTGGCATTGACTGCTTGAACTCAATTGAGTTAGCACAGTACACAGCTTTAGAAGACATGGCAATAGCATTAATCAATTTGGATTGTGATTATGATGAAATTAAAACTTTGGCATTAAAAAAAGCGCCTGAATGCGCGTGATGACAACAAAAAAAGCCTTAAAAAGTTTGGCGACTGAATAGGCTTTTAAGAATATGAAAATAATAAAATACAAACCCACCCACAAGCAAGTAAGGGAGTTGCATAATTTTTTATTAACTTAATTATAACATATTTGACTAAATTTGACCATAGGAGACAAGGAAAAATGAAAAACAATACTAAAACTTTTAAAACTTTATTAGGCAATGAACAACCAACGGGATTAATTAATTTCTTAGACGACCTTGTAATAAATAAGTCTATTAGTGATGACGAATGCGACAAAGTCCTCAATATGAATGATACAGAATTAACTGAATACTTTTCAAACTATCAAGCGAAATAAGGGGCGTAAAAATGAAACAAGAAAAAAATGAAGTATTACTAACTGTTAAAGACCTAAACAAGCTAGGTGCTGAATTAAATGAAATCATTTATCAGTTAGATATGGTTAACGTAGCCATTCAAGGGCTTGAATTTACTGAACGTAAAGACGACTTAACTTTTCAATGGATAGCTAGGCAATTCTTTACTACTAACTACACATTGAATGAAAACATTTCTAGAAAATTAGATGAAGTTGCTTGCTATCTTTTAAATGCTGATGATAAACATGAATTGGAGGTATTAAAAAATGATTAATGAACTAAATTTAACACCTATGCAATACCTTGCCACTCTTTTGGCACTGCTTCTTCTTATGGTCATTTTAAGCCATTTTAAGAGCTATATTGCTATTGACTTACCAGATATCAAATCAGAGCCAAAACCAACGGGGGACCCTTTATATGGGGCGTATCTGCAATCACAAGGTAAGTATTATAACTAAGGAGGTTAACCCATGACATGGCTATCTAAAGAAGCAGAAAACGAAATAAAAAAGGAAGTGGCTATTACTGTTACTACTTTCTTAGACAATTACACTAAACCAGAACCAAGACTACTAGGTTTAATTACTCAAACCGACCTAAAAAAAGAGCTAGGTATAGACTACAACACGCTTAGAAAATGGGAAGATAACGGGCTACCCCGATACATTCCACCTTTAGAAGATACCAGAAAGGTCTTCTATCGTGTGACTGACATCTTGCAATTTTTGGGGGTGAGATAATGGCTATTTATGAAAGTATCGGTTTTGGCTCACTTCTATACCCCTACACTGGTAAGCTAACACCGTTTGACTATATCGCACAATTTAAACCAATGAAACCGCCCGAGAATATGACCATTGATGATTTTAAGAAGTCCCATGCACCTTACTGTATATCTGGTAAAGTGAAAACTGAAAAAAATGGAAGTTACAAAAGAAGCAATGCCACTTTGGTATATCGTGACTTAGTTTTCATTGACTATGATGACATTCCTATTAGTGCTGAGACGTTTAAGGACACCGTCCACAGCGTTCTTAGTGACTACTCCTACATATTGTACCCTACTATTAAACACACGCCTGAAAAGCCACGCTATCGCCTTGTAGTAAAACCAGATAGCAACCTGACAAAAACTGACTATGAAGCAACAGTTAATCAGATAGCTGACATGATTGGCTTACCTTATGACCAAACTTCCATAACATGGTCACAATTACAAGGACTACCAGTCACGCGCCAAGAGATTGACCAATATGACCGAGTTGTTAACCTTGGAACTGACTTCCCAACTATAAGAGGTCAAACAGTGACGACACATCCAACCACAGGCAATTTCAATCCACCGAGTGGACAATTATCTATGACAATGCGGGTAATTAATACCTTATTTAACGGATATGGAAACGAGGGCGGGCGCAATGTTGCAATGACTAAATTTGTGGGGTTACTCCTAAATAAATACGTGAATTGTGACATTGAAACTGCTTATGACTTGGCTTTAATTGCCAATGAGAACACCGAGCCACCGTTAACTATTAATGAATTAGATACCACCTTTAGGAGTATCTTGCAGGCTGAAATGAGAAAGAGAGGATTACAGCCATAGACAAAGAAGAACTGAAAGAATATCAAGGTAAACTTGAAGAAGCAAAAAGCAAAGATTTATATCTCACTACTTTCAGGAATATCAGAGGTCAATTCATTGGCATTTGCAATGACATTAAAGAAAAAGCTTATGAAGAAGCCTACCAAGAGTTTAAAAATGACCCTAGCAACAGCAAAGCCTTAGCAGATGGAAAAATAACAATTAAAGATATTGAAAAATATGCTGAAAGTAAAAAATCTAATGCTTTACCTAAGGAAGCTTTAGGAGTTGCAATCCTGATTAAAAAATATATCCGTTTTATCAGAATTAAACCCGCGAACGTTAACCAACAAGCGCCCTTGTATTTCTATAATCCTGATAAGGGTTATTACATGCAAGATAACGAACTTATCAAGGATATTATGAACATCATAAAAGCGGGTATAGTTGAAAACGTAGCTAAAAACGTTCTATATATTATAGGACGAAAAAGCCCAATTAAAGAGCTAAACCCTGAATATACCGCGCTTGGTAACTGTGTTTACAGTTATAAGACAAAACAATTTTATGATTTTAGTCCTGATATACCTGTTACTCGTAAGATTGAAACGAACTACAATCCCGAAGCAACAGAACCAGATATAAAAGGGTGGTCTCCTACTAAATGGCTAAAAGAACTATTTGACAATGATAATGAAATGTATGACCTTGTTATCCAAATGTTTAAAGCATGTATCACTAACGAACCGCTAGAGCGTATCTTTTGGCTATATGGGGCGGGTGGAACAGGTAAAGGCACACTACAACAGTTTATCATTAATCTAGTTGGGCTTGATAATGTAGCAAGTTTGAAAATAACAGAGCTGGCAAGAAGTCGTTTTACTACTTCTATACTTCTAGGCAAGTCTATTGTCATTGGTGATGATATTCAACAAAACGCAATGATTAAAGACACATCTGAATTATTCAGCTTAACCACGGGCGACATCATGACCATTGAAGAAAAAGGTCTAAAGCCTTATAGCTTACGTTTACAGATGACTGTTATTCAATCATCTAATGGGCTTCCTATCATGGACGGCGACAAGGATGCTATTTCAAGGCGCTTGATGATTATCCCATTCACCAGTAAGTACAAGAACAAACCAAATAAAGCTATCAAAAAGTATTACATTAATAATAAAAACGTCTTAGAGTATATCTTGAAACTGGCTATCGAAACACCAACAAAAGAAATATACCCAAGTAGTAGCAAAGAGCTTGTACATGATTATCTATTAGAAATTAATCCCGTGTTAGCATTTATTGAAGACTTTTTCACTGACAGCCTAAACAGTGAATTTATTCCCAATAGCTTTGTTTGGCACGTATGGAAAAATTATCTTGAGTATAATAACTTAAGAAGCTTTAGAACTGAAACGGCTCTACATAGGGAGATAAAAACAAACCTACCTGATTATATTAAAGCGGGGCAAAGGACAATCCCAAAAGGCAGGGAACACCATACTAATTTTTATCCTAAAGATGACTTACCACATTATGCTATGAAAGACTACGGCAATGGTAGAGCTAACACCATTAACCAAAGGAAAACAAAAAACGAGCGCGGTTATTGGAACTGTAACTATAAAAACAACTAACTTTATACACTTTCTTTGAATTTTAGACACTTATAAAAATAGTGTATAACAATCCGTGCCAGTCATATCAATAACTCTATACTCTTTATACACTTTATACACTATATTTTAAGTTAAAAACTTTTATATAAGTAAGGTATATATAAAAAAGAATATATAGAAATTGTGGTGAATTTTAAAAAAAAGCGCCTAAAGCGCCTAAAGTGTCTAAACCCCTTGGGGCTAAAGGGCTGAAACGTTATACACTTTAAAATTAAGCGTCTAAAAAATAGCAAAAGCGTATAAAAAAAGAATTATATTATTGAAAGAGGTTAGAAGCATGAAAATCAAAGTATTTTATCAACGTCATAAAGAAAAAATGAACGAATTTGAAGCGCGTGTTAACGAATTTATGACTGATAAACAAGTCATTGACGTTAAATATCAAGAAGCGATAACAGGCGATTATGAGAACTTAACGACACTACTATCAATTATGGTCATGTACCATGAGTCAAACTAACATACACTTATTCACTACTCGTACCAATGGCAGATATAAAGGATTGCTAGAGGTTCGCGCACAATGGCTTGAAAGCCTAGAAAGATATTACACTATGAAAACATTATCAGATACACCAAAAACATTTACTTTCACTACTACACTACCTAACTTTGAACAAGCACAGAAAGCAGGAAGCGCACTTATTGGCTATATGGTTGGAACTTATGACCAGTCAGCTATTGACATCACTTATATTGGTAACGGTGATATCGAGGTTGAGTATACCAGTGATGAAGACCTGACAGAAAACTTTGAAAGGATTGCAAACTCACTTGACCACACAGACGACTTTGAAGATTATGAAGAAGATGAACCAACTCTCAAAGGTGACTTAGACACATACACCGCTTTAATTGGTTCTTTTGACACACTTGGTCAAGCACAAGCATTCACGGAAAACCTAGATGATAATTTAACCAATGGCAATAACTTTGTCTTTGAGCAACGCCCTGACACGGTTGTCGTATATGTATCACCACAGTACACAATTGCAAACAGTACAATTCAAAAGCTAGAAGAAGCTTATGTAAAATTTGAAGCAGATTATGAGCCTGACACTTTCAGATTAAGCTATCATGATATGCGCGTGCAACAGTTGCAATCATTGGATAAAGATATTTTGATTAATGACATTATCGCTTACGAGTTAGAGCTATTAGACCATGCTGACAGATTGTTAAGTGATGAACCACTACCATTAGATGACCAACATGGTTTTGAAACCATTGAGCTGTTAGGTGATGACGTTATTAAATTAGTTAAGGAATTAGATACTAATAAAGAGCTTGACGGCATCCATGATTATATTATTGGTGGCTAACATTAGCTGATTATAAGATAAAGACGACTTAAAGGGGCTTCTCTAGAAAATGCTAGAAAATGAAACTTTAGTTCTTAAGGTGGCAACTATACAAGGAAATGGTGAAAAATGAATAAAGAAAAAATGCAAGAAATGCTATTGCAAGGATACTTATTATATGAAAAAAATGGTATAATAGACTTAGTTGAAAAGGTAGATTTTGGGCAAATAATTTTTAAATTTAAGGGCGGAAAAATCTATCAAGTAGATAGAACGCAAACAATTAAATAAAGTCTAAAGAGAAGAACTCAATGACATAAGTAGGGATTATAATTCTTATTTGTCATTGAGTTTTTTATTTTAGTTAGGAGATAGGACAGATGAATTATAAACAGGGTTTTGAAAAACTACTGGCAATCATCAACGACGCTGATAATCAGACATTGAAATTTAAAGCTGAATTGATTAAAGACCAGATAAACGACAATGAAACTATTTACGGTAAACGGGACTTACGTTCACGAATGATAACAAAAGGGGGAAGACAATGACAACAATCGAACAGCTAAAAAAAGAAGCCGACAAGGCGCTTACACTAAAAAAGTTGGCTGAGGTGCAAGGGAAAAATAGTAAAGAATACCAAGAGGCTAAGGCTAACTGTGATAGAAAATTTATTGCTTTAAGAAAAGCGCAAGGGAAAACCAGTGCGAAGATGGCAGGCAATAAACTTATTAAGCAAGCGACAGTAAAAATTCATTTATAAAGAAATAGAGGAGATAAACACAATGGCATTATTTGATAAAGTAGAAAAAGAAGTTAGAACAAAAAAAGCTAAATACGATAAAGAACTATCAGACTGTAAGCAACAAATTACAGATACCGAGGAAGAGCTTGAGAAATCAAAAGCTGAATTAATTGAAGCCGAGGAACAGCTTAATATTGACCAATACAATACAGTTGATGATAAAATTAGAAAGCTTGAAAATGCCAAACGTATCTATGAGTTAAAGCATGATAAGATTTTAGATACGCCTTTAATAGATGAAGCTGAATACAAGAAGAAACGTAAACAGTTAGAAGATAATGCAATCACTAAGATTGAAGCTATCAATGATAAAGCGTTACCGCTTATCACACAGATTAAGGAACTGGCTGAGCAAACAGATATTATTTTCAATGAAACTAATGAACTACTAGATATCTTATTTAGAGACTTGTATAAGAGTGATGACATGATTAACCCATCATTTTCATATTATGAAAATGCTAGACTTTTATTCAATGATATTAAATCATCACACTTGACACAGCGCTTAGGAATTAAAAAAGAACAATCATTCTTAGAACGTATGTTTATTCATCAAGATGAACAACAATCAAAGAAATATAAAATGAATAATAAAAAATAAGACCAGTTGGGCGGGTAGGATGGGAAAGGTTTTTGTAGTTTAAAAGTGGCTGTTTTGTAATCGTGCTTATCTTGTAAATAACTTTCAGTTCATAAGTTTTCATATTACAAATCACTTTCTTTTGGTAGGCGTACACAGTGCGCTTGCCTTTTGTTTTGTTGGGCTGTAAGTGTTGATGAGGTTTAAAATTAAATATTTGATAAAAAAAAGATTTTTATTATTTTTGAAGTGTTTTATAGTTTGTTAAATGAAACATGATAACCCCCCTATGAAACGCTCGAAAACCGCGCCAGAATAACGGTTGTACTCCTCTTGTAAAACTCTCTCCCATTTTTTTCGACACTTGAAACAGAAATTGCCCTATAAAATGGTATCTAAAAACTATCACAAACTTAATCATAACTAGAGAAAACTTAATTAAAATAATTACTAAATAGTAATAGCTTACATGAAACATATTAAATCATTATTGAAACGGATAACGATATGAAAAAGAAATTGACTTTAGAAGAAATTAAATTGGAAAAAATGTTATCAAAAATAGAAAGAGACTTAACAGAAAAGAAGCATGCTCCTAACTTTAGAAAAAAATATAAACAGTATAGCGGTATTAAAAAGTAGGTAGTAACTTCCTTTTATTGTCTATATAAAGCGATATGAGACACATTTATTATTAAGTATATAAGTTTATCGCATTTCCTATTGAAGTGGCTTAAAATGCAAGTGAGAGCCTCTCACAGTGTAATAAAACAATCCTTTTCTATTACTTGATTATCGGAAACAATCGGAACTATTTTTTTGTATCATCTAAATCATACAATAGTATTATAATGATATTGTTTTGGTATATATGCATAACTTTTTTTCATAGAATATCATAGTATAGTACCAGAGTACCCCACCTAAATTTAACGGGGCTATGATTAAGTTTAAACAAAAGAACGCACCCTATTTCGCGCAGTATTTCCCGTTTTTAAAATTTTCAAAAGAATAAAAAGCCTATATTCTAGGCATTTGTTGGCATATTTTACCTGATATACTACCCCAAAGAAAACACGCCTAAAATCGTTTCTACGAGCGTTTAAGTTTTTATGGTTAATATATCGAACGTGCTATAAAAATTACACCCCGCCCATGTATGAGCCATAGGAGAGCCACTATAAGGTGTCTTCTTACAAAAATATCCAATTTTTCAGATTTTTTATAGGGGTGGCATGGTCTTTATAATCATTGATATAACAGCTTTCTTTAAAAAATATGAGTGAAAAACGTACCTGTTTTAGACAGCAAAAAAGCCACTGATTAACAGTGACCGAGACAACAAAAAGCACCCACAGAGTGAGCGCCTCAAGTATATAGCTAATAAAAATATTATACCATTTTTCTATTTTTATTTTTTTGGAATTTCTTCCTAAAGATATTATATCATAATTAAGGGGTAACATGAAAGATAATAAAGGAACAAAGAAGCTAAAAGAGTTTAAACGTTGGCAACGTATTTCAGGCAATCAGCCAATTAACTATAATGATAATTATTTGCTTGAATTGAACGACTATTCTAAACCACCATACACGCGCAGAGAACGCCTTTTGATTAATCGTGAATGCGCCCTTGAAGAACTTAACGCAATAACGGACGGAATTAACTCAATCAAAGATATTAGATTAAGACAGATATTAATATTAAACTATATAGCAACTGACAAACTAAAAGATTATGATATCTATATAATTATGGGAAAATCAGAATCGTGGTATTATCCAAAGAAGAAACAAGCGATAAAAGAATTTGAAAAAACATATAGAGGCGCGTGCTTAATGGATATATAAAGTTCAATAATTGCCAACTTTTATTCTTTTTCAAATTGCTATAAAGCTAGTTATATCAATTGATACGGATAATCAGTCACTTAAAAACTTTACCTTGGCTTAGATTGGCAATCTTACACAAAAAAACCAGCCTTATGTAAGACTGGATAAATTTTATACCATTTGAAAAATTATTAGCCAAACCGACCAGATTGCAACAGAGGAATAATAAAGAGGTTGATTTATCGATTTAGAGTAATAAGTTTGTGCTATTTGCACTATACCAACAATGATACCTATATATAAAACAAAAATATTTTTGCTTAGGAATGATAAAAGCATTGTAAGTATCCCAAGCGCCAACTCAGATAAATGCATTCTAGAATATATACCTAATAGGTATACTGAGATAGAATCAGATTTTATTATACCTATCCCATTCACAGGGTATACTAGATTACCAATCAATAATACATTACTAATTAAAGGAATAATAAAGAAAATTAGACTAGTAATTATGGAGCTTACTAAGATTAAATTTTTATCCATATTTTGAAATAGTCGAGAAAGAATGTAAACTGTAAATAAGAAAATAGAAAAAAAAAGTATCTCGTCGCTAATCTTTAATAATCTTAATTTTGAGTTTCTCCAAACATGTAAATTATTTAGATTCATATTATTAGGGGAAAAATTACATATCATTATCCTAGTAATCGCTAATAAAATTGAAGAACTAATTGCAATAAGTTGCATTATCATTTGATATTAACTCCTTAAATTTGACTTATCTTAATTATAGCATATAATTGACTGGCAATTACACACACTTGGGGCTATCCCTACCTACCCCACCCCCATTTTGCGAACTTCCCGCTGTATTGTACATTTTTATTCACGTTAGGAATTAGAACAAAGCTGAGCAATATTAAAAACAAGAGAGTGCCATTAATCTCTTATATATCAAGGCTTTAAACATATTTTAGAAATAACCATTGTTCAAGTTAGGATATAGAAAACAAAACTTTCCGACTTTTTCCGATACTGCCATTTGTAAACTACTAATCATTACTAGAAAATACGAGCATATCCCAACAATTCACAGGAAACAAAAACAGCACCTTTCAATGGGTGCTTTTCTTCTTGCTTATCTGTGAATGACACGCGCCTAGAATGTCTTAAATTAAAAAATTTATTTTTTCCGAACGTTACCGTCTGTTTTTATATCAAAGATTGAACCCCAACAAGACCTATGTTATAGTAAACCTATTATTTTAAATAGGAGTATTCAAATGCATTGGGAAGTATTGAGAACAGAAAAATGTAGTCGTTGGCAATCTAATAAAATAATCAAAAAATTTACTACCGAAGAAGAAGCTAAAAGTTACAAAAGTTCTATAAAAGGGTATAGTGAAATATACATAGTTAACGAAAGCTACTCAAACCAATAGAAATCAGAAAGGTATTTCTTAAATAGAGATGTCTTTTATAATATAAAAAAAGCACTCTTCTAAATAAAGAGCGCAAAACGGGAGAATTGGGATAATTATATATTTATTTTTATGGAGAGAGAGAATATATAATTTTCCCGTTTTGAATAATTATAGCATAGATATTTCTTTTTGCAATACTGCAACTGGTATTAAAATATACTCTGTCTCTAATATTGTATCTACTATTAGCCAAATAAATGAGCTTCTCCCTATACATTTGACTTGTAATAAATATGCAATATTGTTTTATAAAAATTAATTAACAAAAATCCTAGAATATATTGAATTTTTTAAATATTTAAATTATAATATACTTATCTAAATAAAGACGAGCCTATGCTATCAGAGAGAGAGTGTGCACGGGCTTTTTTTATTTGTAATTAGAATAGTAATATGTTAAGTTGTTACTTGAGAGGTCTAGACCTCTTGCTAACATTTCTCGACTCGTACAATGTCTCCTAACATTGCATGAGTTTTTTATTATTAAAAGTAAAGTCTTTTATCATAATATGGCATTCCTATTGTGCTAAAAACTTCATGGTGGTATTATTCAGGTATAAAATAGCATAGGGGGCTTACTATGGTTAGGGATATACTTGATATTCTACTAAAGATATTTATCATTCCTTGGTATAGATTAGTCAAATATGTACTAGATGATATTGATTGAAAGAGGCGAATAGATGAAAAAGATAGTTAAATTATTTATCCTTATTCTGATTGGTGTACTTGGTGGTGTTGGTGGCAGTATGTACTTAGGAAGTGAGCGAGACAATGAAGAAGAAACTTACTAAAGATTGGTTGCTTGAAAATATCTACAATCTTATTTTAGACACTAACACACCTCAAAGTGAGCGAGAACTAATGCTAAAAGCCAAAATGGCACTAGAGAACAATGACTACTATATCCCAGTTGCAAAGGAACTAGTATCTGATATATCACGTTTAGCCATCAATAGAAAGTTATCAAGCGAAACTATTGCTTTTTATATGGCATTACAAAAAAGTCCACAATTACATAATAAGATAGGTCCTAATACATTTCTGTTTTTTTAGATATTAGGGGTAAAAGACCATGAAGAAGATTATTGACATTAAACATATAAAGACATTTAGGATAATACTAGCCATTGTACTAGTCTTAGCAATATATATATTAATCATAAAATGGGGAAACCCGTTTGGCGTCTTTTTTGTAATAGGTATAAGCTGGTTATTATCTTTGTTACTTCCTTATGAGTATCGGGGCGGATATAATAAAGCACAAAAGAACATTTTTCTAAAAAATGTTAGTCCACTGACTGAAAACCTAATCACTGATGGCTTAATTGCATTGGTTGTTATTATATTATATTTCTTAAATAAGTAAGGTAATCCTATGAAGCAAAACAATTTACTGACATTAAACATATTAGAATAGTAAAGGTTATACAGATAATACTATTTCTTTTTGTTAGTTACTATTTTGCTATTAAGCACCAATTACTAGACGTCTTTCCTCTATGGTTCGGTGTTGATTGGTTATTAGATTTACTGCTTCCTTATGAGTATAGAGGAAGGCTAAACACAGCTCAAAAAAATGTCTGGTTGAAAAATATAAACCCAATAACTGAATTTGTCCTAATTCAGTTACTTTTGATTTTAATATTTTTTATAATGCTATTTGTCAATCTATATGGGATAATTTAAATATCAAAAATAGCACCCTTTAAGGTGCTTTTCTTCTTGCTTGCGGGACTTATTTTAATACTCTTTTTAGTGGACTTTTGGTGAACAAATATTCAACTATATTAAATATTGAATTTTATAAAAAGCTTTAATATCAAGGTTATTCAAACCTATTAAGGACTATCAATAGCAAAGAAAAATAATCTCTTCAAATGTCATGTCAATGACTCCTTTTCTTAATTCTCTGTCTATTATACCATCTAATAGGCAAAACATAAAAAAAGGGAGCTAATCAGATATTACTAGTTTCCCTTTTTTATAAGATATAGTGAGCGGAAAATATTTTAGACCAAAGTTAAAATATTAGACATGGAATTCTTTCGGAATTCGCTGCCGTCCTTCACCACTATAGAAAAATATCACAAAACGAAGACAAAAAGCTCTGCTTTCGTTTTGTGACCCCTATTAAAATTTTACTCATTTTTTTCGATATTTCATCATGACTCTTAAAATTAATGCCATCACAAACCAAAGAACGACTGAAATGAGAATAACCATGACCCAACCAATCGGATTGTGGGTCAATCCTCTTGGAAGTGGAACATTAATCCCAAAGAAACCAGTTACAATACTTGGAATGGTTAGAAGGATTGACAATAAGGTCAAGATTTTCATCGTATCATTTAACTCATTGTTTAAGACATTATTATAAGTACCTTCAAGCTGGTTCAAGACTTGAGCAGATAATTGGGTCATTTCCAATAACTGCTTGGCCTCAATGATGGCATCATCTAACTCTTCTGCTTCAATATCAGTCAACTTCAGATGAGCACCCAAGCTCTTGACTTGTTGAAGCAACAAAACGTTTTGCTTACTTGACGAAACCATATAGACTAAACCAGTCTCTAAATCTGACAACTCCAGTAATTCACGTTTACTAGTTCGTTCCCTTAACAATAGATTAAGTCGATTGCGCTCATGGTTCATCTTCTCAACAGTTGGAAAATAGTTCTTTGAAATGACATATAACATGGTAAATAGAAATTTATAAAGACTTTGACCATCCGTTTTTTTCAAGAATGTCGCCATTTGATTGACAATGTAAGCACTGCGATCCTTATAAATCGTAATCAAACGATTTTGGTGAACATAAAAGGTAATGGGAACTGTTTGATAATAATGACCCTGTTTGGATACATCCAAAACATTATAAATTAAGAGAAGACTATGCTCGTCCTTATTGTACTCTAAATGGGATAACTCATTTTTGTCAGAGGCATAAGTCAAAATCTCTTCATCAACTTGTAACTTATTTTTTAAAAAGAGGATATCCTCAGGGTTATCAGCATTTGCCATAACAACTGTAAATAAATCTTGTGTAACTTCTTTCAAATGCTTTTTCTCCTTTGAATTGGTAAAACCAGTATACCAAAAAAAGAGCTCAGAAGCTCTTTTTGATAATTATGATAGTTCTTCATTAGCTTCCGCTTGGAAACGAGAAAGATTAAATGCTTGACCCAATTGCTTATCTGGCAGAATCAAAGCAATCACTAAACCAATCACTGTTGGCACCAACCAGCCCATTGACAGAGCATGGAAAGGAATAGCATTTACTATGTTTGATAAGAATTGTGATTTAATTAAACCTGCTAAAACCTCTAGAAGTGAAACAAAGCTGACCAAACCAATAGTCACCGACATCCCTTTTTTAGATAAAGGCAACCATTTGTTGATTAAAATAATGATGACCATTACAATCACAATTGGGTAAAGTAAGGTCAAAACAGGTACAGAGAATTGAATCACAGTATTCAAGCCTAAATTTGCAATCAAGAAGCCAATAATCGTAAAGGCAACTGCAAATACTTTATAATTAGCAAATGAGAAATGCTTATCAAAAAACTCTGATACAGAGACAATTAAGCCAACAGTTGTTGTAAAACAAGTGAGCACAACCATCAAACTTAAAAAGATACGTCCAAAAGGACCAAATAAACTATATGAGGCTTGGGCTAAAACATATGCTCCTTTGTTAACATTTGGATCAGCTAAAACATCAGCTGGTATATGGAATTTGTTACCTAGGAAGCCTAGTCCAATATATAAGATACTGAAGGCCAAACTGGTTACAATTCCAACTACCCAAATGGTTGATAAATATTCTTGTTTACTCTTAAAACCAAATTGTTTGAGGGTTTCAATTGCTACCAAACAGAAAGCGACAGAGGCTAAAGCGTCAAGTGTATTATAACCAGCAAGGATTCCTGATCCAAATGCACTGGCTGTATAGGCCGCGTTAGCTACAGAACTCGTTTCATGACCATACTTCAGGGCACCTATTGTCACTAATAAAAGAATTAATAAAGCAAAAAGGGGTGTTAAAATTTTACCGACACTATTAAGAATGTTGTTTGGTCGGAATGCCAAGGCAAATGCCGCCAAGAAATAGATTAGGGTAAAGATGAAAAGGGCAAGTTGACTGTGTCCTACAAGCGGCGTTAGTCCAACTTCGAAAGAGACAGTTGCTGTTCTAGGAATGGCAAATAGCGGGCCAATGGTTAAATAAAGTAAAACAAGGAATCCTAATGAAAACCATGGACTAAACTTTAAATCCATCTCATACTTGTAACCTCCATTTGTGAGGGTTCCGACAAGCAAGGTAATAATGGCAAGTCCTACTCCTGATAGACAGAATCCTAAAATTGCTGGCCAGAAATTGGTACCTGAATCAACACCTAAGGCAGGAGGGAAAATCAGGTTACCTGCTCCAAAAAATATTCCAAATAAAAGTAACCCTGTTAGAAAACCTTTTTTAACCATAAAACACCAGTTATGTAAACCTTTGCTTACACCTTTCTTTTTCGTTTCATCCATAATAGCGGACAAATGTCCTAAAATGAATAGATTGTTATCTATTATAACAGAAATTTTTGAATAATCTAGTCTTTTTTCGAAATTTTCTAACAATTCAAACATTTAATAAAGAGTTACTGCAACTACAGTAACTCTTATCATTTTTTAACCAATAACTGAACCATTTGGAACTGAATAATCAACCGTTAGGACTGACAATTGACCATCAAATTCAGCAGATAAAATCATCCCTTGACTGACATATTTTTTCATCATTTTACGTGGTTTTAGATTCGCGACGATCTGCAATTTCTTGCCAACTAACTCTTGTTCGTTGGGATAGAACTTAGCAATTCCTGACAGGATTTGACGATCTTCACCATCTCCGGCATCAAGTCTAAAGCGCAGCAATTTATCAGAGCCTTCGACCTTAGAAACTTCTTTTACTTCGGCAACACGGATTTCGACTGCATCAAAGGTCTCAAATTTAATCTCTTCTTTTTCTGATTTTAGCTCAACTTCTTCAGGAATCCACTCTTTTTCCTGTGTAGAATTGGCGGGGCTAGCTTCCATCTGTTTCTTGATAAAGGCGATTTCTTCTTCCATATCTAAACGTGGGAAAATAGGTTGCCCTTTTGTAATAACTTGAATATTTTCAGGCATATTAGCGAGGGTTAAATTTTCTAGGTCAAAGTCTATCGACAAACCAAGCTGAGTCATGATTGCATTTGACGTTTCTATCATAAATGGTTGGATTAAGTGGGCAACCACACGCAAGCTAGCTGCTAAATGAGCCATTACTGAGGCTAGTTGTTCTTTATCACCATCTTCTTTGGCAAGAACCCATGGAGCTGTCTCATCAATATATTTATTTGCACGTGAAATGATTGACCAAACGGCATCAAGTGCACGTGGATAATCAACTGCATCCATTTGTTTATGGTAATCAGCAATTTTTTCTTCAACTAGATAAGCTAAGTCAAGGTCAAACTCTGTTACATTTTCTACATAGGAAGGAACTTGTCCACCAAAATATTTGTTAATCATGGCAATTGTACGATTCAAGAGATTTCCTAAATCGTTAGCAAGTTCATAATTGATACGGCCTACATAGTCCTCTGGAGTGAATGTTCCATCAGATCCAACCGGTAAACTTCTCATCAGATAATAACGTAATGGATCCAAACCAAAACGTTCAACTAGCATTTCAGGGTAAACGACATTGCCTTTTGACTTAGACATTTTGCCATCTTTCATGACAAACCAGCCATGAGCAATCAATCTTTCTGGTAAAGGCATATCTAACATCATCAACAAAATTGGCCAGTAAATAGAATGGAATCGTAAAATGTCCTTACCAACCATATGGAAGACTGTGCCATTCCAGAATTTATCAAAGTTAGCATGATTTTCTTGACCGTAACCAAGTGCAGTAGCATAGTTAAGGAGGGCATCAATCCAAACATAAACAACATGTTTAGGATTTGAAGGAACTTGCACACCCCATGTAAATGTCGTACGAGAAACAGCCAAATCTTCTAAACCCGGCTCAATAAAGTTCTTCAACATTTCATTCATCCGACCGTCTGGTTGGATGAATTCAGGATGTTCATTAAAGAATGCAACCAATCTGTCCGCATATTTTCCAAGACGGAGGAAATAAGATTCTTCTGAGACCCATTCAACTTCATGTCCAGATGGTGCAATACCACCAGTAACATTGCCTGATTCGTCACGGAAAACTTCCTCCAATTGGCTTTCAGTAAAGAACTCTTCATCTGAAACCGAATACCAACCTGAATACTGACCTAAGTAGATATCATCTTGAGCTAATAATTTTTCAAAAACCGCAGCAACCACTTCTTCATGGTAGGAATCTGTTGTCCGGATAAATTTGTCATAAGAAATGTCAAGTAAGCTCCAAAGTTCTTTTACCCCTTCAGCCATGCCATCAACATAAGCTTGTGGTGTAATGCCTGCTTCTTCAGCTTTGGTTTGAATTTTTTGGCCATGTTCATCAAGACCTGTAAGGTAAAAGACTTCATGGTTCATCAAACGTTTGTAGCGCGCTAAAACGTCACAGGCAATCGTAGTATAGGCAGAACCAATGTGTAATTTCCCAGATGGGTAGTAAATTGGGGTTGTAATGTAAAATGGTTTTTTATCAGTCATTTGATTTCCTTTCAAGGCTAATGAAACCTTATCAATTTCTTCTCTAACTGGCTGTCATGACCTTTTTAAGAGATATTATTTATTATAGCATATTGTCGGCATCAAAAAAACCGCTTATTCTTCAGAATAAGACGGCATAAAAGGTTTAATTTTACTTTGAATATGGTAATACTCTTTTCCTAGGATATAATTGACATAACTTAGGGGAATCAGGACAAGCCATAAAGACCATTCCCCCCATTTTAAGGATAAGAGGGAAGCAGCTAAAGCGCCAATGATAAAGGTTAGAATAACAAAGGCTGTATTTCTGCCAATAATAATCATGTCCTTATTTTTTTCATAAAGACCCTTGGTTAACTGATAAGCTGCATTTTTGACATTACCGGTCATCATGACATTGGCATAAGTGGCTCCCCGCAGTGATTTAAACGTATCTACTTGAATAGATGCAAAGAAAGCAAGACCCGAAACAGTTACAAAGGCTGGTAAGAAAGGTGTCAGAATACAAGTCACCAAAGCAATGACCGTTAAGACAAAACTTGAAAAGAGATACCAATGAATGGCATGCTTATTTGCCCATCGGTGCATAAAATAGGTAAAGGATTGTCCTAACATAAAAACAATAATGGGTAAAAGAAAATCTAAGGCCCGATAGTATTGCCCTTGTGCCAAACTCATGGCTAAAGATGCCACATTACCGGATTGAATCCCGGCAAAGCGCTGCCCCTGGGTCATAAAAGTAAAGGCATTAATATAACCCGAAATAAAGGTCAAAGTGATGGCGCATCGTAATGCTTCATGAATATAGTATCTTTGTTTTTTGCGTTTTGACATGAATTCCTTCCTCTAAAGAACACGAAAAAAATACTGATCACCAGTATTTTATTGACTTATTAAGGAGGATGTGGGATTCGAACCCACGCACGCTTTTACACGCCTGACGGTTTTCAAGACCGTTCCCTTCAGCCGGACTTGGGTAATCCTCCAAAAACTAATAATAGTATAGCACAGGAAGAACCTATTAACAATAGTCAAGGGAGAAAAAAGGAATGAAATCTGAAATTTGAATCTTGCTAACTAAATGGTAAAAAATCCCATCATCTTAATGAATCAATCATATTCCATTGTAATTGGTACAAGAGCAAATTACTAGCAAATGGCATTTCTAAATCTTAACCCCCTCGCTTTTTTGTTTTCAAGCTCGGGCAGAAATCATCCACTGGATAATTTCTCTCTCAAGATTTACGACCCTTGCTCTAATGCTTTTCGAAACTTTTGGCCCTAGAAAAAAGCCAGAAACATTAGTTTCTGGCTTTTGGGAGAATATTAGATCAGGTTTAAAGTTTCTATTTCTTAGGGTGTAGTACTTGTTGCTGAACTACTACTTTCAATAGTAATATTTTGCAGGTAATTATCCTGGCCTAATTGACCTTTGAAGTGATCACCTGCTTTAATAAATGGTAACTGATCTGGGGTATCCTTGCTGGCTTTGATTTTGTAGACTTTTCCTTCAGAGAATAAGTAATAAACAGTATTGCCAGCTATCATTTGACTAGCTACTTGATCAACCTGTCCTGAAACGATTTTGACTTTCTTACCGCTATCAGCTTGTGACGATAAGCCACTCGTGTCACGGTCAGTAAACTGAGCAATCAAGGTTTCAATATCATTGTTGACCGTCACTTGTTGATAGTCTTCGGCATCAACTAAAGCATAAGATTTAATCAAACCTGCATCATCTTTCAAGGAAACCAGGTAGAAAGCTTTATCATTTAACTTAACCAAAACTGGCGCAGTCGCCTGATAACCCTTCTCTTGGACTTCGCCTTCGGCGGATCGCATAGCTGAGCTCTCAGTAGCTGAAGAAAGCTTGTAATTAGTGACCTCTCGAGTGCGCATATTGACTAAAATAAAGCCAAGGTTTGACGAATCAGCCGTCGCTGAGGTAATACCTGTATAAAGATAAAGGTCTGAACCAATGGTCAAGTAATTGTAATTATCAGTGGTTTTCTTAACACCTGACTGGCTAAAGACAGTGTTCCAATAACCATTTTGATAAGTATAATGATCATTTACCCTTTCCAAAACATTAGAGGCTGAATAAACACGGTCAACCCATTTTGGAATAGCCTTTAAGCTATACTGTTTAGTTTTACCCGTCACGGCATCTAACAAAATGGCACCACTTGGGTCTGGTGAAGACAAGCCAAATCTTGGTTTGTAAGTGGTGGCAACATAGTAGGGATTGCCTTGGTCATCCACTTCAAAGGAAGGGTCACCAAAAATGGTAAAAAGATGGGTAAAACGTAAATGACGTAAGGTGTCTCGGAAGAGATATTCTGAACTTGAATATTTCATTGCCTTTTGCAAGCGAACCAATTGTGCTTTACCGGTGGTTTGATTGACTTTAACATAGTAATCAATTCCCTCTTGACGGTTAGTCGCCCACTTCCAAAAGCTCTTGTATTCCAGTGGGGAAACCCGATAAGGTTGCTTCCCAATGGTTATTTGCCGGTATTCTTTGGAAATGCCAAATTGAGACACCTTATCAATTGTTCCAAGGTAGGTATCGCCTATCTTCTCCGCTGATTCTCGGTCCAACAAAGCCAAGGTAGAAATATTGCTTTCAGGGAAATCTTTCTTGAAATCTGCACTCTTAACGCTGATCACGCCAGCATAAGCCTTAGCCCGAAAAAGCCTAGTGTTGAAGAATGACAGAAGTCCTAATGCAAGAGCAATTACTAGAATTGCCGTCGTAAGCCAGCGATTGACTCCGGAAAAGAGATTAAAACTTTTGGTTACATCTTTAACTTTTCCTTTACTTTTTGTGGTGGTAAAAATACCTGCAATACCATCCGAAAGGGAATTCAGATAGATATTGACTATCAGCACAACTAGCAGGAAGATTACAAATAACCAAAAGTCACCACTCCAAATGTTTAATGGCGGCAGATTGGTCCAGTAATAAGAGGCAATGACTAGCAGGGAAATCAGGCCTGCTAAAGCCTGTATCTTTCTTTTCATAAGCTAACCTTTTCTAAAATGTATTATCCTCTATTATAGCACATTATGAAAGGGATTTCTCAATTACCATTTTTATAAAGCCGATAAGAATAAATAATAGGCACAACAAACATGAGGGTTAAAGTGATTCCAAAAACAAAACCGTTGGCAATATTTAAGAGACCTAGGATAAAAAGTAATAAGCCACCAATAACCCAAACTTTTCCAGCCATACGATGTGTTTTATTCCAGTTGTTTTCATTATTTAAGGTCCAAGGAACTCTGATGCCGACAGTATAGTTTTGACGAATTTTTGGTAAATAGTTGCCCAAAACCAAGAAAAGGGGACCCATGAAGACGTTGACGTTTAAAGTCATACTATGGTCAGGGCCAACGGCTGCTAAAAAGATCATGGACTGTACAATGATTGAAATAACTGGGATAATCCAATAAACCAAGGCAGCCATCTTACCAAGACGAGCCGATTTAGGGTCTCTGGAAACCATCCAAACCACAATGAGATGAATCGCTAACAAAAATAAGGGTAAGAAAAAAACAGCAAATGATTTACTTGAATAATCATTAACTTTGCCAGAAAAGTCAAAGTGCGTTGGTACTTGATCAGGCAATTGCTTCCATAAGAGTAAGCCAATCACAATGGGGAAAATCACAACCAGACTAGTTATTAACAAACGTTTTTTATTAATTGTCATTTTTCTTATCTCCTTTTAAATCTGATAACCAGACCATAACGTCCTCCAAGACTGAGGTGTTAATCTCATAATAAATAAAATTTTTAACCTTATTCTCTTCGATCAAATTAGCTTTTTTCAAGATGTTCAAATGGTAGGAAACCGAAGCTTGTGCCAAATCAAATTGCTTGGCAATGTCGCCGGCTGACCACTCCCCATCTTTTAATAGATTGAGAATTTCCCGGCGGACCGGATCAGATAAAGCCTTAAATGTTTCTGCGAAGCCCATTGGCCAACCTCCTTCTATTTCGAAATATTTCTAAATAGATTATAGCACTCCCAAACTAAAATGCAAGAGCTATTTCGAAAAAATTCAAAATAGTTTTTCAAGTTGCGAAAATTCGCTTGAAAGGTGGTTTTTTGCTAGAATAGACTTATCTTAAAGACAGAAAGAGACTACTAATGAAACTGATTTCCTGGAACATTGATTCCTTAAACGCAGCCCTTACCGGCGAATCACCACGCGCCCTTCTTTCACGCGCCGTTATCGATACTTTAGTCGCACAAGATGCTGATATTATTGCCATCCAAGAAACAAAATTGTCAGCAACAGGGCCAACTAAAAAACACATTGAAAGTATTGAAAGCTACTTTCCAGAATATGTTCACGTTTGGCGTTCATCTGTTGAACCTGCCCGTAAAGGGTATGCAGGTACCATGTTCCTCTACAAAAAAAGCTTAAACCCAATTGTCACCTTCCCTGAAATCGGTGCTCCTACAACTATGGATGCTGAGGGTCGCATTATCACCCTTGAATTTGATGATTGCTTTGTAACCCAAGTTTATACTCCTAATGCCGGTGATGGCTTAAAACGCTTGACAGACCGTCAACTCTGGGATATCAAATATGCGGAATATTTGGCTCAATTAGATGCCCAAAAACCCGTTTTAGCAACAGGTGATTATAACGTTGCCCATAACGAAATCGACTTGGCAAACCCAGCAAGCAATCGTCGTTCAGCTGGCTTTACTGATGAAGAACGGGCTGGCTTCACCATGCTTTTAGGTCATGGCTTCACTGATACCTTCCGTCACATTCATGGCGACATTCCAAATGTCTATACCTGGTGGGCACAGCGTAGCAAAACCAGCAAAATCAACAACACAGGTTGGAGAATTGATTACTGGTTAACTTCAAACCGAGTGGCTGACAAAGTCCTCAAATCAGAAATGATTAACTCAGGTGCAAGACAAGACCATACCCCAATTTTATTAGAAATTGATTTATAAAATGACTGACGCAAGAGAAAAATATCAGGAATTGCTTGTGCGTTTTGAAGAGCAAGCTAATGCTGAGCAAGCTAGTAGAATGGCTGCATATATGAAAAATCATTTTCCTTTTTATGGGGTACAAACGCCAATCCGCAGGACTCTTTATAAAGATATTATTATTGCTGATAAAAAGAATGGAAAGATTGATTGGGATTTGCTAAATTTAGTTTGGTCTCAAGAAAAACGGGAACTCCACTACTTTGTCTGTGATTATTTAAAGGGACTGCATAAGTTTTTAAGTTACGATGATGTGCCGCTTATTCTAACATTTGCTAAAAGTAATCAATGGTGGGACTCCATTGATCACTTTGACCGGATTCTAGGAAACATCTCCGATGATAGAATCCCTTCGTTGATGCTGGAGCTTTCTCAATCTGAGGATTTCTGGTTTCGACGAATAGCTATTGACCACCAACTAGGTCGTAAAGATAAAACGGATACTGCTTTATTGGAAGAAATTATTACCAATAATTTTGGCTCTAAGGAGTTTTTCATTAACAAAGCTATTGGATGGAGTTTACGTGACTATTCCAAAGTTAATCCCCATTGGGTTAGAGATTTTGTCATTACATATCAGGAGGATTTAGCCCCACTATCCTTTAGAGAAGCTAGTAAATATATTTAAGTCAAAAAGCTTGTCTATTTTTTCCAGTCAAGCTATAATTACTTAAAATAATTTATTACTAAATGGAGAGAACAATGATTATTAAATCTACTACAATGCTTTATGTTGATGACACTAAGGCTGCAATGGAATTTTGGACTGAAAAAATGGGCTTTGTCATTATTGAGCAAGCTGAAGGTGAAGGACATATGTCTTACGAGATTGCACCTTCTCAAGAATCAAATGTTAAATTTGGTTTATTTAATAAAGGCTTAGTTGCTGTGGCAAATCCTGAAATGAATGTTGGTTTTCCTTCATTAATGTTTGAAACTGATAATTTAGAAGCTGAATATGAACGTATGACTGCTGCTGGTGTCACTACTAATCCAATCATGGAATATCAAGGAATTGTTCATTTTACTTTCACTGATAGTGAAGGCAACTATATTGCTATTCGTCAGGCTAACTAAGACTCAAAGGAGAATTTCATGGTCGCATCAATTAATGTTTATCTAATTACTAATGGTAATGGAAAAGAAGCTGTTCAATTTTACAAGGATGTTTTCAATGCTGAAATCACAAACTTAATGTTCTGGAAAGATGGCGTTCCTGATTGTCCAAAAGAACGTGAAGATTTAGTAATGAATGCTCAACTTGAATTTAATGGCCTTCGTCTTCAATTATCAGATGAAAACCCTGATTTTGAATACAGAGCTGGTGGTAACATGTCAGCTGCTATTATCGTAGATAGTGTTGAAGAAGCTCAGGACCTCTACAAGAAATTAACAGTAAATGCCCAAAACATTCTAATGGAACTTCAAGAAATCTTCTGGAGCCCAGCCTATGCTAACTTTATTGACCAATATGGTATCATGTGGCAAATTAACACAGAATTAGCAAAATAATAAAAACGCTATCCTTTTGGATAGCATTTTTTAATCAAATAATTCCTTTATATAAGGTGTTCTGGCACCTATTTGCACGACTTTACCATCTTTTATCAAGATTGGTCTTTTTATCAACATACCATCCTTTGACAAAAGGTCTGCTGCTTCATCTACACTCAATTGATCAATTGTATCTTTTAACCCCATTTCTTTATAACTATTCCCACTAGTGTTGAAAAAATTCTTAATGGTATAATCAGAACTTTCCATCCAGTCTTTGATAACCGAAGCTACTGGGGGGTTAGATTTAATATCTACTGATTCAAATTGGTCAACCAAGCTTTTCAACTCTTTTTTTGCCCGTTGACAGGTTGAACATTTGGGATATTCATAAAATGTAATCATATTTTTGCCTTTCTTAGAATTTCTTTTTCATGATTGAGGAGCCACTCTTTCTTATCCAGGCCACCTGCGTAGCCGTTAAGGCTGCCGTCACTTGCTAGGACGCGGTGGCAAGGAACAAAAATGCTTAAAGGGTTACGACCCACAGCACCACCGACAGCTTGGGCTGAGGCGCAGTCAATTGCCTTAGCAATAGCTCCATAAGAACTGGTCTGCCCTAAAGGAATGTTCAACAATTGATCCCAAACTTTTGCTTGAAAGTCACTAGCTTGGGCTTTTAAAAATGTCGCTTTTACTGGGATTTCTCCGGAAAAATAGGTGTCCAACCAGTTAATGGCTTGCTGGAGAACGTGTGTCTTTTTTTCCAAAAAAACGGGTTGCTTAAGCCCTGCTTGAAAGTACTTTTGGTCTATAAACCAAGCTCCAAGAATGTTAGAATCATCGGCCACTAGTGACATCGGTCCCAACGGTGATTGGTAGCTCGTATGGTATAATGTCATCCGTTTCACCTCTTAATAATTAGTATAATCAAAAGACCTCCCGAAAGCAAATTTCAGAAGGCCTCTTTTTATTTAGTAATTAATCTGACCTTAATGATATTGTCACTGTCTTTGAAACCTTGTACCAGTTGGTCAATTTTGTTGGCATCACATTCATCCAAATCTAGTAGGGTATATGCATAATCTCCTTTTGAACGGTTAATGATATTGGCAATATTGATGTTCATATCAGAAACAGCTGTTGATATTTTGGCCACAATATTGGGAACATTCTTATTGATTAGAGTAATTCGGTAAGGTGCTGTTAATTCTTGGTGAACATTGGGGAAATTAACTGAATTAGTTATTTCGCCAGTTTCCATGAATCGACGAATGGTTTGTCCGGCCATAATGGCACAATTTAATTCAGCTTCTTCTGTTGAACCACCGACATGAGGGAAGACTGTCACTTTTTCTTTATTTAGTAATTCTTCTGTACCAAAGTCTGTGATATAACGTTTGACGACACCTGTTTCAATAGCTTCAAAGAGGGCTTGATTATCAACTAATTCAGCGCGTGCAAAGTTGATGACCGTTGTTCCTTTTTTCATAATACCAAACGCTTCTTTGTTAAAAGTATTTTTGGTATCTTCAGTCAAGGGAACATGGATTGTAATATAGTCACATTGGGCAAAGATATCTTTAAGATCATTGACCCGTTTGACATGACTTGAGATATTCCAAGCTGTCTCAATTGAAACATATGGGTCATACCCAAATACATGCATACCTAGTCGATAAGCATCATTAGCAATTCTTGCTCCAATTGCACCCAGTCCAATAACACCCAGTGTCTTACCACTTATTTCACTACCTGCAAATTGTTTCTTGCCGGCTTCAACTTGTTTAGGAACGTCATTTCCAACCAAACAATTGGTCCAAATATTTGCTGAGATATAATCTCTGGCAGATAATAAAATAGATGTTAAAACAGCTTCTTTAACAGCATTGGCATTTGCTCCGGGTGTATTAAAAACAACTATTCCCTTTTGGGTTGCTTCCTGAATTGGTATATTGTTAGTTCCTGCACCTGCACGCGCAATAGCTTTTAAATTGTCTGGAAATACAACATCATGGAGATTTTCACTTCTTAAGATATAGGCATCGGGATTCTCTGCCAAATCCCCATCAATTTGAAATGCATTTCCTAGTTCTTTTAGTCCAATTTGATTAATATTATTAAATGTTTTTACACTAAATACCATAATTTTTTAAAAGCTGAGATTTTTATCTCAGCACTCCTTATTATTTTTTATAAACCATAGCGACTATCTTCATCAACTTCTTGATAATCAGCCTTTTCGTCGTCACCTTTAATTTTTTGATAGGCAAGTCTTACACCTGCTAATGGCACTTTACCACAGTAGGTATAGCCCAACTTTTCAAAAATATGTTGCATACCCAAGTTCATTTCATGCGTATCGCCACGGAAATCAACTTGATCAAATCCTTCAATGAGTCCTTGTAAGAAGGTTTGTCCGATAGCTTGTCCTTGTTTGTCTTTAGCAACAGCAATTCGGTGAAAAGTAATATAGTCTTTATTATCTGTTAACCAATTACCATCAAATATAGCATTATAGGCTTCCTCATTGCCAAAAATGGCAGCCGTATAAGCCACAATCTCACCATCTTCCAAGGCAACATAACCCTGACCAGCCAAAATGTCATCAATAATTATTGAGGCATCTGGATAACCATCTTGCCATTGGTCACTGCCATAAGCAGCAATGATTTCTTTTGCCCCATCAATGAGGTCCATAATTTGCTTTACTTCATTAGGAAAAGCCAATCTAATTTCCATACCTATAAAACTCACATTTCTATTACTTATTCTTAGCTTCAAATTCTTTCATAAAATCAACTAAAGCAACAACACCTTCAGCTGGAAAGGCATTGTATAAGCTGGCACGCATACCTCCAACACTACGGTGACCCTTAATATTTTTAAAGCCACGAGCATCTGCTTCTTTGACAAAAGCATCATCTAATTCTTTACTTGGTGTTGTAAAGGGAATATTTGCCACTGAACGGTCTTTTGAATTTTTGACAGGGCTTGAATAAAACTCAGATTGATCAATATAGTTATATAATAAACCTGATTTATCTCTGTTCAAAGTTTCCATTTGATCTAAGCCACCAAGTTTTTTGACCCATTCAAAGACCATCTTAGCAATATAAATACTATAAGCTGGTGGCGTATTATATAAAGATTGTGCATCTGCTTGAATCTTATAATCTAACATACTTGACGGCGTTGGTTGTTCGTTGAGAAAATCATTTCTGACAATGACAACAGTTACTCCAGCTGGCCCAATATTCTTCTGAGCGCCAGCATAAATCAGACCAAATTTTTCCACTTGGTAGCGAACTGCTAGAATGTTTGATGACATATCGGCCACAATGGGGACACCGTTGGTGTCCGGCAAATCATAGATAGCTGTTCCTTCAATAGTATTGTTGGTTGTTAGGTGGACATAAGCGGCATCTGGGTCAATTTGCGTCGCATCGTAAGTTGGAATCTGGTCAAAGTTGCTATCTTCTGATGATGCTAGCAAGATTGGTTCAAAGGGCACTGTTTTAGCAAGTTTCAATGCTTCTGTATATGCTTTTTTCCCCCATGAACCTGCCACCAAATAGTAGGCTTTTTTACCACGAGCTAAGTTTAATGGGAGCATGGTAAATTGCGTTGATGCTCCCCCTTGTAAAAAGAGGACACGGTAGTTATCAGGAATAGCCATTAATTCTCTTAAAAGGTATTCAGCATCTTTGATGATTTTATCGAATTCTTTGGATCGGTGGGACATTTCTAATACACTCATGCCACTTGATTGATAGTCAAGCATTTCTGCTTGTGCTTTTTCAAGGACAGGTTTTGGCAAGACAGCAGGTCCTGCAGAGAAATTATAAATTGTCATAGGTACACCTCCAAAATTATTATTCAGAGTATATCATAATTTTCAGAATTTTACAAAGATTTTTAGAAAATTTCCTGGCCATAATCATGGTATAATAGAAAGGTAAAGGAGAAGATATGTTAATCAAAGAATTTTGTGCAGAAAATTTAACTAATTTAAGCAATTTACAAGCTCCTGCTATTTCACGTGTTGAATTATGTGATAACTTAGCTGTTGGTGGAACAACACCTTCTTTTGGAGTTATTAAAGAGGCTTGTCAATTATTACAGGAAAAATCAATCACTGTAGCAACAATGATTCGCCCAAGAGGTGGAGACTTCATTTATAACGACATAGAACTAAGAGCCATGGAAGAAGATATGATTAAAGCCATTGAAGCTGGCTCAGATGCTTTAGTCCTAGGATGCTTAACATCAGAAAACCTCTTAGATACAGATGCCATAGAACAGCTCCTACCGGCTAGCCAAGGTTTACCACTTGTCTTCCATATGGCTTTTGATGCAATCCCTGAAGAAGAGCAAAAAACAAGCATCGATGCCTTGATTGATTATGGTTTTGTTCGCATTTTATTGCATGGCGGTTCAGCTAATCAAAGTATATACGACAATATAAACCACATCAAAGATTTAATCAACTATGCTGACGGACGCATTGAGTTAATGATCGGTGGAGGTGTCACTGCCGCGAATGCAGAAGAACTCAGTCAAATGACTGGAACAAAAGTTGTTCACGGCACAAAAATAATCTAAAAAGATCAACTCAATGAGTTGATCTTTTTAGCCCATAAGGTGTTTAACAATATGGTAGTTATCTTCTTGATATAGTTTACCAAAAGCTACAACTAAGGTCACAATTCCTGGGAAAAATAAACCAAGTACTGCTAAGCCTTTTGATGCACCAAATGCTCTTAAATAGCAAAAATGTGTATAAGAATAATAAATCGGGAAAACCCATCCAATAAAGTAAAGCCATTTATTTTCAGGCCCAAATGTAATTTCATGTTTGACAAAATCAGCATAGATTGGAATGATTGATTTCCAACCTTCTTGGCCAGCCTTTTTGAATAGACGCCAATTCCCAATTACCATTAAAAGTATTGAAATTAAAGCAATAATAAAAATAATTCCATAGATGCCCACAATGGCAACTAATGCATATTCATCTTCAGTCATAAATCTCCTCTTTCTGAAAAAAACATATGACAATAATCTGACGAAATTGTCATAATAACATTCTAATATATAAATTTTAACATATTTCTAACCTTAAACCAATAGATTGAAGAAGATAAAATAAAAAAGTTGAAATTTTTTCAACTCATTTATAGACCATGATATACATTATAGACATCTTGTCGATTTAATTGATAATCTTTTGCAACTGTTTTGATCGCCTGATTTGGTTTTATACCTTGATTAATCAATTCTTGAACTAAGTCTGGTAAACTTCTTTCCAGATCTTCAGGGTTAATATCTTGCTTTAGTTCACTTTGTCCTGAGACAATCAATAAACATTCCCCTTTTAATGGGGTTTCTTTAATAGAGGTAAGGAGTTCAGAAATTTGACCGCGTTGATATTCTTCAAATATTTTTGTTAATTCTCTGACCAGCACTACTTGACGATCACCATAGATTGTCAGCATATTTTCTAAAGTATCTGCTACACGGTATGGTGATTCATAAAAAATTTGGGTTTCTGGATAAACTTCTTTTTCTCTAAAGAATTCTTTTTGTTGGCCTGCTTTTCTTGGCAAAAAGCCATAAAATATATGGGGTTGCGGTGCTAAACCACTTGCAATCAAAGCTGTTATTCCTGCGGATGCTCCTGGCAAGGCAACAACGTTAATGTCATTTGCGATAGCTGATTTGACCAAATCATGACCAGGGTCAGAAATAGATGGCATCCCAGCATCTGAGACCTGCGCCAGCGATTGCCCAGATAATAATAAATCAATTAAATAAGGAATTTTTTCAAATGCATTATGCTCGTGAAATGAAAACTGTTTGGTTGGAATCTCAAATTGCTTAAGTAGTAATCCGGTATTCCTAGTATCTTCTGCGCAAATCAAATCGACAGACTTAAGCGTTTCAACGGCTCTGAACGTCATATCTTGCAGATTACCAATCGGGGTCGGAACTAAATAAAGAATTCCTGACGTTTTTTTATCTTTGAAACTTTTTTGAATTTGCATGGGCTACTTTCTGTCTAATAATTCTCTACAAAACATACACTCTTCATCATTTTCACGGCGTTGTCCGTAAAATAAATTACAGATATGGAAACCTTCGTCATATATGCTTTCTAAGTGTTCTTTCCCTTGTTTTAGGGTTTTATGAACCGTTTCATGTTCTACTTGACTTAAACGATCACGTAATTTTGTATTTTCAATTCGTAATACTGTATTTTCTTCAACTAAGCCTTGGACTTGTTTTTTCATAGCTTCTACATCAGCTAATGTAACCATTAGATTTTGTGAAAAACCATCAAATGCGTCAAAGAGCTCTCTTTTATTGACCAAATTTTACCTCCTCTAGTGGGTAAGGAACAACTGTATCATTTTCTTCTAGTTTAATTTTAAGAATTTCTTTAAAGAGGTCAATAGAGACAACTCGTCCTAAACCATCTTTTGTTTCAACAATTGTGCCATAATCAGGAAATTTTTGCTTACTTTCTTTATAGAAATCGTCTTCATATTTTAAACAACACAGCAAGCGTCCACAATAACCCTGACTTTTGCCAGAATTTAATGATAATCCTTGATTTTTTAACATTTTTATCGAAACAGGGGGAAACTCGCCTAAAAAGCTCGTACAGCATAAGGGACGACCACAAGGCCCAATTGCCCCATGGATTTTTGCTTCTTCTCGGCTATTAATTTGTCTTAATTCAATTCTTGTTTTGAACAGCGTAGCTAAGTCCTTTAATAGTTGTCTGAAATCAACACGGTCCTCAGCTGTAAATGTTATCAAAACGAAACTTCTTTCTAAAGGAAAGATAATATCAACAATCTTCATTTGTAACTTGTTAGCTTCAATGAGCTCTTTAACAAGTTTTCGAGAAGATTGGGCATAACTAGCATTATTTTCATGGGCTTTGGTGTCCATTTCAGAGGCTTCTCGAACAATCTCTGGAAGATCTTTGGGTAATTTTTCGTCAGCAATTTCTCTCATCTTATGTGAAACTTTAGCTAAATAACTACCTTTGCCATCTTTTATAACAAGCAGACTTGTTTCCGGAAATTCTTTATCTGTTTTTACAAATTTCGCCAAGTTTGCTTGTCCGTACTTGACACCAATTACCTTAGTCATGCCATCACCATAAATTCTATAACATTTAAAAAATTAACATTACTTTGCCACATTAATCGTGCTTGATATAAAGCTTGAAGATAATGTAGGCTATTTTTTTGTGAATAATCTTTTGCAAGAATAAGTGTTAATAATTTTAGGACCGTATCCTGTTCTGCTTTTTCACTCGCAAGAAGACTCAGTCTGCTTGCTTCAAGATATGCTTTGTCTTTATCCGTCAATAAAATATTAGCAAATTGTTGACTCTTATTGATTAAATCTAAAAGCCTATTATCTTTTGCTAAAAGTTTTAAATCTTGTGGATTCTTGGCAAGTTGTGCAATTAAATCAGATTGATTCTTTAATAATCCTAATTTTTGAGCTTCCCTAGATAGAAATTCAATATCTTTAGAGAAGTGAAAAATTTGTGTCCGACTTTTGATTGTCGGTAAGACCTGATTATCATCATTAGTTAAGAGGAATATATAAGAAGTACTCTGTGGTTCTTCTATAAATTTTAAAAGACTATTAGCTGCATTTGTATGCATTTTTTCACAATCTTTAATGATGAAAACTTGCTTTTGACTCTCATATCCAGTTTGAGAAAAGTTACGCATCATTTCTCTCACAGCTTCTGTTTTGATAACTTGACCAGTTGGCTCTAAAATTGTTAAATCTGAAAATTCATTTTTGTCGATTAACTGACAAGTTCGACAATCCCCGCAAGGCAAAAAATCAATTTTGTTGTTACAAAAAATAGCCTTGGCCAAAAAAATGGCCATCTCAAAATTGGCATAATCACCAGAAAAGAGATATGCATGATTAAGGCGATCTTTTTTTAATATCTGTTTGAATTCTTGGAATGCTTTTGGTGCTTGTTGCTCTATTTGCATACCACTTCCCCCTCAGACATTTAGTTTTGCTTTTATTGCATTAAAGGCATCTGAAATGACTTGTTCTAAAACATTTGAAGCATCAATAGTGACAATCCGATTAGGATTTTCCTTGGCCAACTCTAAATAGCCATTTCGCACAGCTTGATGCATTTCTAACTTTTCAAGATCAAGGCGATTAACTTCATGTGTCCTATTTTTAGCAATTCTAGCCAAGCCAACTGAGGAAGGAACATCAAAATAGAGGGTCAAATCAGGATCAACTCCATCTGTTGCAAAATCATTTAGCCACTGGATATCAGCTTTGTCTAAACCTCTGCCACTTCCTTGATAAGCCACTGAACTATCAATAAACCTATCCATCAGAACAATCTTGCCCGCTTCTTTGGCTGGTAAAACTTTTTCTACCAAATGTTGGCGTCTAGCTGCAATATAAAGTAATAATTCCGTTTTATAATCCATGGCTGTATTGTTAACATCAAGAATGACCTCTCTGATTTCTTCGGCAATAGCAACGCCACCTGGTTCTCTTGTCGTAATCAATTCTTTATCAAACTCAGCCTTTAAAAGAGGCAAGAGGGCCTCTAAAACACTAGTTTTGCCCGCCCCATCAGGGCCTTCAAATGTTATAATTAATCCCTTTGATAGGTCGTTTACTTTATTATTCATACATCTATTTTACCAAAATTTTGGAAGAAAAAACACTGCCAATTATTAGCAGTGCTTTATTCCTCAATTTACTTCTGGTTTTTCATGTGTTTTCATTACTGACTCGACTTCAACACCAGTATTATGCAATTTTTCTTTCAGAATTTCAGGTGAGATATCGTCATCAATTTGAAGTTCAACAACTGTCTTACCATTGGCACGCGTATCAACAACAGTACGTCTAATATTTAAATTTTCCTCTGAAATAGTTGACGCAACACGCGCTAATATACCTACAGCATTATCTGTATTAATTACAACACGAATACCTTCTAAACCATATCCTGAGATGTGGAGAAAGGCTTTATAAACATCACGGTCAGTAATGATACCAACAAGTTCTTCGCCATCGAGAACAGGCAAAACACCCACTTTATGTGTAAGCATGAGGTAGATTGCATCTTCTAAACTAGCATTTGGTTCAACAGTTATGACCTTTTTAATCATAATGTCTTTAATTTTCGTTTTGTTTAATAAGTAATTCATTTCATAGATAGACAGGCTGGTTGCTTTTGAGGGAGTGGCATCGGCCATTGTCCCAGCAGTCACTAAACCTACTAAATGTCCATTTTCGACAACTGGTAGACGACGCAAGTCTTCTTCTCTTAGTAAATCGGCAGCTTTGGCTACTCTTGTGTCAGGTGTAATGGTAACAACGTTTTTAGTCATATAATCTTTTACTGACATATTTTTATCCTCATTTATCTTGATAATTTATTATAGCATGGTCCATAATTTATATGCATCTTGCAAGCGACTTTACCTAAATTAGCCACCCAAGTAAGCCTTTTTAACTTGATCAGAAGCTAATAGTTCCACACCAGAACCGGATAAAACTACTTTCCCAGTTTCTAGAACATAGGCTCTATTAGCAATAGATAATGCTTTATTGGCATTTTGTTCAATTAACAAGACCGTTGTCCCTTGCTTTTGAATATCCTGAATGATATCGAAAATTTCTTGAATAAAAATTGGCGCTAATCCCATCGATGGTTCATCCAAAAGGAGTAATTTGGGTTTACTCATTAAGGCTCGACCCATTGCAAGCATCTGCTGTTCACCACCCGAAAGAGTTGCGGCATCTTGAACCTTACGCTCTTCAAGTCGTGGGAAACGATCAAAAATCATTTTAAGATTTTTTTGATTTTCTTCACGATCTTTGCTCAAAAAGGCACCCATCTCCAAATTTTCCATAACTGTTAAGCCAGGAAAAACATGGCGTCCTTCTGGCACCTGAGATAAACCTTCAGCTACAATTTTTCTCGCTGGCATTTTTTGAATCTCTTTACCTAAAAAACTAATTTTTCCACTTTTGGGACGATTTAAACCCGAGATTGTTCTTAAAATGGAAGTCTTTCCAGCACCGTTAGCCCCAATTAAGGTTACAACCTCGCCCTCTTCAACGTGAAATGAAACATCCTTAACAGCTTCAATAGCTCCATAATTAATGGATAAGTTTTCAACTGATAACATTGACATTATAGATCACCTCCAAGATAAGCTTCGATAACGCGCTTATTATTTTTTATTTCTTCAGGATTGCCATGGGCGATTAAGCGACCATATTCTAAAACATAGATCCGCTCAGTAACTTCCATAACAAGACTCATGTCGTGCTCGATAAGGATAATTGTAACCCCAAAGTCATTCTTGATCTGACGAATTAATGCCGTCAGCTCTGCTGTCTCCTGTGGATTCATCCCTGCAGCAGGCTCATCTAAAAAAAGAATCTTTGGCCTGGTTGCCAAGGCACGGACAATTTCTAAGCGTCGTTGTTGACCATAAGGTAAATTTTTAGCAAGTGTATCAGCTTCTTTTTCCAAATTAAAGATAGCCAGTAATTCTAAAGCTTTTTCTTTAAGTTCTGCTTCTGATTTGTAATAAGCTGGTAAACGAAGCAAACTAGCTAAAGTATGAGATTTTGATTGATTAGCAAGACCAATTAAGACATTTTCGAGAACAGTCATATCTTTAAAGAGACGAATATTCTGGAAAGTCCGAGATAAACCTAAAGATGCAATTTTGTATGGGGATTTACCATTTAAGACAGTACCATCAAGGCTTACAGTCCCTTCACTAGGTACATAAACACCAGTTAATAAGTTAAAGAGGGTTGTTTTACCAGCACCATTTGGCCCAATTAAACCAACTAATTCCCCTTCATGTAATTCCATCGTGACATCTCCAACAGCTGTTAGACCGCCAAAGTGTTTACTTAAATTTTTCACTTCAAGAAGCGCCATCTATCTGCCCTCCTTTGTCTTATTTGAAAATAATTTAGAAAATTGAAATTCCTTTGTCCCTAATAATCCACCTGGTTTGAAAACCATGACGAGTATTAATGCTAATGAGTAAACAATCATTCGAACTTCTGAAAAGCTCTGGAGATACATATTTAGTCCTCCAAGTACAATTGCCGCAAGGATGGTTCCAGTCATTGAACCTAAGCCACCTAATACAGCAATAATTAAATAATCAATCGAACGCATAATTGTAAAGTCTTTTGGTACAACAGTGCCAATATAACCGACATAAAGTGAACCAGCAACACTTGCTGTCATGGCAGCAAAAGCAAAGGTTGCTACTTTGATTTTAGTTGTATTAACTCCCATTGATTCAGCCGCAATTTCATCTTCACGAACAGAAATGACTTGACGACCAATTGAACTCTGTAAGAAATTCATGGTTAAAACAATGATGAGGACAACAAAGGCAAAAACTACTGGCCATGATGTGTAACGAAGAATCCCTGTTAAACCAGCTGCGCCATTGGTTACTTCTCCACCATTGACAATAGCGATTCGAATTATCTCAGCAACACCCAAAGTTGCAATAGCTAAGTAATCCCCTTTCAAACGTAAGGTCGGAAATCCAACTATTACCGCTACTAAGCCTGCAACTAATATTCCAACTAGCATTGAAACATAAAATCCTAAATAAGTTGGAATATTTTGTGTAATAATGGCTGTAGTATATGCCCCGATGGCCATAAAGCCAGCCTGTCCTAAAGGAAACTGACCAGAGAAACCAAGTACAAGGTTAGTTCCCATCGCCATAATAATTGAAATTCCAATCCCCATTAAAATCTGCACATAATAGGGACCTAAAATACCTTGACCAATAAGAAAACTAAGAACAAGGAAAATAACAGTAACTAAGACTGCCCATGATAAAATGGATGACATATTTTTTTTCATGACTATACCTTCTCCTTTACATTTTTTCCTAGAAGTCCGGCTGGTCTAATTAGTAAGATAATAATTAAGACAGCATACACAATAGCATCACGGTAACTTGATAAACCAATAGAAGTTGAAAATGTTTCCAAGAGACCGATGATAAAGCCACCTAGGGCTGCACCAGGAATAATCCCTATTCCTCCGAGAACGGCAGCTACGAAAGCTTTAATCCCTGGTGTCATACCCATTAATGGATTGATTGAATTATAGTATAAACCAATTAAGACCCCACCCGCACCTGCTAAGGCAGAACCTAAAGCAAAGGTGAAGCTTATTGTTGAATTGACATTAATTCCCATTAGTTGAGCAGCATCACTATCAACCGAAACTGCACGCATGGCTTTACCCATTTTGGTTTGTTTGACGATGAATTGCAGAGCAAGCATCAGCATAAGAGAAACCAACAAGATGGTTAATTGGACATTGGTCACGCTAATTGGTCCAAAGTTGTACTTGATGATTTTGAGAGCTTGTGGAAAAGCACGCGCTTCTGCACCCACAAAATAGACCATGCCATATTCTAGCAAGAATGAGACACCAATTGCTGTTATCAGCGCAGCAATTCTCGTCGAATTCCTTAGGGGTCGATAGGCTAAAAATTCAATTAACACCCCCAAGGTTGCTGTGGTAACCATTGTTAACAATAGGGTTACAAAAAAGTTTAAATGAAGTGTATTAATTAAATAATAGCCAATGAAGGCACCCATCATATAAATATCGCCGTGAGCAAAGTTGATGAGTTTGATGATCCCGTAGACCATTGTATAGCCGAGGGCCAACAAGGCGTAGACACTACCTAAGATTAGGCCATTTACAAGTTGTTGGAGCATATTTGTTACCGTTCTTTCTTAATAATCTGGTACAAGCATTATTTTTTTGCTTGGATAACTGTTGTCGAGGTTACTTTACCTTTTGTTAAGCCAATCACAGATACAGATTTAATAGGATTGTGATGCTTATCAATGGTCATTGTTCCTGTAACACCTTTAAAATCTTTCAATTTGGCGAGAGCTTTAGAAATATCCTTTGAAGATTTTGCATTTTCAGAGGCTTTTGCTGCCATATAAACTGAATCATAGCCTAAGGCTGCAAACATTGAAGGATTTGAGCCATATTTTACTTTGAATGTTTTGGCAAATTTAGCGGCTTTCTTGGAAGTCTTTTCTGAATATCCTGATAGGTAGTAAACATTGGTAACATTCTCTTTGCCACCAAGTTCAACAAGCTTATCATCAGCAAAGCCATCAGGACCAACGATTGGTGCAGTAATACCCATTTCTCGAGCCTGTTTAATAATTGTTCCAGTTTCTTGATAATAACCTGGCATAATCACCGCATCAAATGATTTATTTTTATATTTGGTAAGAGCAGATTGAAAATCTGTGTCTCCAGATTGGTAGGTTGCTTCGGCAACAATTTTACCCTTATAGACCTTTTTGAATTGTTTAGCTATTCCTTTTGCATAATCACTTGAATTGTCATAAAAAAGGAAAACTTTTTTAGCTTTTAATTGGTCAGTCGCAAAGGTTGACATGACATCCCCTTGATAGGAATCAATAAAGGTAGTTCGAAAGATGTAATCATAGGTTTTCCCATCACGAGCAATAGTTAAGTCATCTTGTGTTCCCGAAGGGGTAATTAATGGAACTGCGGCTGCCGTAGCATTTGGTGAGGCAGCAGCTGCTGCACCTGAAGTAGCTGGTCCGACGATAACATTAACATTATTTTGAGTAGCAAGACTGGTTGTTACAGTTGCGGATTCAGCATTCTCTGATTTATTGTCTTTAGTTACCAACTCAATTTTTTTACCATTGACTCCACCTGCATGATTGATTTCGTTAACTGCCATTTGAGCACCGACCTTTTCAGCACCACCATAGGCTGAGACTGGGCCAGTCAACTCTAAATTTAAGCCTAACTTAATGGTTTTTTTTATTTCTGTTCCTTTGGCATTAGAAGTACTACTTGGCGGCGCAGCATCGCAAGCTGCTAAAGACATTAGTGATATTGTTGCCATTGACCAAAGTACAAGTCTCTTTTTCATATGCATTTCCTCATTTAATAAAATTGATATGTAGATAAGAATACAGAATTATCTGAAAATTGTCAATAATTTAAGATTATTTTTTTAAAAATAAAGAAAAAACCAAGAAGTAATACTTCTAGGCTTTTTAAAGGACACTTTAATTGTCAGACAATTTTAGATTTCTCCTCTTCCTTACGGTGTAAATTTCCTACAAATTCATGATTGATATCATCAAATGCAGATAGTTTTACCTCTTTAATAAACTTAAATTTTTCAATTTCTTGTATTTTCGACTCTGCATCTTCTTTATTGACATACAATACTAAATAACGAGAGCGTTTAGAATGATAATATAAGTCACCAAACTTAGTAACTTTTCTTGCATCACGATTGTAATATAAATAAACAACGATGCCTACTCTATCTTGTTTTGAATACATGTTTAATCCTTTTCTTTGATATTTTGATAGATACCAATTTCTGGGTGCTCTTTACTTGATGATAGAGGTAAACCTTCATCAACAAAAATTGTGGGAGACACCACATTTGCAATCTGCTGACTGATTTCAGCTAGAATTTCTTGACATGCTACTTCCGCATATCTCAATTCGATCACTTTTGAATTCATATCAAGTTTCTTCTTGTTTGCCAGAATCGTCCTCCTCAACTCTCTCAATTCTGGTCGAAACTTTACAAAATCAATCTCTTTTGTATAGCTATCAGTTAATTGACTTAGTTCTTGAATAGCAACTTGGACCTCACTATCTTGATCAAGTGCATTTAACTTTTCTTGATAATTAAGAAACTCATCTCTCTCAAGCAAATCATTGACCAATTGGTCAATGGCATCATCAATTACTATTAAGTCTTCATTTATGACTAACATAACTTGATTATATCATAATGTCTCAGAATCAGTTATTCTAGTCGATTTTTATTTATTATTGGCTTTCTTCAATTATAGCATGTTTAAAATAAAAAGACATCACTCTCCACAGATATGTCTTTTATCTCAGTATCCTGATTATTTGGATATAATTATAGTACAAAAAAAGCTAGACAAGATGTCTAGGCTTTTTTACTTCAAGCTATTGTTTTCCATGATTTCATCGATGAACCCATAAGCTAAAGTTTCTTTAGCATCCATCCAATAATCTCTTTCAGCATCTCTATGGATTACTTTAATTGTTTTTCCACTGTTATCAGCAAGAATTTTTTCTAAGCGTTTACGAGTTTTTAATAATTGCTCCGCAACGATTGCCATATCCGACTGCTGTGTACCATTTCCAGCACCGCCCATTGGTTGGTGAATTAGATACTCAGCATTTGGTAACATGAACCGTTTACCCTTGGTTCCAGATGATGCAATAATTGTACCCATTGAAGCTGCCATCCCCATAACAATTGTTTGGACATCAGATTTAATGAAGTTCATTGTATCAACGATTGCTAAACCAGCAGATACAGAACCACCAGGTGTATTAACATAAAGGTAAATATCTTTAGTATTATCTTGTGCATCTAAGAATAACAATTGAGCAATGATAGAATTAGCCATGTTATCCTCAACAGGACCAGTTAACATAATAATACGATCTTTTAATAAACGTGAGTAAATATCATAAGATCGTTCACCACGACTTGTTTGTTCAATAACAACAGGAATCATATAATTCTCCAATCTAATTTACCTGTAGAGTGAAATCAACTCTTGCGCCAGGTAATCTTTTATGATGACCTTATTATAATCTATTGGTCAAAATAGGTCAAATAATAAACTTACTTTTAAAAAAACTTTCTAGCACTTAAACTAGAAAGTCCATTTAGAACAATATTTTGAAAAGAGCTGTTTACTCTAATCTGTTTCTCAAGGCTCGTCTAAGTAAAAGTCCACCGGAGTCTAAGGACTCGCGTCTTTATTTCAAGGCTCGTCTAAGTAAAAGTCCACCGGAGTCTAAGGACTCGCATCTTTATTTCAAGGCTCGTCTAAGTAAAAGTCCACCGGAGTCTAAGGACTCGCGTCTTTATTTCAAGGCTCGTCTAAGTAAAAGTCCACCGGACTTTTACTTAGTACCAAACAAGCGGTCACCTGCATCGCCGAGTCCTGGGACTATATAACCATGTTCGTTTAATTTTTCATCTAAAGCGGCTGTGAAGATATCAACGTCAGGATGAGCATCTTGTAATTTTTTAACCCCTTCTGGAGCTGCTACTAAACATACAAATTTGATGTTTGCAGCACCACGTTTTTTCAATGAATCAACTGCTAAAATAGCTGAACCACCTGTCGCTAACATTGGATCTACAACAAAGATTTGGCGTTGATCAATATCTTCTGGAAGTTTGACTAAGTACTCAACTGGTTCTAATGATTCTTCATCACGGTACATACCGATGTGTCCAACTTTTGCAGCTGGAACGAGACTTAAAAATCCATCAACCATACCAATACCAGCTCTTAAGATTGGAACAATTGCTAATTTCTTACCAGCTAATTGTTTTTGAACAGTTTTTGAAACTGGAGTTGTGATTTCAACATCTTCAACTGGAAGGTCTCGAGATACTTCATATCCCATTAACATTGCAATTTCGTTGACTAATTCACGAAAATCTTTAGTTGACGTCGTTTGACGACGCAAAATTGATAATTTGTGTTGAATTAGTGGATGCGAAATAACTTGAAATTTTCCCATGGTCGTTTACTTCCTTCTTATTTTTTTCACTTGTAACATTATAGCAGAAATCTTCAACTTTTGCAGATTTTTTTAAAGCCTAAGTTATTCTAACCTTAACAGAGTAAATAGATTCTACTCGATCCACTAGAATAAAAAAAACAACCTAGTTTCACTAGGTTGTCAATTTAAGCAATTTTAAATTTTCGACGAAGATTTTCAGCTCTGCGATCACCAATCAATTTATCCAATTGATGTGTCACTAATGTTAAATAGCCATAGATACTAAAGCCAAGACCACCAATAATTAATAAATAAAGGAGACTGGCGCTTCGGCCATCAGTCGATAAGAAGTAACCTAATATCCAATTTCCAAGAACCACCACAATTCCCATTACTGCTGTTAGAATTGCTAATAATAGAATTTGACGGAATAACAAATTTCTATTAAATTTAGTTACTTGATGTAAGCGACGGATCATTAACACGATTGGTAAGAGTAAACCAAAAGTCGTTGCAAGCAAGGGTCCATAAGCATGGAATAAATAAATCGATGGAATCTGTAAGACAAGTTTTACAATAACCCCATAAGCAAAGTAGAGCATGGCTCTTTTATTTTCAAATAAGGCTTGGAGCATTGGTGCAAGTAAGGAATAGAGTGCTAGTAAAATAACTTGTAATAAAACAACTCTAAACAAACTGATTGCTGTTGGTACTGTCACTCCATAAAAGACCACATAGAGAGGTTTGGCTAAAATAATTGCCCCTGTCAATGCTGGTAATAAAAACATGAATAACATGGTAATATTATTGATGATTAATTTAGCTGCTGCATGCATATCTTTCTTGACATAATTCTCTGTCAATAAAGCAATTCCAACGCCACCAATTGAAGCTGCAACAGCAATAAGAATCATCGTAATTTTTGCTGGATTGGCATTAAAGTATCCAAATAGCTCCATTAGTTGTGCCTTAGGAAGCTTGGTAAAGAGCAACATACTATTAATGAAAGTCCATTGGTCAATTAATTGAAAGGCTTGGATGGCACTACCAGTAACAATAAAAGGAATTGATTCTTTTATTGTTTCCCACAATAAACCTTTGGCATCAATTTTAATATCCATAACAGGTTTTGCAAAAATTTTCTTTAACAATCCTTCTTTATTGAGATAAAAAACCAAGACTAACATACTGGCAATCATCCCAATAAATGCTGCAAATGTCGAATGGATTACTGCTTCAACATAATTACCAGATCCCAGTTTCATAACCATGTAAGTTGCGATTAGCATCCAAATGACCCGAACAATTTGTTCAGCAATCTGACTCAATGCATATGGTTTAATATTGTTATGTCCCTGAAAAATTCCCCTAATGATACTCATGATAGGGAAAATAAGGACAGCTAATGATAAACTGTGCATGACTGGAATTAACTGTTGATCACTACCCGACATTGATGCAAAAATAGGGGAAGTGATATACATAACAAATGAAAAGAAGAGTCCTAGACCCAGCATCAATTTCATAGTTGAACGAATCAACTGGTAGCTATGCTCAGTTTGTCCAAGGGAATTATATTTGGCAATCTGTTTTGCAATTGCGACATTGAGGCCTGTAGTAGAAATCAATAAAAAATAGGCATATACATTATAGCCCATGTTAAATAAGGCATTGGCCTGTGTCGCATATTTGCCCATCCAGATAAACCATGGGATGACATAGATCACACCTAAGAGTCGACTGATAAAATTACTAGCTGTGGACCATGCTGTTCCACGCAACATCAGTTCCTTTTGGGTTATTTCGTTGTTGTTTGTTTCCATATCTATTCTTTCTAAGATGTAGTAGCTATATTATAAACTTTTGAATGATACTTGTAAATCTAGAACTTTAGAGATAAAATAAGTTATATGATTACAATTGAAAAAACTATTGAACTTCTTAAGGAAGATAAAAACTTTAGGGAAGTGTTAGACAAAGAAAATTATTATTTTAATTATTCTGCCCTAACCTTCTCTAACCTTACTTATGATAGCCGAAAAGTTGATATGAGTACGCTTTTTTTTGCTAAAGGCGCAGCATTTAAGGCAGAATACTTAGAATCTGCAATTAAATTGGGATTAACTGCCTATGTTTCAGAAGTTGACTATCAAGTTGGTATTCCGGCAATCATCGTTACTGATATCAAAAAGGCAATGGCTATTATTGCTAAAGATTTTTATGGTAATCCGCAAGATAAGCTTAAGCTATTAGCCTTTACCGGAACTAAGGGCAAAACGACTGCTGCTTACTTCGCTTACAATATCTTGCAAGAATCCCATAAGCCAGCCATGTTATCAACAATGAACACCACTCTTGATGGCAAAACTTTCTTCAAATCTCAATTAACTACACCAGAATCTTTGGACCTTTTCCAAATGATGTCAACTATTGTTGATAATGGAATGACTCATTTGATTATGGAAGTCTCAAGTCAGGCTTACTTGGTCGAACGTGTTTATGGTTTAACCTTTGATGTCGGTGTATTTCTCAATATCAGCCCAGATCACATTGGTCCAATTGAGCACCCTACTTTCGAGGACTACTTCTATCATAAGAGACTTTTAATGGAGAATAGCCGAGCAGTTATCATTAATAGTGATATGGATCATTTTGATATTTTAGCTGAACAAGTTGCCAATCAGGAGCACGACTTCTATGGTAGTCAGTCAGAAAATCAGATATTAAACAGTCAAGCCTTTACTTTTAGTGCTAATGGTAAAATGGCTGGAGATTATGATATCCAATTAATTGGGAAATTCAATCAAGAAAATGCTACTGCTGCTGGACTAGCTTGTCTACGTCTAGGTGCTGATTTGACAGACATTAAGCAAGGAATTGCTAGGACTAGCGTCCCTGGACGAATGGAAGTTATCTCACATCCAAGTGGTGCAAAAGTTTTCGTTGATTATGCTCATAATGGAGATAGTCTAGAAAAATTAGTTACAGTTGTTGAAGAACACCAAAAAGGAAATATCAGCTTAATCATTGGTGCAACAGGTAACAAGGGTGAAAGCCGTCGAGCAGATTTTGGTCAGGTAATTAATAATCACCCAACCTTAAAAGTATATTTAACTGCTGATGATCCAAACTTCGAAGACCCACAAGATATTTGCCAAGAAATTGCAAATCACGTCAATAGATCTGTCTCGATCATTGCTGATCGTACAAAAGCCATTTCAACGGCCATCAAAGATTGCCAAAAAGAAGGTGACGCCTTAATCATTGCTGGTAAAGGAGCCGACGCCTATCAAATTGTTAATGGCCAAAAAACAGATTATCCTGGTGACTTAGCAGTTGCTCAATCATTAATAAATGATTAAGACGCCTCTCTGGTGTCTTTTTTTACTGCTCAATTGGTAAAAGAGCATTATTTATAATCATTATTAGTGATTTTTATAACCATTCTTACTACTCTTTTTAACCATTACAAACAAGTCAATTTTTACAGAAATGCAATATAAAAGGCTTTGTCCTGTCTTTTTTCTATGCTATAATGAGAAAGCTCTTAAAATATACTATAAGAAAAAGGGAGGGGATAATGTCAATTATTTCAGCAGAAAAAATTGAAGTTGCATATGATCAAACTATTGTATTGAATGACTTGTCACTTGAATTATTGGATAATAAAATGACTACTATTATTGGCGCAAATGGTTGTGGCAAATCGACTTTGCTGAAAGCATTAACCCGTATCCTCCCTATTAATCAAGGACAAATCATCATCGATGGTCAATCCATTGCAACTATGCCGACCAAAACAATTGCTAAAAAAATTGCTTTATTACCTCAAGTTCAAGAAGCCAGTCAAGGCATCAAAGTTTATGACTTAGTTTCTTATGGTCGCTACCCACATCAAGACAGACTTGGTCGATTAAAAGACAAAGATATTGCTATCATAAATTGGGCCCTTACTGCCACAAATACCAGTGAACTGGCTGACCTTGCTATTGATTCTTTGTCTGGTGGTCAACGTCAAAGAGTTTGGATTGCAATGGCCTTGGCACAAGATACGGATACGATTTTTCTTGATGAACCAACGACATATCTAGATATGAATCATCAGTTAGAAATATTACAATTACTAAAAAGTCTAAATGAAAATGAAGGTAAAACTATTATTATGGTCTTGCACGACCTCAACTTATCATCTCGCTTTTCTGACCAATTAATTGCTATGAAAAATGGTCAAATTCAATACCAAGGAACCGTCACTGAAGTGATGTCACCTGCAATTATTAAAGATATCTTTAATATTCAAGCGGATATTATTGAAGACCCTAAACATCATTGCCCAACTTTATTGAGTTATGATTTACTATAAATTTATTCTAGGAGAATAGAATTCATGAAAAAAATACTGTCACTGCTTACTTTAGCTTTATCTGTTTTTATCTTGGTTGCTTGCGCAAGCAATTCTCCAAAAAAAACAACTATAAAACCATCTAAAATGCCTAAAATAACAGGCTTCACATATAAAGGAACGATACCAGAACATCCAAAGCGTGTCGTTAGTTTAACTTCAACTTATACAGGCTATCTTGCAAAATTAGATTTGCATTTAGTAGGAGCAACAACTTATGATCAAAAGAATCCACTCCTAAAAGATGCTTTAAAAGATGCGAAGATTGTTTCGGCAGCGGATTTAGAAAGTATTGCTGCCTTAAAACCAGATTTAATTGTGGCTGGTTCAACTGAAGAGAATTTGCCTCAATTAGCAAAAATCGCACCAACTTTATGCGTTCAATACCGTAAACATGACTATCTCCAAGTTTTTTCAGATTTTGGAAAAGTCTTTAATCAAGAAGATAAAACAGAAGCTTGGTTAAAAAAATGGAATAAAGATACCGCACAATTTGAGAAGAAAGTCAAAGCTGTCACCGGAGACAAAGCAACCTTCACCATTATGGGACTTTATCAAAAAGATATTTATTTGTTTGGTAAAGATTGGGGCCGAGGCGGTGAAATTATCCATCAGGCCTTCCACTATGATGCACCAGAAAAGGTAGAAAAAGAGGTCTTTCCAAAAGGCTATCTTTCACTCTCACAAGAAGTCTTGCCTGATTACATTGGAGATTATGTTGTCGTTGCTGCCGAGGATGACAAAACTGGCGCTGCTTTATATGAAAGCCAGTTATGGAAAGATATTCCAGCTGTAAAGAATAAGCATGTCATTAAAGTCAATGCAAATACCTTCTACTTCACTGATCCAATTTCCTTAGAGTATGAATTAAAAACACTCAAAGAGGCAATTTTGGCACAAAAATAAAAGGACTATACAATCCATGTTATTTGGACAAACAAAAGATAAAGTTAAGAATAAGCCAAGAAATTTTTGGCTTATTCTTTTCATAAGTTGCCTTATCCTACTTATTGGAATCTATTTCAGTTTAATCTATGGGGCAAAATCATTTTCATTTCAAGAATTACTCATAGCCTTAAAATCTAGTCAGCCATCGAAAATCAGAACAATACTGGTTGATGTTCGCTTACCAAGAATTGTTGCGGCTATCTTAGTTGGTACTGCTTTATCGTTATCTGGATCTATTATGCAAGCTGTGACCAGAAATCCAATTGCTGATCCTGGACTTTTAGGAATTAATGCTGGTGCTGCCTTAGCTCTGGCTATTGCCTATACCATTTGGCCCCAGCTTCACTATTCCTTAATTATTGTAATTTCTATGGTTGGCTCTACACTTGCATGCCTATTAGTCTTTGGCCTTTCCTATCAAAAAGGCCGAGGGTATCAGCAAATGCGCCTTATCTTATCTGGGGCAATGGTAGCCATGCTCCTTTCAGCCATCGGACAAGCGTTGATTAACTATTTTCACTTAGCAACCGCCATTATTGGCTGGCAAGCAGGTGGCTTGGTTGGCGTCAATTGGAAAATGGTTACTATGGTCGGACCAGTGATTATCCTAGCCCTCATTATTCTGCAAGTCTTTGCTTATCAATTAAGTATTTTGAGTTTAGCAGAAGAAAAAGCAAAATCATTAGGTCAATCAACTTTTACTCTAACCCTACTATTCTTAGCTTTAGTCCTTGTACTCTCATCAACTTCCGTTTCTTTAGCTGGTAATATAGCCTTTGTCGGACTGATTGTACCCCATCTCACTAAAGCTTTCATCCCTCACAATTACAAGCAGTCCTTACCAATTATCGGTATCCTAGGAGCAGCTTTTATCGTCTGGGTCGACTTGCTTTGTCGCGTCATTAATCCACCCTATGAAACACCTATAACAGCTGTGGTGAGTCTACTCGGATTCCCAGTTTTATTATGGCTGGTTAGAAAGGCGGAAAATTGATGACTAAACAAAAATTTGCATTTTCTCTAGCTATTCTGATCAGCTTCCTCGCTTTCTTATTTTTCCTAAGCTTATCCTTTGGCGATTCTCAAATGTCTCTTCTGGCTGTCCTTAAGTCTTTAATGGGAAAAGCTGACGCTTCAACGACCTTTATTATTACAAGCATTCGACTACCCCGTATTTTAGCTGCCATCTTTGGCGGTGCCAGTTTGGCCATCTCGGGCCTATTACTCCAGACACTCAGTAAGAATCCATTAGCCGATTCTGGTATCCTGGGCATCAATGCTGGGGCTGGCTTAGCAATAGCTTTGGTAACGGTATATGCAGGTGAAGTGCCCGGTCTCATGACCTTTCTCCCCTTAATTGTAATATCTAGTGCCCTACTAACTGTCGCCCTTGTATATTGGATGTCCTTAAGTCCTACTGGTCGTCTCAAAAGTCAAACACTGATTATTACCGGAGTAGGTTTGTCACTAATGCTTTCTAGTCTGATGATTGCCATTACAGGACGTGTTAACCCCTTTAAACTTGATTATATTATTAGTTGGCTAAGTGGACAAATTATTGGTGATGATTGGAAAAGTCTAAGTTTGGTCCTGCCAGTCATGATTATTTTACTAGCCTTAGCTTTCTGGCACAGTTATCCTCTAAATATTTTGAGTTTTAATGAAGAAACGGCGACATCTCTAGGTTTATCACTAAAAAAAGAAAGGTTAATTACGCTTATCCTTTCAACAAGTTTAGCAGCCTTAAGTGTCTTATTACTTGGGAACATTTCCTTTGTTGGACTGATTTGTGGACATATTGCAAGTCAATTTGTCGGAGCAGACCATCGCCTAAAATTACCTTTTGCAGCTTTACTTGGAATGATTTTTCTCCTCCTGTCAGATACCTTGGTGCGCGTTTTCTTAGTTGGCACTAATATCCCAACAGGAATTGTTATTTCAATTATTGGAGCACCCTATTTCCTTTATCTGATGTCAAAATCAAAATAAAAGCTTAGACAATGGTGTCTAAGCTTTTTTTGCTATAAAAGTTAGTTGGTCACTATCAACTGCCATTTGGAGACCATAGGCATTTTCCCCAACTATTTGAATATAACCCAATAATACCAAACTTTGACAAAAAATATCATCAACTTTTTGTTTGACCACTGGACGACGGGTAAACTTCAGAAGAAATGTCGACACATACTTCATGGCATAATTTTGATTTACATCACCAATTAGCTCATAAAGGGATAATTGTGAGTCAGATAAGGAATATTTATGACTTAACTTGTAGAAATAATTAGACAAGGTCAACTGCTGGCGTTCAAAGTCCGTTGATTCTATGATAACACAAGCATTGGTTTCATTTATTAGCTTGGTTTCAAAGCGCAGCTCTTGTAAGGCTTGGTAAATAGCAGAGCAATCATCAATAAAAACCATTTGATCTAATTGTAGTTTATCAAGTGATTCAAGCATTGGCAAAGCCAAGTGATAGCGTTTGTCAGCTCTTACGATATAACCAGCCTGTATATAATCTTCTATGTGTCGATCCAAGTTTTTTTGGTCTGGAAAGTCTTTTTTGATTTGTCTTAAAATGACATCATTATTTTCAGCCAAATAATTAATTAGTTCTTTAAAAAATGGCTGGCCTGTTAATTTATCCGGATTTATTATTTTAATCATGTTCTTATTATAGCAAAAAAAGAAGGATTGCTCCTTCTTCTTACAAGTATTCTTTTTTGACGACAAAGAATGTTCCACGAATTTCACCGGCTAATTTTGAACGTTGGCGGGCAAATTTAAATTTGCCCTCAAATTCTTTTGGAATGTCAATGCCGTTGGATAATTTAAACCCAACTGCGCGTTTGCCACCTTCAGCAAGTGTATATAAGACATTTACTGCAAGTCCATTGACATAATAGACATGTGACCATAAAATACCATCAACTTCCATCTGTGAAACACAAAGTGCTTTATAGGGGAAAACCATGTCACGTTCTTCCAGTACTTTTTCAATGAAAGGGAGGATTTCTGGTTTTTCTTCTGGTGTAAAGACTTCATAGTCAATCTTATATTTATTCCAGAAATAACGTGCTTCGTTTGCGCGAAGACCAGCTAAAACTTCTTTTACTGGAGAATCCTCTAATAAAGTTGTTTCAACTTCTTTAAAATTTACAATATATGACATTAAATACCGAAGCTCTCTGTTAATTGAGGTACAACTTGTTTTTTACGTGATACAGCACCAGCTAAGAAAGCATGGTTATTTTCAAGAGTGAATTTAAATGCTGCTTCTACTTTATCCATATTGCTACCAATTGCTAAAATTTCTGAATTTGAATTAACAATATCTGTAATCATAAGCACGAAGTCTGAATAACCTTCAGTTGCAATTGCAGTTTTGATTGCAGCTTCAATGGCATCTTGACGTTCTAGAACTTCATTGATATCAACAGTGTTAACTTGTGCGACACGAACAGCATTACCATTCAATTCAAATGTTTTTGCGTCGATGTCAATTAATTCTTCTTCTGTTTTACTTGAGAGGTTAGTTCCTGCTTTAAGAAGGGCCATTCCGTACTCTTCTAAATTAACACCTGCAAGCTCTGCCAATTCTTCAGCCAATTTAGGGTCTGTCATATGAGTTGTTGGTGATTTAAGTAAAAGTGTATCTGAAATCAAGCCTGAAAGCATAAGCCCAGCAATTTCTTTTGGTACTTCAAGATTGTTTTCTTTAAACATACGATAAACAATTGATGATGCTGATCCAACTGGTTCTACACGCATAAATAAAGGGTTAGCTGTTTCAAAGTTGGCTACACGGTGGTGGTCAACAACGCCATAAATGTTTAATTCTTGGATATCTGAGATAGATTGTTGGAATTCGTTATGGTCTGTTAGGATAACCGTATCCACTCCTTCAGATTTAGCTGATTCCACAACACGTGGTGCTGTAACTGAGAAGTAATCAAGAGCAAAAGCAGTTTCTTCGTTTGGTTGACCTAAAGCGACTACTTCAGTATCTAAACCATAAGCTTGTTTTGCTAAATAAGCAAATGCATACGATGAACCAATGGCATCAGAGTCTGGATTTTGGTGACCAAAAACAAAAATTTTAGACATGTTTATACCTCATTCTATTTATTCACTCTATTTTAGCAAATTTACCTTTCAAAATCAAAGTATCCTTCTTTAAAGCCTTACAAAACAAGAAAAAGACTAGCAAATTTGCTAATCTCATTAACTTTGATGAACACGATTGAGATATTCAGTATATGTCTCAGTTTTCATCACTTCTTTGGCATGTTGAACACGTTCTCTTGTTGGTGGTTTGACGCCTTCCAATTGATAAGGGATACCAAGTTCACGCCATTTAAATTCTCCCATTGTATGGTATGGTAGGATTTCGAATTTATCAACATTTTTCAATGTGGCTACAAATGCACCCAATCGTTCTAAGTGGTCATCAATATCTGTCAGACCGGGCACTAAAACGTGTCTAATCCAGACTGGAATCCCTTTTTCTGACAAGTACTGGGCAAATAATAAGATATTTTTGTTTGGTTGTCTGGTAACAATTTTATGCTGTTCTTCATCAATTTCTTTAAGATCCAGTAAAATTAAGTCAGTTACAGCTAATAAAGTATCTAATTTTTCATGGTATTCAGGTGTTGCACGATAGGCAAATCCACAGGTATCAAGCGTCGTATGAATACCTAAAGCTTTTGCTTCCGTGAAGAGGGCAGTAATAAAATCAATTTGAAGCATGGCTTCACCACCAGAGACGGTAATCCCTCCGTTTTTACCCCAAAAATGTTTATATTGCAAAGCTTCATTTAAGACATCTTTAACAGTCCGTTCTTGTGATTTATTCGTTTCCATCTCCCAAGTATCAGGATTATGGCAATACTGACAACGCATTTTACAGCCTTGCATAAAAATAATAAAACGAATTCCAGGTCCATCAACTGACCCAAAGCTCTCTGTAGAATGTATCATACCAGTTACTTGACCATAATCTATAATTGTCATTTTTACTCCTTTTCATGAAAACGGTTAACAATTTCATTATATCATTTTTAGCCAAAAAGACTAGGCCATAGCCTAGTCTTCGTCAATATTCTGTTCTATATTAGAAACAATTAATTTTAGCTTAGTAATACGGCCATCTTTAACCTTATCATTGATCAGAATTAAGTGTTTACCGTTACTTTCACACTCATAAGTTTCTTTTTCTTCTTGACTTGGAATATTTCCAATTCCTGTTATATAGAAACCAGCAATGGTATCCACATCATCACTTTCAAGTTCTGTTTCAAAGAATTCATTAAAATCATTCAAAGTCATTGTCCCAACGACAATATAAGTTCTATCACCGATATCATGAACAAACTTTTCAGCCTTATCTGACTCATCATCAATTTCACCAACAATTTCTTCTAACAAATCTTCTAAAGTTACTAAACCAGCAACTCCACCATATTCATCTAAAAGAATAGCCATTTGATTTTGCGTATTTCGAAATTGTCTCAAAAGATCATCAACAAAAATTGTTTCTGGAACAAAAAGTGGTTCTTGGAGAATACGTTTCATATGTATATTCTCAAATCCGTTTTTAAAGCCAGCTTCAAGCAGACGTTTGGTATGAACTAAGCCAATGACTTTATCCTTGTCATCATCATAAACAGGAATCCTTGAAAAATTTTGACTCAGTATTTCTTTAATATTTTCCATTGCATCGTCATTGACATCAATCATAAATGCGTCAGTCCGTGGGACCATGACTTCACGCGCCATCAATTGATCAAGAGAGAAAATTCCTTGTAGCATTTCAATTTCTTCAGCATCTAGAGTTGCTTCACTATTTGAAAGCATGTACTCTATTTCATCACGCGTCATTTGTTCATCAGCGTCATCAAAGGTCATTGGTGTTATGCGACTAAGTAAATTAGTCGAAGCTGATAAAAACCAAACGAAAGGACTAACCATTTTTCCTAAGACAATAATCACGGGTGCAGAAATAACTGCCAATTTATCTTTTAAATTCATGGCAATCCGTTTTGGATAAAGTTCACCAAGCACAATCGAGATATAGGTTAAGAAAACAAGTGAAATAACACTTCCTGCTGTCTGGGCTGTTTCAGAACCACCCATCCATTGTGAAAATACTTTTCCAAGCGAAGCAGATAAGCTTGCCCCAGATAAGAGACCAATAAAGGTAATACCAACCTGAATGGTTGATAAGAAATTATTTGGTTGGTCTAAAACTGTCAATAAGCGAATGTATCGTTTGTCACCGTCTGCTGCTTTTTGTTCAACACGCGAGCGGTTAAGAGAAACTAAAGCCATCTCACTTGCTGAGAAAAAGGCATTTAATAAGGTCAAGGCAAGTAGTAATAAAATTTGTAAATATAAGGGCTGACTCACAGGGTCTTCCATTAATAATAACTCCTAAAAATATATATAGTACATTCATTATAGCACATATTTACTACTTGGCATTTATTTTGTTTTTATTATCCTAAAATTTTCCGTAAAAACTCATATATATATTTTTCAGTAAATATCTCTACAAAAAAAGAAGCTAGCCAAAGCTAACTTCTAATTATTTTTTTCAATCATAACCAGATATGGAGGATTATTGACTTGATTAATCGCCTGATAAGTCATCACGGTTATTTCTTTTTGATTCAATTTGGACAGGTAGGCCATCAAAGCTTTGCGCTCTTCTTGACCACCTTCATGGCCATAATAAACCATAATTGCTATCCGACCACCGACGACTAAACGTTCTATAATTTTTTCAAGCGCTAGTATTGTTGTATCTGGTTTAGTCACTAAATCTTTATTTGCACTTGGTAAATAACCAAGGTTAAAAATCGCTCCATCAATCTTATCCGTATACTTATCCACATGTTGATGACCATCAAGAATTAGTTGAACATTATTTACATGAATAGCATCTAATTTTTTTCTAGTCGCTAAAAGGGCTTCTTCTTGGATATCAAAGGCAATGACTTCTTTTACCAAGGGTGCAAAATAAAGCGTATCATTACCATTTCCCATTGTCGCATCAACAAACAAACTATCTTGGGTTAAAACTTCTTTTAAAAATTCATGTGATAATTGAATTGGTTTTTTCACTATTACTTCCTAACTTGCTAAATCACGATGGTTATACACTAAGCTTGCCATTGCTAATGAAATTAATATCACTGCTGCAGCAACAACCAACATTTTCCAGTCTAAATTTTGACCAGCAAAGCGATCTGTCGCATTAGTAAAATAAAATGGTGTGACAAACTTGAGGTAGTCAACTTTTTCTACTAGGCGACAAATAATATCCATAAAGTATGCCAATAGAACGATTCCCATTCCAAGTCCAATAAGTCGTTTTCTAGTAAAAGCAGAAATCATAAAACAAAGGCTGGCAATTTCAATTTGTAACAAAAGCACCAGACCATGGTATTGCCAAAACGCTGCATAATCAAAATCCATATTAACTTTCCATAAAGCAAGGTATTCTAGCCCGATGCCAATAATATTGAAAATAACTAAGCAAATTAACATGCCAACATATTTACCATTAAGAACCTTTTGTCTGCTCAAAGGTAAACTATAGAGGAACTCTGCCGTGTGAGCTTCTTCTTCCTTGGCAACAATTGAAACACCAAGTAAAGCACCATACATGGCAGCGCCTAATGAAAAGATTAGTGCAATTTCTACCGCATAATAGCCCCCAAGAGAAGCTATAGAGACTTTGTCCATTCCCAAGGCCTTAGAGACACCACCCATATCTTGATAGATATTTGAAATGTTCTTCATACTATCTGCGACACTCTCATAGAGCAGGATACAAAGGGCACTACTTAAGCCAACTGTGATGGCCCATATCAAAAGACTTTTTGTGTTTTGACGTAATTCATGTCTGATAATCATTTGCCATCCTCCTGATAATAATGCATAAACAGTTCTTCTAAACTAGGTTCCTCAATCAAGACATCATCAGGATTTAATTGGCTCAAGTCGGCCAAAAGCTGATCAACTTTCCCTTCAAAAGTGAAGGTATTTGATTCGCCATCTTTCCAAGTAGTGACAATTTTCTTCTGACTGCGCATCAAGTTTTCTACAGTATCAACTGCTAACAGTTTTCCTTTTTTGAGAATACCGACCCGGTCGCAATAGTCTTTTACTTCTGATAAAACATGTGAGGAAAGGAAGGTTGTCCTTCCAGCCTCTTTGGCTTCCAGGAGTAATTGGAAGAATCGTTCCTGCATGAGAGGGTCTAAACCAGATGTCGGTTCATCAAGAATTAACAAGTCTGGCTGGTGCTGTAAAGCACAAACAATGCTGACCTTTTTACGATTTCCGAGTGATAAATCTTGAATTCGTTTGTTCATCGGTACATCTAACAATTTGCATATGCGGTCTGCTTCTTTCGTACAATCTTTATCATGTGCTTTAGCTGCAAAACGGATAACTTGTTTAGCAGTCATTGTTGGGTAAAACATTGCCTCAGATGGCATGTATCCAATATGCTCTAATAGATCTTCCATAGTTTTATGACGGTTGTTGAAAAGCGTAATAGTCCCTTTTCTATGCCCAATTAATTCCAAAATACAACGAATAGTCGTTGACTTTCCAGCACCATTTGAACCTAAAAAGCCAAAAATTTCGCCTTTTTCAACTGATAAATTTAAATTATCCAATGCTAAGTATCTTCCATAAGACTTAGATAATTTGTCAATTTTTAAAATTGTATCAGACATCTTCTCTCCTCCTGTCATTTAGTTCTTTTGAACTACGACATCCTTGGTAAGAATCTCTTCTTTCCATTTCAAAATCAATTGCATTAAGAACTTCCCACTTATTTAAACTCCACATGGGACCAATTAACATCTCTCTTGGAGCATCGCCAGTAATGCGGTGGATAACAATATCCTCTGGTATGATCTCCAATTGATCACAGATAACAGATATATAGTCCTCTTGTGACATTAATTGAAGTCTACCTTGATGGTAATCTCGTTGCATCCGGGTATTTGTCATTAGATGGAGTAAATGGAGCTTTATCCCTTGAATCTCATTATCAGTGACACAACGTCGAACATTTTCAATCATCATCTCATGGGTCTCACCAGGGAGCCCGTTAATTAAGTGCGAAACAATCTCAATCTTAGGATATTTGCGAAGGCGCTTAACTGTTTCCTTGTATAAAGCGTAAGAATGGGCACGATTTATTAACTGTGAAGTTACTTCATATGTTGTTTGCAAACCTAACTCTACAGTAACATGCATGGTTTCCGCCAGCTCGCCCAGATAAGCAATCACATCATCTGGTAAGCAGTCTGGTCGTGTACCAATATTTACTCCTACTACGCCTGGTTCGAAAATAGCTTGTTCATAACGTTCTTTAATGGTTGCCAAGGGGGCATGAGTATTTGTGAAATTTTGAAAATAGACCAGATATTTTTTCACTTCTGGCCACTTGGCATGCATAAAATCAATTTCCTTATAAAATTGCTCACGAATTGGTGCATCTGGTGCGACAATGGCATCACCTGAACCTGAGACAGTGCAAAATGTACAGCCCCCATGGGCCACTGTTCCATCCCTATTTGGACAATCAAAACCAGCATCTATGGGAACTTTAAAAATCTTTTCTCCAAATATCCGTCGATAGTAATCATTGAGGGTTTGATATCTCTTTTTCATATTCATATTATAGCATTAAATAGACAGAAAAAAACAACTCGATTGAGTTGTTTAGACATTATTTTTGTTTTGATTGAAAGCGCCACTCGAACCGTTTTTTATCATATATTGGATATAAAAACTGGAGTACTCCAAATCCTAGGATAAATCCGCCCAATACATCACTTGGATAGTGAACACCAAGATAGATTCGTGAAGTCCCTATGATAAGAATTAATAACCCAAGTAAGCCGACTGTTAGCATTTGAAGAGGCTTATTACTAATCCTTTGATAGGCAATAATCAATAAAGTTCCAAAAATCAACATACTTCCCATTGCATGTCCAGAAGGGAATGAATAGCCATCAGCCACAACTATATGAATAAGGGAAGGCCGTCCACGCTGGTAAATCAGTTTTAATACTGTGATTAAAATGGCTGCAATGATACCAATAGTCAACATAAAGTATGCTTCTGACTTCCATTTTTTTAATGCTAAAATAACTACAGAAACAATGACAATCATTATTTGTGTAATCACATTACCGGCGATAGTAATGGTTTTAAAAAATTCAGTTAGATTTTCTGGTAAACTGCCTCTAACTGCTGATTGAATCGTCTGATCAAACTGGACTAAACTTTCCGGGAAAAATTTAACAATGTAGCCAATCATAACGAATATCAATAAAGCAAAGGAAGCAATTAACCAATGTTGTTGCTTATTTTTCATCTATTGTGTATATCTTTCTAAAATTGGTTTACAAGCAATATACACAAAATAAAATGAAATAGCAAATATTATACTTTCTACAATATTAAAAGGTACCACCATTGCCATAATATATTTACCAATACCAATAAAAGATCTAATATCAAAATTAGCAAATTTAGCATAAAGTCGAATGGCATAAAAGTAATTTAATAAGACCATTGAAAGTGTTAAAACAATTGTTCCAATAAGACTAGCTCCAAGGTACTGTTTTACTGTTTGTTTTGATTTCCAAATCAAGGCAAACACAGTCACAAATAATCCTAATGCAACAATATTCATGGGTAAACCAATAAAATCATTGACTCCACTATTATTCAGTAATAACTTCAATAGTGATCTCAAAATCAGAATGACATAAGCACTCTTTAAATCTAATAAAGCCATACCAATTAACACCGGTATAATTGAAAATTCAATCTTTAGGAAACTAGCTCCTGGTATGATTGAAAAGCTAAAAAACATCAAGACAAATGATACCGCTGAAAGTGCAGCAATCATTACCATACGTTGTGTTTTTGACATAAAAAAGTTCCTCCAATTTTTTCAAATTGAAAGAAGTTCCTTCGTATTTGGGTACCAAAAAAGTAGTAGCCAAAAAACCCGGTCTTCTCTCATCCAGACTTTACTGTCGGTCGTGGAATCACACCACGTCAGCTTTCGCTCGCGGACTTCTAGTTACCTAGTCACCGCCGGTCGGGAATTACACCCTGCCCTGAAGACACTAATAGAATAGCAAATATCTCACTATATAGCAAGACTTTTGATTAAAATTATAAATAATATGCAAACTGACTCTATTTTAGAATTTTATTTATATAAAAAAGCACCTTTTCAAAAAAAGATGCTTTTTTATATATTACTACTTCAATTTATCATGTTCATATCTATGGCTTAATTCCAGACCCTGGAATGATTGTTGCTTTAAGGCTTCATATACTATCATACAAACCGTATTAGATAGATTTAGACTTCTGACATGTTCATCGTTCATTGGGATGCGTAAAGCCTTCTCAGAATGTTCTCGCATGAATTCTTCGGGTAGTCCTTTATCTTCTCGACCAAAAATAAAGTAATGGGCTTGTCCATCATCATAATTGTGATCTGAATAGACCTTTTCTGCAAATTTACTGATTAAATGAATTTGTCCGTCCACTTTTCCCAAAAAATCATCCAAGGAATCATAGAATCGAACATCTAATTTATCCCAATAATCTAGTCCTGCACGTTTCATCTTTCGATCATCAATTGGAAATCCCATTGGTTTGATAATATGAAGGGGTGCGTTGGTTGCCGCACATGTTCTTGCTATATTACCTGTATTTTGTGGAATTTGTGGTTGAAATAAAACCACATGGTTTCTACTATTGTTTTCTCTATAGTCTATGTCTTCTAGTTTGTTTCCCATTATATTATTCTACCTTTTCACTCATAAAAAAACCACACTGCTCGGAGTCATGCTCAGCAAACAATGTGGTTGTGGTGCTTCGCAAACTTAAATCATAACAGGTTTGATTTAAATCAACGAAAACTTATTACTTATTATAACACTCTATCAAAGATTGTCAACAATTTATCTTTATAAAGTTGTTTTTTTCAAATATTTTTATTACGTCTTAAAGTAAAATAGTCAGGGACAGGATCATTCCCACCTTCAACAAATGGATGGCAACGCAAAATGCGTCCAACCCCCATTACTACACCTAATATACCATGTTTTTCAATCGCCACAATCATATATGTGGAACAGGTGGGACGGTATCGACAAGAAGGTGGAAAGAGTGGAGAAATCCACTTTTGGTAGACTTTCACTGGTGCTATTAATAGTTTTTTCATTTGTTATTTGTTACTGCTGCATTATGCAACTGACTGATTTCTTTCTTATTTAATCGACGAGCTTCGCCTGGACGTAATCCAGTCAAATCTAACGTACCAAATTGAGTCCGAGATAGTTTATCAACAATCAAGCCTACTGATTCAAACATTTTCTTAACTTGGTGGTTGCGACCTTCATGAATAGTTAACTCAACAATCGAGCGATTCTTATCAGCTTCAACTCGAATGATATTATAACGAGCTGGTTTAGTTTTCTTACCATCAATAACCACTCCACGAGTCAATGGACGCAAGTTATCTTTTGTAGCAATTCCTTTAACACGCGCCAGATAGACTTTATCAATCTCATTTCTTGGGTGAATCATCATGTCTGTGAAATCACCATCATTAGTTAAAAGAAGTAAACCAGATGTATCCCAGTCTAGACGACCTACTGGATAAATTCTTTCTTTAACTTGTGGTAGTAAATCAATTACGGTTTTTCTTCCTTTATCATCTGAAACGGAAGAAATCACACCACGAGGTTTATTTAAAAGATAATAGACTTTTTCTTCATTGTAGATTGGACTACCTTCAATTTCTACTTGATCACCTGATTTAACAGTCGTTGCTAATTCAGTAACGACTTGACCATTGATAGTAACTAGTCCTTGTTTAATTAGTTCTTCAGCTTTCCGTCTACTGGCAACCCCAGCATGGGCGATAAATTTGTTAATTCTCATTTTTTCTCTTTTCTATTGCGTTCAAACCAACCAATTAATCATTATTATGAAAAAGCTCAGTTTCTTGTTCTTGTATATCAACTTCTGATATATCAATTAATTCATTTAAATCATTAATTCCCATGAAATCAAGGAAATAGTCTGATGTGACGTAAAGGTTGGGACGACCAATTACTTCTTTCTTACCAGCCTCCTTGATTAACTCAAAAGCCAATAGCTTACTTAAAGCCCCAGAAGAATTAACTCCTCTAATTTCATCAATTTCAATTCTGGTAATAGGCTGCTTGTATGCAATAATTGATAGGACTTCCAAGCTAGCTCTTGATAAACTCTGATTCATCGGCGCTTTCGCAAAAGCTCTAAGCAATTCCCAGTACTCATCTTTAGTAACCAATTTATAAGTGTTAGCAGATTCTATTAATGACAAACTTGAATCTTTATCATTCTTATATTTATCTGACAATTTTTCTAATTGTTGTTGCAAGGCTGTCGGTGTTAGATTAACCATTGTTGCTAAGTTTCTAATACTCAATCCTTCTTCACCAGCAACAAATAGAAGTGCTTCTATTTGAGACAAATAAGTCATTAATTTCCCTTTCTTAAAATAATTTCTCCAAAATTGTGTTCTTGTTGGATAAAGGCATGTTGAATCTTCACTAATTCTAAGGTAGCTAAAAATAATGTGATCACTTCATTCAAACCGGAACATTCCTGAAAGACACTAGCTAGCTTAATTGTACTTTTCTGCTTTAATTTTTCTTCCAAGTGGTTCATCAGGTCTTCAATTCTAAAGTCATCGCGGTCAATAACGGTATGGTTATTTTTAAATTCCTCTTGTTTAACTGTCATTATCTTCGAGAAGGCCAAAAAGAGGTCTGTAATGCTCCGGTCTTGATTGAGAACAGCATCTTCAAAAATCAGCTCTTGCTTTGCTTTCGAGTAGAGTTTGGCCCGCCTGTCATGTTGCTTACCTAATTCTTGACTCAGTTCTTTAAAGCGACTATACTCTTCAATTTTGCTTAACAAGTCCATTTCAGGATCATCTTCTTCAGGGTCAGCTTCAACAATTTTCGGCAGCAACCGACGACTCTTTATTAGCATCAGTTGACTGGCCATAACCATATATTCCCCTGCAACATCCAATTTCATAGCTTGTAGGGTATTAAGATAGGCTAAATATTGCTCAATAACTTCAACAATTGGCACGTCGTAGATATCCACTTGATATTTAGAAACAAGGTGAAGTAATAAATCGAGGGGCCCCTCAAAATCTTTTAATTTAATATCCATTAATTTTTATAATACTTTTCTAGGGTAATTGGACTTTTCAAGCCAAGTTCCTTACTTAATTCCATCATCGACTTACCTTTTTCCTTTTGATTCAAAATAAATTCCTGACGAAGATCTTGAGCTGAAAGTTGTCCATAGCCAATCGACTCCAAGTAGCCTTTCAATTGACTAAAATACCACTGCCTTGAAAATGCCTTGCCACCATGCTCAAACAAAAAAGTCTGTTCAAATCTTAGTTGTTCTTTAACTGAATGCATTATATGTTTGGGAATTGTTAGCACTCTCACCCGATGATTCTGGTTGATACGAATTACTTCAAATGACAAATCAATATCTTTTACAGTTAACCGAGCAATTTCATTAGGCAGTAAGCCCATCTCTAAAATGAGAAGTGCGATTAGTCGACCTTGTTCAAAAGCACTAGCTTTGTAAAAAGCTTCATACTTAATCACTGATTTGGGACTGTTAGAATCTATTTCTAACCTAATTTTTTCATCTAAAAAGTAATAGTCTGGAACAAATTTTTGTTGGTATAAATAAAACAAAAACTGGTTAACTGTCGAATACTTCCTTTTTTTAGCAGATAAACTTAAAGAGGCTAAACACATTTGATATAATTTCAGCTTATCTTGAGAAAGGCGCTCACCAATAATCTCAATAAATTGTAATAAGTCATAACGGTAAGACAGTTTAGTATTTTCAGCAATACGTTTTTGATTTAGAAATGGGTCAATTTGATCAATTATGCTTTTTGACAATGTCATATCCTTCAGTAAAATCATGTAAAAGAGAATTTACAGCTTTTAAAATCGATTTTCTTGTAATAATACCAACAAATTTTTTCTGATCATCGACAACTGGTAAAAATGGATATTCTACCAATTGATGCATAATAGTTGCTAGCTTTGCATGAACTGAGAGTGGTTCAATTTTTGTATTAACCATTTTGCCAATATCAATTTGATTCATTTCCCAGTCAGTCAATTGTTTCTTACGTTGATAATTCATTATATCCGAAATACTAATTGTCCCTTTATAGATTTTATCCTTAGATAAAACAGGTACTCTAGAGAAGCCATTACTTACTAATAAAAGCATGACATGATCTGAATTATGTGTATCAATAAAGATAGCTAAATCATCCGCTGGAATCAAATAACTATCTAGGTGTTGAAGTAAAAAGCTTTCAAATTCTTTTGCAATCATCGATTAAATTCCTTAGTTAATAGGGGATAAAGTTGATGATTTCGATTAAAGTATTCAACTTTTATCAAATCATCTGTGAGTTGCACATAAGCATATAGTTTTTCATTAATTTCACCCCTCGGTTGTAATAAACTTCCTGGATTAATAAATATAATTCCCCCTGCCTTCCAAGCATCAGCTCGGTGCAAATGCCCATATAGACAGATGTCTGCTTGGGCTTCCTGGGCAAAATAATCTAATTTATCCCATGTAAAATTAATATGATATAGATGTCCATGTGTCTGTGCAATAGTAAATGGACCAATTTTAATGATATTCTTTTCTGGGTAGCCAGGGTCATAGTCACAGTTTCCGGCTACAACGTAAATACCTTGCCATATATTATCTGAACTTTTAAGTTCAGAATCCCCATTATGAAATATGGCGTCTACCTGTCCTAAATAACGGCTTTTTATAGATTCAATAATCCCACGATCACCGTGAGTATCACTCATAACTATGAAAGTTTTGCCTGCCATGATGGAAATACCTCCATTAACTTCTTAACAGCTTGCCCTCTATGTGAAATCTCATTTTTTTCTTCGGCAGATAATTCTGCTGCGTGTTTGTCGCTCTCTCCAACAATAAAGAGAGGATCATAACCAAATCCTTCTTGACCTTTTGGTTCTGTCGCAATATAGCCTAGCCAATCTGCTTCTACGACTAAACTGTCTTTACCTGGTGCAGCCACAACTAATGTCGTGTGAAATTGTGCTGATCGATCTTTTTTTTCAAAAACCATTGCTAGTTCATGCAATAATTTGGCATTATTACTTAAATCAGTTGCTTCTGGACCAGAAAATCGTGCTGACCAAACGCCAGGTAATCCACCAAGAATATCCACTTTCAAACCTGAATCATCAGCTAAGACCATCTTCCCAGTTAGGTTAGCAATCGTTTCAGCTTTTAATCTTGCATTTTCTTCAAAAGTAACACCTGTTTCTTCAACTTCTGGTAACTCTGGATAGTTACTTAAGTCTTCCACTTTATATCCAATTTTACCAAATAATTGACGAAATTCCTTTGTTTTGCCTTGGTTATGTGTCGCAATTAAAATAGTATCACCAAAACTTTGTGTTGATTTACCAAAGAAGGCTTGTTTACTGACGCCTTGTCTTGGAACTTTAATCGCATAAATAGTTTCGTCTTCTAAAATAATGATCGCCCCTGCTTCTTCGATTGCAACAAGATGACGTCCAGTCTCTTCATTAATCATATTTAAGACAAAGGAAACTAATTTATAATCAGAATTTTTTTCAATAACGGTAATCGCATAGCCAAATTCTTGCCAATTTTCTTCATCATAATCTTGATTATTTAATGGGGCTAACATTTGATTTAGACTGTTTAGATCTTCATCAAGGACTCCACCTAGCAATTCAATTGAATTGTAGCCATTCCATTTTCCGATAAACCAGTTATCATCATCTTTCATTTGGTAAATTTTGTTTGTCATAAGGTTACATGCTCCACATTTACATTCTCTTCTAACCAGTCCGTTGCAATTTCTTGAAAACTTTCAACACCAGCTGTTGTATAAAAACGATGATTTTTTTCAATTTCTTTTGGATTAGCATTTATTTGAAAATAGTTTAATAAAACAGAGATATCACGGACACATTCTGCCCCACTATCAATCAATTTCACTCCTGGCCCCATAACATTTTGAATAATCGGACGCAGTAATGGGTAATGTGTGCATCCCAAAACAAGTGTATCCACTTTCCCAACCAATGGGCTCAACGTATCATAAACAACCTTTTTAGCTACACTCGACTTAATCTCATTAGACTCAACGATGGGGACAAATTTAGGACATGCTAAACTAATCACGCTTAACATTGGTGCCAAGAGTTGAATTTTCTCTTGATAGATATTGGACGAAACTGTCATTGGCGTCCCAATCACGCCAACTTTACGATTTGTCGTTGATTTGATTGCTGCGCTTGATCCAGGTAATATCACACCAAGAACTGGGATTGATAATGCCTCTTTGACTTCTTCCCAAGCGACTGCAGTTGCAGTATTACAGGCAAATACAATCATCTTCACATCTTTGGTCAATAAAAAATTAACTAAGTCCCAAGTGAATTCACGAATTTGCTCCGCTGGTCTTGGGCCATAAGGTGCTCTTGCTGAATCTCCTATATAAACAATGTTTTCATGTGGTAATTGTCTTCTAAGTTCCCGAACGACTGTTAAGCCTCCTACACCTGAATCTAGAAATCCAATTGGTCTATTATCCATTATGTCTCTTCCTAATCAATACGGTAAAAAACTCAGTCGGTTTTGCCAACTGAGTTGATTTTGAACCCTGAACAGTTGACAATGAAATCAATTACAAAAGCTATTTCAAACTTTGACTATCGATGACTGTTCCTTGTCAGAAATTCTTCTTAGAATCGAAAGTAATTCTAATTACAATTTCTTATTTTTTACCTTTGTTTGAAGCTGCTTTAGATTGTCTGACAATGTTACGGTAAGTTTGTTGAACCTTAGCTTCACTAGGTTTTTGTCCTGTTTGACTCATCATTTCACGGATTGCTTCTGGTGTCAAACGTGGGTGCTCACCAAGTTCTTTTTCAATTTGTTTACGGGCAAGAAAAACGCCACCAAATAAACCACCTGCAAGGGCAACAATAATTAATAAAATCCAAATAGCTGTAGACATATGTATATAAATTCTCCTAGTTTTTTATTCCACTCATTATATCAAATTTACCTTCTTTTTACAAATTAGTCTTCTTCTCAAAACTTATTCAAATACCATGATTATTAAAAATCAAAACCTCGAATAGTTGCAAAATAATCTTCCGGAGTTTCTGCTCTTCTAATAAGTCGAGTATCTCCATTTTCTTTCAATAGAATCTCAGCTGATCTGAGTCTTCCATTATATTGATAGCCCATTGAAAAGCCATGAGCACCAGTATCATGGATAACCAGAATGTCCCCAATTTCAGCCTTTGGCAACTGACGGTCTTTGGCAAATTTATCATTATTTTCACACAAAGAGCCGACGACATCAACAGTTTCAAAATCTGCTAGCGGATGACTACTATTAGTGATATGGTGATAAGATCCATACATTGCCGGACGTAGCAAATTAACCGCTGAAGCATCTACACCCACATATTTTTTATAGGTTTCTTTCCGGTGTAAAACAGTCGTAATGAGATGACCATGCGGTGCAAGCATAAAACGACCTAATTCAGTGAAAATTTTCAAGTCTCCTAAATTATGAGGTTCTATAACTTCCTGATAAACCTTTCTGACTCCCTCACCAATTACTGCAATATCATTAGCCTTTTCTTCTGGCCTGTAGTTGACCCCAATTCCCCCTGATAAATTAATAAAATCAAGTTTCACACCTAGCTGGTCTTTTATTTCTACAGCTAAGTTAAACAAGTCTCTTGCCAATTCTGGATAATAATCATTGGTTACAGTATTTGAAGCCAAGAAAGAGTGGATTCCAAATGACTGAACACCATCAGCTTTAAGATCACGAATTCCTTGAAAAAGTTGCTCTTTGGTCATCCCAAATTTTGACTCTTGCGGATGGTCCATAATCGCTGTGCCTAAAGTAAAAGTACCACCTGGATTGTAACGGAGTGAAATAGTCTCAGGAAGGCTAGTTATCGCTTTCAAGAATCCAATTTGATCATAGGAATCTAAATTGATTGTCGCATTAATCTGTCTAGCATATTGATATTCACTGGCCTTTGTATTGTTAGAAGAGAACATAACATCTGTAAAGCCTAATTCATGACTCATTAATAGTTCAACATCAGTTGCACAATCAACGCCACAATTTTCTTCTTGTAATATTTTTAAGATGGCAGGCGTGGGTGTTGCCTTGACCGCAAAATACTCTTTAAAACCTTTGTTCCATGAAAACGCTTTGTTAAGAGCTCGCGCTTTTTCTCGGATTCCTTTTTCATCATAAAGATGAAAAGGAGTTGGATAGGTCGTGATAATTTTTTCTAGGGTTTCTTTACTGACAAAGGGTTCTTTCATGGCAATTCTCCGAATCTTCAAAAATATTAGAAACAGTATAACATAAGTTGGTACAGAATGACAGAAAAATAGCCAGTCTATTTCGACTGACTATTAATGTGAATTAATCATTTCGTCCAAAAATACGAAGTAGACTAATAAATAAGTTGATAAAGTCTAAGTACAAGCTTAGTGCCATAGCAATTGCCCAACCGTCATTGACTTGACCATTGGTTGATTGATAAACTTGCTTAATCATTTGATTATCGGCAGCAATTAAGCCAGAGAAAATCAGAACTGAAATAATAGAAATGATATAACTCATAGCACCACTACCAAGAAAGATATTTACCACACTGGCCAAGATAATACCAATCAAAGCAGCAAATAGAGCTTTTCTCATGCCTGAAAGGTCACGTTTGATACGAGCACCAATCATAGCCATAACGAAGAAGACGCCTGCGGATGAGACAAAAGCCTGCATTACTGTCGATGTAGTGTAAGCCATAATGATAAAGCTCAAAGTAAATCCATTTAAAGCAGAATATATTAAGAATAATGGCAAAGCAGCTGGTGTATTTTTGCGAGCTGCACCACTAGCAAAAAAGACTAATAACAATTCAAAAATAATTGCTCCATAATAAACAAAAGGATGATTGGCAACAATATTTAGTAAGTTATCTTTAAAGGGATAAAGCATTAAGTAGGAAACAAAAGCTGATAAGCCAATTCCCATACCGACTAAACTATAAATTTTGGCAAAAAACTGATTGAGACCTGAGTCAGTCTCTGTATAAATAATATTTTCGTTCATTTTCTCTCCTATCGATTATGACTATTTAAAGTCTTTCTAATTATTGCTTTTTTATTAAAGAAGCGACGATTTACCCAACGATTACGTATTGGTGTTGCAGCTTCTTTGACAGCCCAATATTTGTCGACCATGGTTACAATATAGGATTCTTTGTAACGTGGAAATGCAATTGTTGCACCCCACATATGTTTAAGGATGATATCCTCTTCTTTTTTATTAAGTGTAGTCAATTTTCTGGCATTACGGATGGCAATTCTTGGATGAACCCATGCATGACTTTTATTAAATTTAGTTACACGCCAGTCATAATAAAAGAAGTCATGAAGTAAACCTCCACGAGCTGTACTTGCTGCGTCCCAGCCAAATCTTTTGGCCATTTTAAAACTACTGTATGCGACATTAATTGAGTGTTCTAGTCGGGTTGAATGATGGTGCTGCACGATTTTTTCTAGTTTTTGGAATCGAGGATGATCAATCATTTCACCGACTAGCTCCATAAATTCTATATCTTTTTTATAGTCCATATACTATCACCTCTCATGGGACTATTATAACATATGAGCTTAAATCAGACTGAAAATAAGTATCCCTGCTGCAACAGCAACATTTAAACTCTCAGCTTGCCCAGGCATCGTAATATGAACTAGAGTATCGGCTATTTCAGTCATCTGACTGCTAATACCAGCCCCTTCATTACCCATTACCAAAATAAATGATTCAGGTGTTTCAATCGACTGGTAATCAACGGACTGATCAGATAAGGTACTTGCGATAACTGGAACGCCAACTTCTTTTGCTTGTTGACAAAACTGCAAGACATTGTCTCTCCAAACTGGTAAATGAAAGTGAGATCCTTGCATGGACCGAAGTGTTTTTGGGTTATATAAATCTGCAGATTTGTCAGATAGAAAGACACCTGTAAAGCCTGCTGCATCTGCTGTACGAATCAATGTTCCTAAATTTCCAGGATCTTGAACATCTTCTAATAAGAGGTATTTGCCTTGCATATCTTCAAGGACTGTCGGTGATGGCATCTTAATCTCGGCAATAATTCCTTGGGGATTCGGCGAGTCCGTTAATTCTTTCAGCACTTCGTTAGTGACTAGTATGACACCTTCTAAAGAGCGCAGCTTATCAGCCATGTCTTCTTGTAAGAAAATATGGACAAATTCCTGATGTGCTTTTTGGGCTTCATCAAATAAATGCCAGCCTTCAATTAGATAGCTTCCCTTGCGATGTTTTTTTGTCAATAATTTTTTTGTTTGTTTAATTAATGGATTTGCTTTTGAAGTAATAATCATGCCCATATTATACCATATCTAGGCACTATTGCTAATAAGAATATCAACCCTATAATTAATCCTAAAAAAATAAGAAAAGTCTTACTTATGCTATAATAAGTGGATAAGGAGGATTACTATGAAAAAAGTACGTTTGACGGTATCTGGAAAGGTACAAGGAGTTGGTTTTCGATATTCGACCTATTCACTTGCTCTTGAAATGGGCAATATTTATGGGCGGGTTTGGAACAACGATGACGGTACGGTTGGAATTATAGCCCAATCTGAAGATCCAAGTAAGGTAGCTAAATTTATTCAAGAAATTAGAAAAGGTCCCTCTCGGTGGTCAAATGTGACTTATTTAGATGTTGCTTTGGATAATTCTCCTGATTATCATGACTTTAAGATGTCAAATTAAAAATCAGGCTACAGAAGTATTGTGCTATTTAAAGAAAAAAAGTAAAATAGATAGGTATATTAAAATTTAAAGGAAAAATACATTGAAAATTAAATTAAATCGTATTCTCTTATCAGGACTTGCCTTGTCAGTATTAGTAAGCTTATCAGGCTGTGTTGGTAGAGATTCTCATGGTAATCCAAAAGGGATGATTTGGGATACAATTGGTAAACCCATGTCATACTTCATCGACTACTTCGCTAACCATATGGGGCTTGGATTTGGTTTATCTATTATTATAGTAACCATTATTGTTAGAACAATAATCCTCCCACTCGGTTTGTATCAATCTTGGAAAGCAAGCTATCAATCAGAAAAAATGGCTTACTTAAAACCAATTTTTGATCCAATTAATCAACGCATGAAAAATGCAAGCACACAAGAAGAAAAATTTGCTGCCCAGTCAGACTTGATGGCAGCTCAAAAAGCAAATGGCATTAACATGCTTGGTGGTATGGGATGTCTTCCTTTACTTATCCAAATGCCTTTCTTCTCTGCAATGTACTTTGCAGCTATGTACACTAAGGGCATTTCAACAAGTACTTTCATGGGGATTGACTTAGGAAGCCGTAGCTTAGCCTTAACAGGAATAATTGCTATTCTTTATTTCTTCCAATCATGGTTGTCAATGCAAGCTGTTGCTGAAGAGCAACGTGCTCAAATGAAAACAATGATGTACACAATGCCAATCATGATGATATTCATGACATTGAGTCTTCCTGCTGGTGTTGGTCTTTATTGGTTAGTTGGTGGTTTCTTCAGTATAATTCAACAATTGATTACAACATACATAATTAAACCTAAACTTCGTCAAAAAATTGAAGAAGAATACAAAAATAACCCTCCAAAAGCATACAAATCAAACAATCCTCGCAAGGATGTGACTGCAAGTAAACCTCAAACTTCAAAAAACTTATCAAATACTGGCCATACAAAGACAAATCGTAATGCTGGTAAACAAAAGAAACGTAAATAACAACACAAAAAGTTCCACTAATAATTAGTGGAACTTTTTGTGTAAAATAAAAAAGCGCTGAAAATTCAGCAACCCTCTTATTTTGTTTTTGCAACACTAATAATTTCAACGTCATAAGTTGCAGCTGGTGTTTCGATTTTTACGATATCACCTTTCTTTTTACCAATTAAGGCATGCGCAATTGGGCTCTCATTAGATATTTTACCTGAGAAGATATCTGCTCCAGCTGCACCAACAATATGATATGTATCTTTATCATTTGTGCCAACTTCTTTAACGACAACTGTTTTTCCAATTGCAACCTCATCTTTTGCCACGTCATCACTATTAATGATTTCTGCAAAACGGATTTTAGTTTCCAAAGTCGATATTTGACCTTCAACGAAAGCTTGTTCATCTTTTGCTGCATCATACTCAGAGTTTTCTGACAAATCACCATATGAACGAGCAATTTTTATACGTTCAACTACTTCTGGACGACGAACTAATTTTAATTCTTCTAATTCTAGTTCAAGTTGATCTTTTTCACCTTGTGTCATTGGATAAGTTTTTTCAGCCATAATTTTTCTCTCTTTTCATGTTATGTTATCAGAAATAGAAACATGATGCCTAAGCATCATGTCTCATTTTACTGAATTTGACTATTGACGTATTTTTCAACGTTCGCGGAATGTTGCTCATAAGTCTTAGCGTAATACACTTCACCAGTCTTAACATTCGCAACAAAGTATAGGTAATCTGTATTTGCAGGTTTTACAGTTGCTTCAATTGCAGATACCCCAGGACTATCTACCGGTCCAGGCATAAGACCTGTGTTCGTGTAAATATTATAAGGTGATTTAATGGTTGTGTCAATAGAAGCATCTTCAGCAAGTGAAGTTTTATCTCCTAATTTACCCATTGCATATAAAATAGCAATATTAGATTGTAAAGCCATACCATTATTCAGACGATTATAGAAGACACTAGCAATATCTCTACGATCTTCATCCGTAGAACCTTCTTTTTCCACTAAAGATGCCAGTGTTAACACTTCATTAACCGTTTTACCATCATTTTCAATCTGATCATAATAATTAGCCATTTTTGCATCAGTTGTTGCTAACATTTGGTCAATCATTTCCTTCTCACTACTACCTTTATAGTAATTGTAAGTAGCTGGGAATAAATAACCTTCTAATTGATAAATAGCATCAGATTTTTTAGGAATACTTGATAAAAGACGAGGATATTTTTTTACCATTTCTTTAATAAAAACATCATCTGAAATTACTTTTAAGAAGGTTTCCGAACTAAATGGTGATTTATCTTTTGTCGACTTAGTATTGACGTTATCTTCCATAGCCTTAGCCATTTGTCGGATTGAATAACCTTCTGGAATGAGAACTTTCCCCAAAACAGGTTTTGTTGGTTCTGCAGTTCCACCTATTTGCAAGGACTTAGCAATCTCACCCATCGACATGCTCTTTTGAAGATTGTAATAGCCACTTTGGAAGTTTCCATAGTTTTTAAATTTAGTATAGAAATTAAAAACCGTACTATTTTTGATTAATCCTTTTTCTTCAAGAATTTGTCCAATTAATTTATTACCAGATCCAACTGGAATTTCAACTTGAACATATTTTTTATCAGTTTTATCAATCGGGTTCACTGCACTATAAACATAAGTTGTACCAATTACAGCAACTAATAACATTAGAGCTAGGATACCAGCAATAATCATTAATGAAATTTTATTTGCTAGTCGATTGACATGTTGACGTTTTGCCCTTTTCTTCACAAGGCCTCCTTCATCAGTAGAAGTCTCATTTTGCTTTTCGGTCAAAGTCTCTTTATCATTTTCTGAGTGATCATAATGAACAATATCATCGTTGCTAAGGATTGTTGCCTGACTTTCAGTAGTCAACCCTGTAGGATCGAGATCATTGGCCATTAATGGTGTAAAAGGAATTGTTTTAGATAAATCACTTTCATCTTCTTTGAAATTCTCGTCAGATTTTTCAAGACTTTCCTCTTGACTCTCAGAAAAATCAGTTTGATTTGTGTTTGAACGATCACTTGTAGTCTGTTTTTCTAAAGGACTTGTTTCAGATTCTGAATAAACAGCATAGGATTCTGAACCTGAATCTTCCTCTAGACTATTATTCTCTGAGAAACTTTCTATACTTTCAATTTCAGATACTTCAATTGCTTCAGCTACTAGATGATTGGCTGAAAGTGGCACTATTTGGGGTTGAGTTTCCCCAATTGTTAAACTTTCACTATCTTTAACTGTTTGAGATTCTGCTTCTTTTTGATACTCATGATATAGCTCGGCTGTTCTTTGAGTAGCTTTTTGAACTTCAATTTCCTTCTGTCGAAGTTCATCTTCTCTTAAGCCCTGCTGATGCAGTTCTTCTTCTTTTTCTTTTCTGATTTGATTAGCTTTTTCCAACTCTGCAAGAATTTGCTCCTTAAAGCTCATCTTAGATGGAGTCTTTTGCTTATCATCTTTGTGATCTGTCAATGCGGATCCTCCTAAATGTAATCAACCGCAATTATAACCCAATATAGCTATAAATGCAATTAATTCCTAACAATGTTACTAATTCTTAATAAAAATAGGTATTTTAAGCTAGTTTCAAGCTTTCCACTCCATCAAATACCATATAGAACCGCCATGTTTTGAGTCGGACAAGCCTAAACTAGTAAAGCCATTCATCTCATAATAAGAAATTAATTCTTCGTGACAAGTTAAAATGATACCTAATCTTTCCTGGGCAATAGCTAAATCTTTTAAAGCTGCTAATAATGCAATCCCTATGCCTTCTTGCTGATGATGACTATCAATCGATAGGCTGGTCACTGCAATATAGCCACCAATTACTGGATTTTTACTGACACCTTGAAAAAGATAATCTTCTAAGATAGGTTGTGATACGACTGGTCCTTCGATGTATCCTACAATTTGATCATCTATCTCTGCTACCAAAAAAGTGTCTTGAATGAGTTGACAGCGTTCTTTGATAACTTCTTTAGTAGACGCTTCTTGTTCGGAAAAATTGTTTGCTTCGATTTCTGATATTTTCACCCAATCTTCAGGTCGGACATTTCTAATAATCATATGCTACCTCTTCTAACAGAAAACCTGCACTAGGCAGGTTAGTTTTATTGATTATTGTGTGTTAAGTTAGCCAATAGTTCTTCGAATGAACGTTCATATAGCTGAATATCACCAGCTCCCATAAAAACATACACTGCATTGTTATGATCAAGTAATGGTGAAACATTCTCAACTGTGATAATTTTTGATGGCTTGTTTATTTTTACTTCCAAATCTTCAACTTTTACATCACCGTGGTCGACTTCACGCGCTGAACCATAGATTTTTGCTAAGTAGACACTGTCTGCTTCATTTAATGCAAGTGCAAACTCATCAAGCAAAGCAATTGTCCTTGTGAAAGTATGAGGTTGGAAAATCGCAACAATTTCTTTACTTGGGTATTTCTGTCTAGCTGCATCGATGGTTGCCACAATTTCTGTTGGATGGTGAGCAAAGTCATCAATAATGATTGTATCATTGATAATTTTTTCGGTGAAACGACGTTTAACTCCATTGAAACTTACCATGTGTTTAGCAACCAAGTCCATGTCAAAACCGGCAATAAATAAGTTGGCAATAACAGCTGTTGCATTTAAGATATTGTGTTTACCATAGGCAGGAACATGGAAATCACCAATTTCTTGGCCATCATGTTTGACTTTAAAGTCTGAACCATTTGTCGTACGACGAATATCATAAGCAGTAAAGTTATCCTCATCACTAAAACCATAATAATAAATTGGTGCATTAGCAGAAATCTTTTTCAACTCAGGGTCTTCACCGTATACAAATAAAGCTTTTTTAACTTGTTTAGCATAGTCATTGAAGGCAGCAAAAACATCTTCGATCCCTGTAAAGTAATCTGGATGGTCAAAGTCAATATTGGTAATGATTGAGTATTCAGGATGATAAGGCATGAAATGACGTTCATATTCATCTGATTCAAAAACAAAGTACTGAGCATTAGCTGATCCACGACCAGTTCCATCACCAATCAAATAAGAGGTATCAGTAATATTTTTCAATACATGTGATAAAAGTCCTGTTGTTGATGTTTTGCCATGGGCACCTGCAACACCAAAACTTGTAAATTGTTTCATGAAATCACCAAGAAACTCATGGTATCGTTTAAAAGGAATATTTTCTTGAATTGCGTAGGCTATTTCTTCGTTATTATCTTCTCTGAAGGCATTACCAGCAATAACTTCCATATCTCCATTCAAATTATCTTTACTAAAAGGTCGGATTTCAATACCCGCTTTTTCTAAGCCACGTTGTGTAAAGTAATATTTCTCCACATCGCTCCCTTGAACCTTGTGGCCCATTTGATGTAGCATTAGTGCTAAAGCACTCATTCCAGATCCTTTAATTCCAATAAAATGATAGGTTGTTGACATGTTAACTCCTTCTAATAGATAACCCATTAATTTTTGACATCTTCTAAACGTGTTAGATTCAGTTCTTGAGCGATTGTTTTCTCTCTATGAATACGAGCCTCTTCATTATTATAAATCTGGCTTCTCTTCAGAAAATCATAATTATTTTTTTTAGCCACTGGCTGGTTAGTTTCTTTTGGTTCATTATAATGAGTGGAAATTTCAGCTAAGATATAGGATTCCTGGCTTAACTTTTCACTCAAATGACTTAATGCTGTCGCAGGATGACTAGTCATTTGACTATTTTTTCCACTGACTGCTGACTTCTCTGATTTATATTTTGGTTTTGGAGAATAGATCATTTCTTTAGCAATATAGTCTTGGCGTTTTGCTTTAATATCGCGCTTAGCTCTTTTTCGTGCCATTTCTGCATAATTACGACCTTCGTCAATGATTTTCTTACGGTTTGATTCCTGATACGACTCTGATTGATTTTCAAAAGCAAGTTCATTTTCGTGTCTGATATCTTCGTAATTTTTATCCTGATAGTAGCCATGAATGTTTGTTATCAAGTCCGTATTTTCATACAAATACATTTGACGACCTGCTTCGATTATCGGCTGACCATCGGCAACCAATGGAAATTGATGCTTAGTCATACTATAGTCCTCTTTCTTCCTGTAGCATTCACTATTATAAACTAATTAGGGCTATTTTTCAAAGTATTCCCCTAGCGAAAGTCAGTTTTATTAGAAAAGCTGACTTCAATAACTATCGAGACCTAAAATTTCTTTAATTTCCTCAATGGTCATGCTAGCTCTACTTTCATTACCGTCAAGAACTGTTGTTACTAAATTCCGTTTTCCTTCTTGCATTTCCAGAATTTTTTCTTCAATGGTTCCTCTGGTGATTAAACGAAAGACTTCCACATTTTCTTTTTGGCCAAGTCGATGAGCTCGGCTAATAGCTTGCATTTCGACAGCAGGATTCCACCATAAATCAATTAGAACAACAGTATCAGCCCCCGTCAAATTCAATCCGACACCACCTGCTTTAAGGGAAATTAGGAAGGCATCTTTTGAGCCATTATTAAATGCTCTGGTCATCTCCTGGCGATCATTAGCCGGAGTTGAACCGGTGATTTTATAATGGGTCAAACCTAAAGCTTCCATTTCTTTTTCAGCAATATCTAACATTCCACGAAATTGTGAAAAAATCAGTGCACGATGTCCATTTTCTTTGATTTGAACAAGTAGGGTTTTTAAACTATCTAATTTACCACTATCTCCATCATAATCCATAAATAAACTTGGTGTATCACAAATTTGTCTCAATCTCGTAATACCTGACAAAATTTCGATTTTACGACGATTAATATCAGCATCACTAGAATTTCGAATCCTGTCTTGCATTTGACGTAACTGAGCTAAGTAAATTGCCTTTTGCTGATCTGACATTTCGTTTTGGTAGTTCATTTCGATTAGTTCTGGTAATTCAGGTAATACATCATCCTTACGACGACGCATAACAAATGGCTTAATATAACGTGACACCTGCTTAGCATCCATTTTTAAAAAGTCTTTTTTATTGGGAAGCAATCCCGGTAGGACAATTTGAAAGATAGACCAAATTTCAAGAAGTTTATTTTCAATTGGTGTCCCAGATAAGGCAAAGCAATTACTAACATTAAATTCCCGTAAACTTTTAGCAATCTTAGTCTGGGAGTTCTTTATAACTTGTGCTTCATCAAGAATCAAGTAATCATAGTTATAATTTTTGTAGCTTGTAAAGTCCTGTCTGAAAGATGAGTATGAGGTAATAGTAACTTGGTGTTCTTCTGAAATAAGTTGGTCTCTGACTTGTTTATGCCCATAAGAGACAACAACATCTAAATCAGGCACAAATTTTTCAAATTCATCTAACCAATTATAGAGTAAACTTGAAGGTGATAGAATCAGAACCTTTTTGCCAGTAGATAACTTACTTTTTAAAAAAGCAATTGTTTGAAGGGTTTTACCCAATCCCATATCATCTGCTAGAATGCCACCAAAACCATACTTATCAAGCATCGTCATCCATTTTATTCCTTGAAATTGGTAATCCCTAATTGAAGCATTCACAGCTAAGTCAGGTAAAACTAAACGCTCTGGATGTCTCAAGTCAGAAATTAACTCTTCCAATTCTTGAGAAAAATGGACGTTTTCTTGCCCTTCAAAAAGTTGTGATAATTGAACTGCCGCAATTCCGTCTAATTGTAGGTGGCCATTTTCTTTTTGTTGTGCCCGTAGTTTAAGTAATGATTGACTGATTTTTTGAGTCTGATCATCAAAAACAACTAATTTACCACTTTCAGTTACAAAATATGGACTATTGGTAAATAATGCCGTCAAAGCATCATCAATATCATTTTCAAGAATTTGAGAAAAATCAAATGAGACATCTAATAAACCGCCTTGTTGTCTTTCAATAACAATTTGTGGTGCTTCTGAGAATCTCAATTGACTAACAGATTCAGATAAATTAACTTTACCTAATTTATTAAAATAAGGAAGAGCTTGAGTGAAAAATCGATATAAGTCATGTGGTGATTCAATTTCTTTTATGGACTGAAACTGAGGAGAAAAATCATAGAAGCTCATTGCTCTGTATATTTTTTCTTCTTTTTTATAGTTACTTGCAAAAGGCAATTGATCTAATGTCATCTTATCAGAGACCAGCAAATCACCATAATCAAAGACTAGTTCAAGCAAAATTTGATTTTTGTTGGTATCAAAGTTAAAAGTAACATCAAAATCTCTAATGTCAAAACTTTTAGGTGCCTTTACTAGACCAATCTCTTTGAAATCTAAAAGACTTGCAGCCAATTTAGCTTGGTCATCTAAATCAAAGTAAATATGCTTTTGCAAATCTGATTCAATTGGTAGACTGCGTAGAGCAGAAATCATTTTCTGTTGTCTTAAAGTATTGTAATAGAAGGTGTCATTATGTAATAGGTAGACATTATCAAATAAATAACTAACTGACTTTTCACTGATTTTTAATTCAATTGATTTACGATGAACTTCAATTGTAAATTTAAACAATTCAGCCTCTGCGTCTAGTGGTTTAACAAAAACAGTTGAATAGTTCTGATATGCCCCTTCAAAAGTGAATTCATATAAATCTCTCAGTAAAAATATGCCCTCTTCAAAAAAGCCACTTGGTAGATGTAAATGTCTGGCGTGATTTGGAAAAACAAAACTATGATCACTTTTATCAGAGTCAGGAGCTAGTCGCCATAAAAATGAGATTAAATCTTGGCTAGCTTGATCGAATTTCAAGAGTGATAATTGTTCATAATAGTTTTTTCCAATCTGATAAAAACCTTCTTTTTTGATTAAGTTAATAAATCCTCGGATATCTCTGATGACATAAGTCCGATCATCAGGAAGTCGATTAATCTTTAAACTCCACCAAAATTCTGAAGAATAAGGACTACGACTACCGGTTGCCGATAGTCGGTAGACTGTGGTATCATCCTCATTCATTTTTAAATTATCTAAAAATAGACTACCAAAGGATGTCATTTTTTTGGTTTCTTCTTTTGATTCAGACTGGTTGGTAAATTGCTCAGAAATAACTTTCCCGTTTGGATCATTTTTCAAAAAGTATTCCAGAGCAGCAATATGCTGGCAATATTTTTTCCGCGCAAAAAAATCACATTGACAGGTTATGGCATCATCATCTACTCCATAGGTAACTTTTTGACAATCAACTTGTGCCTCAATTTGGCTTTTTTCTTCTTTAACAATTTTAACTAATCCTTGATCATACAAGGCTATTCCTTGATTTCTAATTCTTCCTGGAATTAATCTCGCCATCTTTACCCCACCTCTGTCATTATCCCTTAATTATATCAAAATTCTATTGAGAATGCCTCTTAATAACCCATTAACAGAAAAAATTTCTCTAATAAAATAGAGAATTAGAATATTTTTTCCAACAAAAAAGAAACTGGGACAAAAAGTTTCAGCTTCTTTTTATAGAGTTTATGTTCAGTTGAGTAAGTGGTGATATAACAAAGTCATATTTCTACGAATTAATCGATTTCTGTCCCACTCTTATTTACGTTTACGAGCAATTAAGTGAATTGGTGTTCCTTCAAATGTAAAGGCGGCACGAATTTGATTTTCTAAGAAGCGTAGATAAGAGAAATGCATTAACTCTTCTTCATTAACAAAGACGACAAAAGTTGGAGGTTTAACGGAAACTTGTGTCGCATAGAAAATTTTAAGACGTTTTCCTTTATCTGTTGGGGTAGGGTTAATAGCAATCGCATCCATAATGACATCATTTAGGACAGCTGATGGAATACGGCGACTTTGACTATCACTGATTCGTTTGATCATTTCTGGCAATTTATTCAGTCTTTGCCCTGTTTCTGCTGAAACAAAGATAATTGGTGCGTAAGATAGGAACTGGAATTGGTCTCTAATATCAGCTTCCCATTTCGAAACGGTATGATTGTCTTTTTCAAGGGTATCCCACTTGTTGACGACAATGATCATCCCTTTTCCGGCTTCATGAGCAAAACCAGCTATCCGTTTGTCATACTCGCGGATACCTTCTTCTGCATTGATTACCATTAATACGACATCAGAGCGATCAATGGCGCGCATAGCGCGCATAACAGAATACTTTTCAGTATTTTCATAGACCTTACCTGATTTACGCATACCAGCTGTATCAATCATTGTAAATTCTTGACCATCTTCATCTTTAAATGATGTATCGATAGCATCACGGGTAGTCCCCGCAACTGGGCTGGCAATTACTCGGTCTTCACCAAGTATAGCATTGATTAGACTTGATTTTCCAACATTTGGACGCCCAATTAAACTAAAACGAATAACATCATCATTTTCTTCTGTAACTTCAATTGGTAGATTTTCAACAATGGCATCGAGCACATCACCTGTACCAATACCATGGACTGATGAAACTGGGTATGGATCGCCTAAGCCAAGAGCGTAGAAATCATAAATATCATTACGCATTTCTGGGTTATCGACTTTATTTACGGCAAGAATAACCGGTTTATTTGTGCGGTATAGAATTTTTGATACATACTCATCCGCATCAGTTACCCCTTCTTTACCTGATACAACAAAGACAATAACGTCTGCTTCATCCATAGCAATTTGTGCTTGGTGTTTAATTTGTTCCATAAATGGGGCATCGACATCGTCAATCCCACCTGTATCAATTAGTGAAAATTTTCTATTTAACCACTCACCAGTGGTATAAATCCGGTCACGTGTCACGCCTTCAACGTCTTCGACGATAGAAATACGTTCTCCTGCAATTCGATTAAATAATGTGGACTTGCCGACATTAGGGCGCCCAACTATGGCAACTGTAGGTAAAACCATGATTCTCCTTCTTTTGTCATCTTCTATGACAAGATTCATTAACGACGATTGGCACCTTCGAGGTGGAATTCTTTAGCTAAATAGCGTACGCGTTCCATCACTCTTTTAGCTTGCCAAGTTTCATCATTTCCTTTAATATTTGCCCACTTCTTCTCCAAATCGTTGAAACTATAATTGGATGTGAAGAAAGTTGGTAAATCTTCTAACATTCGGTATTGTAAAATAACTTGTAAAATTTCATCACGTACCCAAGAGGTTGCTTGTTCTGCACCAACATCATCTAAAATTAGAACGGGTACAGATTTAACAGCATCAATTTCTTCTTTAACTGAACCTGTTGAGATAGCATTTTTGACATCAATTGTAAAACTAGGAAAATGGAGCAAGGTAGTTGAAATTCCTTTTTGCTCAGATAATTCTCTAGCCATAGCAGCCATCAAATATGATTTCCCAATTCCCATGTCACCAAATAAGTACAGTCCCTTTTGGTCAGGTGAAGGATATTGTTCAACAAAATCCAATAACTCTGATAAAGCTTTCATTCGACTAGCATTATTGATATCAAAATCAGACATGCGAATATTGCGATATGACTTTGGTAGATTGACTAAATTTATTCTGTCAGAGATGGCAGCCTTCGTTTTAGCATCAATTAATTCTCTAGTCTCTTGATAAGAAACATCAGCATAACCTTCATTCATCACTAAAATCGGTGAATAGCCTTTTGCTATATAAGACGGATCACCAGTTTTGAATTTAGCACGTTCAACCAAAAATTGATTGAACTTTGACAAACTTAAATTAATTTCATCTTGACTTAACTGATGGCTAGAAATAAATTCAGCAACTTCAGGATCAGCCAAAATCACTTGAATTAGCTCGTTTGCATTGTTGCGTACAAGTTGACCTTTTTTATTGATTGTTTGACCAATTTTTTCCATCTAGTCACCACCTTTTCTGAGATTTTTTAAACGTTCTAACGCTTCTTCTTTAAAATGATTTAGTTCTTCTTGCTCTGCCTGACTGGTTGATTCTTGATAGTCTGGATTGCTCCATTCAGGAACGTTTGATTTCTTAGGTTTAGCCTTACTTATCGCTTGTTGCTTGCGTTCTTCAAAACTACGCATCTTCAAAACGGCCTGATTCGCGCTAGCGATATTCTGATAAGAAAAATCATTTGCGATTTTTAAAAGATAATTTTTTTGCAAGTTAGCAGAATTAGTCTTGTTAAAAGTATAAAGGACCATGACATTGATTACCTCATCCAAGAAATTCATTTCAGCTAGTTGCAAAAGTAAATCACGCTCACCTTGGGTTACGGTAGCCCGACGAGCTTTCTTGATTTTTTCCAGGAATTGCAGAGCTGTATCATTTTTAGCAGCAGTAATGATTACTTTTTCTGGTTCCGAAAATGTAGCATCAGTGTCTGCCACAGCAGATTGGGACTGCTTCAAGTGCATTCGACTGGGTGAAATTTTCCCGTTGATTGCTGTCGCCTTGGCAACTTGATAAGTATCAAACCAAGTTAATCCATATTGTTCAGAAAAACTATAGAGTCCAACTACTGCTTCATTTTCATTTTTAAACTGCAAACCATCTCTGGTCATCAATCGTTTAAAGCTTGCTAAATCAAATTGTACTTGACGTTTTTTGGTAGAAGGGGCTGCAACTTGACCTTTGACATCTGTAGAAAAAACATCTGAGAATTTTTTAGAGATATCTTGTGCATACTTAGGTACACTTGGTTGCATTTCTGAGACTGCTAAATCACCAATTTTTTGTTCTAAGAGGCGTTTGTAGACTGGACTTGATAAAAACTCTTCCACATCTAAAGCCGTTTGCAATTTAACCGCATATCCGTCTGGGAGTTGATAAAAAGTGACCAAATTCATTGCTGTCAATAGAACCATGGCATCTTCAAATCGACTCATCCCAAACTGAAGTTGATTTAAAATTTCTGAAAATTTATGACTTCTTCTTGCATCATCAAAAAATTCAATAAAATATTGATATAGGAGAACAGCATCATTCCCAATAATTGGGGCATAAACTTGGATTAAACTATTTGAATTGTATAAAATTTTATTATTTTTTACATAATAAAATTCATCAATGGGTTTCATCATTTACACTACTTTTCTTTTTTCCACGAACACGATTAGTGATTTGCTGAAGCAATTCTTCAATTTCATCAACATCTTTAAAGCTTTTATAAACACTTGCAAAACGGACATAAGTAATTTCGTCTAATTCTGCCAATTCTTCCATCACTAAATTACCAATAGCCGTACTAGAAACTTCATTCTCATAGTCAGCTCTTACTTTTTGCTCTATTCTTGAAATAAGATTTTCAATATCAGTACTAGAAACTGGACGCTTTTGGGCGCTTTGAACAACACCATTCAGAATTTTATCTCTAGAAAATTGTTCTCTGGTACCATCTTTTTTGATGACTAACAATGGGAGCTCTTCGAGTCGTTCAAATGTAGTAAATCGTGTATGACACTTCTCACACTCTCTTCGACGTCTGATGGTATTGCCATCTTCAGCCTGTCTACTATCAACGACACTAGATTTATTATAATTACATTTTGGACAACGCACGCAAACACCCCAATTCTATCAAATTAATTTAGTACTCTATTCTATCATATTTTTCACTTAAAAAAAAGAATATTCCCCTTTGTATAAACGACTCTCGAAACCCAACTCAAAGAAAAAATTAGCTAATCTACAGATTAGCTAATTGATTAATTGTAAGGGGTCCACTAGTGGAATATATAATATAAAAGTCGATCCTTCATGTAACAGACTCTTAACCTCCATACTGAGATTATATCCCTCGACAATTTGATGTAAAATAGATAATCCGATTCCTAGTCCGGCTTGCGTGCTTGTCCTGTTGCGTGATTTATCAGATCGGTAGAAACGCTCAAAAATATGTTCAAAATCCTCTTGCGAAATTCCTTCACCTTTATCAGTAACTGTGACAATGGCCTGGTTGGTACTTTGAAGCCGCAAATCAATTGTTATTTCTTTTTCTTTTTGCGAGTACTTAATAGCATTATCAATTAATATCATTAATGCTTGTTCAAAATGATTCTTGTATATTTTGCCCTCTAAATCAAGTTTAGGATTGGTCCAATTGAAAATAAAATCTTCACGTAAAACCTTGAAATTGCCAATGACTGTTTCAATTGAACTTTCTAGATTAGTTATATCATTTTGATGCCCATCAAAACTACCTTGTACCCTAATCATATCAAGCATATCATTGATCATAATAGCCATCCGATCAGCTTCATGAGCCGTCGCATTCAGACTTTCTTCTAAAATCTCACTATCATCTTTACCCCACCGTTGTAAAAGACCGATATGGCCTTTAATGATTGCCACTGGTGTTCGTAACTCATGACTAACATCACTTATAAAGCGAGACTGTAAATTAGTATAGTTTTCAACCTTGTCTAGCATGGTATCAAAAATCGATGACAGCTCTTCAATTTCATCACCTGATTTTATGTTTGATCGCAGAGCTAAATTATTTGGATTTTCAGAGATCATCCGCATCACATCATGTAAATTTTGCAGGGGTTCTAAGAAGTGTCTTGTTGAGAAATATATGATGAAATAAGCCAAACTTGTCCCAAATAATTCAACAAAAAGCAACCATATTAACAGCCGTGCTCGAATAATATAATAGTTTTCTAAGTCTTGAAAGATTTGAACATATCCTAACAAATGGCCAGTTTCTTTTGAATAAACTTTCTGAATTATTGAAAGCCCTCGATATTCATCAGGTAACTGATCTTCAAAAACTTTATTAATGGGACCTTCTAAATTAAACGAATTTTCTTCCTCATCAGTCGTAAAAATCATTCGTTTATCAATGTTATAGATATAAATATCTTGTTTTGAATCTAAAATATTTGTTAAATCTCTACGACTCCGTATTAATTCTTGACCACTATAACTGTCAATCTTTAGATTTTCTTTGCTATTTTGATATAAAACATCTGATAAATTATTAATCGAAAAATTAGAGTTCACCTGTGACAGACGAACTCTAACCATATCAACAGTCTGATTAACAGCCTGTTTTTCTTTTTTCAATAAAAAATAATTTGTTGAATAGTATGCAATCAAAGTAAATGCAGAAAAAATACAGAAAAATAGTACAAAGAATAAATTAGATAAACTTTTTGGTAAAGATTTCTTATACTGACCTGTTTTCCGAATTTTTATTTGCATCTTATTTCTCGCGAATTACATATCCCATTCCACGAACTGTTTGGATGTAAGATTCTCTTCCTGGCATATCAATTTTGCCACGAAGATAACGAATATAAACATCAACTACGTTTGTTTCAACAGCTTCATCATACTTCCATACACTTGATAATAACTCTTCACGAGTCATCACACGGTTCATATTAGTCATCAAAATATTTAATAAATCATATTCACGTTTTGTTAATGAAATTTCTTCATCTCCACGATTAACTGAACGATTTTGAGGATTTAACACTAAATCGCGGTAAACGCCTTGATTTGGCGCTTTCTTCTCAGTTTCGATATCTTGTCGACGGAAGATTGCACGAATACGTGCCAACAATTCTTCAATCGCAAAAGGTTTTACGATATAGTCATCCGCACCACGGTCAAGACCTGCAACAACATCCATGATTGAATCACGCGCAGTCATCATCATGATATAAGTTGTTTTTTCTGTTTGTAAGCGGCGAGTAACTTCAAAACCATCCATCTCAGGAAGCATTAAGTCAAGCAGAATTAAATCAAAATCTTTTTCTAATGCAGTTTCAAGTCCTTCTCTACCGTTTACTTCAACACTAACTTCATAGCCTTCATGTTGTAATTCAAGAGAAACAAATCTTGCTAGATTCTTTTCGTCTTCAACAATTAAAATTTTCTTCGTCATTTACACCAATCCTTAATCTTTTAAGTTCTATTAGATTTTGAACTTAAAAGGACATCTTTTATATTTTTTTCGTCTCTACGACATTGCCATTAAATTTCTGATAAAAAACACCGCTAACTTCTTTCTACGTAAGGTGTTAAGAGAAATTTAAAGAAAGTGATTAGATACTGTATAGAGTATACCAAAGTCAAGTCATTTTTTCAACAGAAAATTACAAAAATCTTAAAGATTCAGTTTTATTCATAATTCACAGGTTTATTCATCAAACAACCCTTGTAAGCTTGCAAATGGGTTAGTTTCTTTTTTCTGATCTGCTTTAAGTTGCAAATATTGTTCTTCTGTTAAAACTTCCCAATTTTGTCCAGTTGGGAAATCTTCAGACGACTTTTCATCTTCTGTTAAAACCTGTAAAGGAATGTTTAATAATATGTTATCAATTACACTTTCTTCCAGATTAATAACCGGTTCATTTAGTACAAGAACAAGATTTTCTTCAACCAAATCCTTCTTATTTGATACTTCAGATTCCTCAATGAACAACTCCTGAATTAATTGATGTTCAGTCAAGCTAACTTCTTTCATTGAACGGCTAGAAGGTAAGATAATTGTATAATCTAAACTATAGTCTAAGATAAACAATCCCTGTTCATAAACAACTGTGCCTTCCGCAAGGACATCCTTGATATCAATAATTTCTGGGTTGCGATCTTTTAAAATTGAACCAATTTCTAAATTGACAGCAAAGTGTTTCGGTTCTTGTCTTTTTTTGAGTTCTGAAACTTGTAACATTGTTTCTCCTAATAAATATCTAATTATTTTTTTACTATTAATTTTAGTCCTTGTCAATAGAATACTAAAAAATAGAATAATCAATAATTAAACACTTGTTAAAAAAATAAAATATTTCAATTTTTTTACATGTGTCTTAATCGATTGATTCTTTCCTCAATTGGTGGATGAGTACTAAATAATGACGAGATTTTTTCTCTATCTCTAGGCTCATTAATATATAAAGCAGCACTGGCATCATCAACAGGATTATCCATGGCTTGTGAATTATCCAATTTTTCTAGAGCTTTAATCATACCTTCCGGATTACGAGTTAGTTCAACTGAACTAGCATCTGCTAAGAATTCTCGTTGCCGAGAAATAGCTAGTTGGACTAAGGTCGCTAAAAGCGGTGCTAGTATGAGTGACAAAATCGAAACAACAAGCATCACTATTCCTAATCCGCTGTTACTGTCGCGGTCATTACTACTTCGACGACCACCACCATACCACATCATTCTCCCACCAATTGACGAGATTAAGGTAATAGCAGAAGCTAATGCAACTGCTATAGTTGAGATTCGTATGTCATAGTTACGGATATGACTTACTTCGTGACCAATAACCCCTTCTAATTCTTCCCGATTCATAATTTGCAATAAACCACTTGTCGCTGCTACTGCAGCGTTTTTAGGGCTGGAGCCAGTTGCAAATGCATTTAAGGAAGGGTCATCAATAATATAAACCTTTGGCATTGGTATCTGTGCAACCATTGCCATATCCTCGACGATATGAAAAAATTCAGGAGCTTGGTCAACTGTTATTTCACGCGCATTATTCATACTCATAACGACGGCAGTTGATTGAAAAATCATACTAAAAGCATAAATTGAACCAATAATCACAGCAATTGCTATTCCTAGCTGATAGTTTTCAAACAACATATAACCTGCCGCGGCACCAATTACTGTCAGGAGGATAAAAAATACAATAACTAAAATGACAGTCCGTCGTTTATTTTGTGAAATTTGTTGATATAACATTTAGCCTCCCTTCTTGAATTCGTAACGAATATTAAAATTCAAAATTAACTTTTGGAACTTCCTTTTCAGCTTCTGGAACTTGTAAAAATTCACTTGGTTTAAAACCAAACATTTTTCCAACAAAACTGCTTGGGAATGTTTCTAATTTTGTATTATAGTTTGCTGTTGTACTGTTGAATAATTGACGTGAATAAGAAATTTTATTTTCAGTATTTGTCAATTCATCCTGTAATTTTAGGAAATTTTGATTTGCTTTTAAATCTGGATAGTTTTCAGCAACGGCAATCAACTGTGTAACTTGTTTAGTTAATTCATTTGATGCCTCCATTGTTTCAGCTGGTGTTGAGGCTTGATTTACTTTAGCACGAAGATTAGTAATTTTTTCAAAGGTTTTTTCTTCATAGTTTGCATAACCTTTTACTGTCTCGATTAAGTTTGGAATTAAATCATTACGACGTTTTAGTTGAACATCAATTTGACTCCAAGCTTCTTTTGTATGCATTCTAGCTTTCACTAAACTATTATATGTTGTCATTAACCATAGGGCTACAAGTCCCACGATGATAAGTATTATTAAAAATGTTGGCATCTGAATTCTCCTTTATTGTTTAATTTTATTATAACAACTTTTATATCATTTTGATACTAATTAGGCAAGAAATGCTATTCTACTTGATTTTTTTATTAATCAATTTGTGGTAAAATGGTAAAAATGAGATATTGAGGATTACCATGACCCCTGAAGAATTTTACCTGGCTCTAGAAAGCCATCAAATCTTTTTGACTGATTATCAAAAAGACCAATTTAAAACCTATCTTGAAACACTTATCGAGTGGAATCAAAAAATTAACTTAACTGCAATTACAGATCTTGATGAAGTCTATTTAAAACACTTTTATGATTCAATTGCTCCAATCTTACAAGGCCATATCACTAATCAGCCGATTAAACTCTTAGATATTGGGGCTGGAGCCGGGTTCCCCAGTATTCCAATGAAAATCATCTGCCCAGAACTTGATGTGACGATTATTGACTCCTTAAATAAACGAATTAATTTCTTGAATTTGTTAGCTGACAAACTTAACTTGACCAATGTTCATTTTTATCATGGCAGAGCAGAAGATTTTGGACAAGATAAAAATTTTCGAGGACAGTTTGACATTGTAACGGCCAGAGCAGTTGCTCGCATGCAAGTCTTATCAGAATTGACTATTCCCTTCTTAAGAATTAAAGGTCAACTGATTGCTTTGAAAGCACAAGCAGCTGATCAAGAATTAAGTGATGCAAAAAAAGCATTAGCTACTCTTTTTTCACAAGTCGACTTAAACCAACATTACCAATTGCCAAATGGTGACTCTAGATATATAACAATTGTAGAGAAGAAAAAAGAAACTCCAAATAAATACCCCCGAAAAGCAGGTTTACCAAACAAAAAACCATTATAACAATTGAAAGACAAAAACTTGACAGTTTCCATGCAGTTTTGTCTTTTTTTTGATATGATAGTTTTGATTGGTAAAGGAGAAATGATGAAAATTACGAAGCCAAGATCATGGTCTATTACACAACGATTAACATTAAGTTTTGCTATTGTTATTTTAGTTGGTAGTATTCTTTTAGCAATGCCTTTTTCACATTATGCTAACAGTCCTGATGTTGCATATATTAATCATCTATTTACAGCAGTGTCAATGGTCTGTGTGACAGGTCTTTCTGTTGTCCCTGTAGCTGACGCCTATAATGGGATTGGACAAACAATCTCCATCTTTTTAATGCAAATTGGTGGTTTGGGACTTGTTACCTTAATTGCAATTAGTACTTTTTTTATCAATAAAAAGTTAGATGTTGCCAATAGTAGTCTGTTACAATCCGCCTTAAACCGAGAAGATAACATAGGTTTGAAAAGCTATCTTTTCTTTGCTTATAAGCTTACATTTTTTATTGAAACTACAGCTGCTTGCATTATAGCTAGCGACTTTGTGCCTCGTTTTGGTTGGAAGAACGGCATTTTTAATAGCATTTTTTTAGCCGTTTCTGCGTTTTGTAATGCGGGATTTGATAATTTTTCATCAAGTAGTTTGAAGGCATTTATTGTTAATCCCACCATAAATTTAGTTATCTGCACCTTAATTATTTCTGGTGGGATTGGCTTTACTGTATGGAATGATATCTATACCATCATTCGTAATACACTTACTGACCGTCCACGCCATTTTAAATCTTTTTTTAGAAAGATCTCACATCACACCCGTCTTGTATTACAAACAACTACAATTATCCTTGTTGCAGGTACACTGATTACTTGGTTTTTAGAAAAAGATAATCCTAAAACAATCGGAAACTATCACTTTCTGCAGCAAATTATGATTTCATTTTTCCAAACTGTAACCATGCGTACTGCCGGTTTTGCTACCATTTCCTATACAGATGCACTTGCCCCAACCAACTTCTTATATATGTTTCAAATGATCATTGGCGGGGCACCAGGCGGTACTGCTGGTGGTATCAAGGTAACAACAGCAGCAATCATTTTTTTACTTTTCAAAGCTGAATTTTCAGGGCTCTCAAAAGTCACCTACCATTTTAGGACTATTTCAACTAAAACGATTAAACAAACAACAACTGTTGCTATTTTCTTCTTCACTGTATTATTTATTGGCTTCTTATTATTAATTTGGGTTGAACCAGAAATAGAGCCAATCGCATTAATGTTTGAGTCAGTTTCTGCAATAGGTACAGTCGGTGTATCAATGGACGTCACACCAAAATTATCATCAATGGGTAAAATCATTATTATGATATTAATGTTTATGGGACGAGTTGGCCCAATAACCTTCCTTCTCAGCTTGATTAAAGGTCATGAAAAGAAAGTAAACTTTGCAGAAGCAAAAATTCTAATTGGATAAGGAGATTATTATGTATAAACGAAAAACCGTTGGAGTACTAGGACTCGGAATATTTGGTCGAACTGTGGCTAGACGCTTAAGTGAATTTGATCAAGATGTCATTGCCATAGATAGCAATGAATTACTGGTTAATCAGGTTGCTGATTTGGTGACAAAAGCTGCCGTTGGCGATATGACAGACCAAGAATTCTTATTAGGCGTGGGTATAGATAACTGTGATACAGTAGTTATCGCCTCAGGAAAGAACTTAGAATCATCCGTTCTGGCCATTATGAACTGTAAAAAATTAGGTGTTCCTGTGATTATTGCTAAAGCAAAAAATAGAGTCTTTGAAGAGGTTCTATTAGGCATTGGGGCTACCAAAGTTATTACACCAGAACGCGACTCTGGTAAGCAATTAGCTTCCAATATAATGAAAAATCATATTGAGAATATCATTTATCTAGAACAGGGGGTATCAATGATCAATTTCCATATACCTAAAAAATGGGTTGGGAAAAGCCTTACAGAACTCGATGTCCGTCAAAATTATGACCTAAATGTTATTGGGGTCCGTCACTTACCAGATAAAAAATTAATTCCCAATGTTGATCCAAACAAATCATTATCAAAAGATACAATCATTGTCGCCATCGCAAATGATAATACCATTGAAAAGTTTGACTACCTAGGCTATTTTAACTAAATCTCTTAGATTTTTGATGAATAGCTCTGCTGTCAGTTAATTCTTACAAACAGAAAATTTAAGACAAGTAAAAAAAAGTTGACTAAGGTCAACTTTTTTTACTTGTGGCTGACACGACGTGTTAAGCTGTCGCCTAAGAATTGAATCAAAAAGATCAGTAATAAAATTAACAAAGTGGCTACCCAGGTAACATCATTGTTAAAACGGTTATAACCATAAGAAATAGCTATATTCCCAAGACCACCAGCACCAATTGCCCCGGCCATCGCCGTTTCACCAACAAGTGAGATAAGGGTCACCGTAGAGACTCTGATTAAGTCTGGTAGGCCTTCAGTTAGGTAAACCATAATAATGTCCCAGAAAGTTGCTCCTGATGCTTGGGCGGCTTCTATAACCCCTTTGTCCAGTTCAGAAAAGACAACTTGAACTTGGCGAGCAAAAAAAGGAAAAGTCGCAAAGGTTAGAGGAACCAAAGCAGCCTTAGCACCCAAGATAGTCCCCATTAATAAATAAGTCAGACTTGCAAGAATAGCAATTAAAATGATGAAGGGAATTGCTCTGAAAATTGAAGTTACTTTGTCCAAAAACCAAGACACTTGTTTATTCTCAATAACCCCACCAGGCCCCATTAGAACTAGCATTAGGCCAAGGAAAAGTCCAATTGTCCCACCTATAATAAAAGGAATAATGGTCATAAATAAGGTATTCCAAATACCCATGCCCCAGCCGGCATCACCTGACCAACCCAATTGAACAACATTAGGTAAATAATTTTGTAAAAGATCAGTCATTTATTCTCCCCTTTTTAAAATTTGAACTTGAACGTCTGCTGCATTGAGTGCTTTCTCAGCAGCTAAGATATTGTCTTGATTGCCTTCCAAGACGAGAATCATTTCACCAACTGGCGTTTGGTCAAGAATTTCAATATTCCCATATAAAATGTTGGCCGTTACCTCAAAGTCACGGTAAATTTGATTGAGAATTGGTTCATCAGTCGAACTACCGACATAATTTAACTGGACCAAGAGTGCATTTTGGGGCAGATTTTGGACGATGTCTTGCTGATTTATTTTCAATAAGGCTTCGTCTATACCAGTTGCTGTTAAGATAAATTCCTGAGTTAAGGCCTCTTTGGGATTAGAAAAAATCTCCAGAACAGTTCCTTCTTCAATCAAATGCCCATTTTGCATAACCGCCACTCGATTACAGATATCTTTGACAATTTGCATCTCGTGGGTAATCATGACAATTGTTAAGCCCAGCTTCTTATTTAAATCCTGTAAGAGACTCAAAATCTGTTTCGTCGTCTTCGGATCCAGTGCTGAAGTTGCTTCATCGGAAATTAAAATTTTCGGATCATTAGCCAAAGCACGTGCAATTGCCACCCTTTGTTTTTGCCCACCTGATAATTGTGATGGGTAATTGTTGGCACGATCAGCCAACCCAACTAATTCCAGTAAGTCCTCAACTTTTTTGTCAATGTCCGTTTTGGCTAAGCCTGAATGACGTAGTGCAAATGCCACATTCTCCTTAGCCGTTTTTTGAGCCATCAAATTAAAGTGTTGGAAGATCATTCCAATCTCACGACGTTTTTCACGCAGGGCTTGAGATGATAATTGGATTTTGCCCTGATCGAAAGTCAGGTCCTTATCAATAGTAATTCTTCCTGCAGTAGGCTTTTGTAAGAGGTTGATCACACGGACCAGTGTTGATTTCCCAGCACCAGAATAACCAACAATCCCATAGATATCACCTTTTTGGATATCAATTGAAACATCTTTAACAGCTTCAATTCTTCGATTCTTTTGTTCAAAAGTAATATCAATATGATCTAGTTGAATCATTGTTTCACTCATAACTTTTAATTAACTCCTCTACCAATATAATATGGGTATAATAATCTGCAATACTAATATTTTCATCTCCAGCATGATCTCGACTATCTTTGCTTCCTAATCCAAAGGAAGCCATAGGTACAGCTAATTCTTCGAAGACTGTATGCATTGGTCCAGTTCCGGCCGATGTTGGCAAAAGGCTTAGCCCTCCTGGATAGTGCTTATCTAAAACAGAAATCAAGTGTTGAATAGCTGGATGACTTAAATCACTGCGGTAGCCTTTTTCCCCAAGCGTATAAGTTAATTCAACATGACCGAAACCATTTTTTTGTAGTTGATGCTGAACTTGTTTAAAGACAACTTTGGGGTCCATGCCAGGCACCAATCTTATTTCTAATTTAGCTTGTGCCTGGGAAGGAATAATCGTTTTGACACCTTGGCCTAAATAGCCAGACCAAATGCCTTGAATCGTTAAGGCAGGCTGAAAATAATAGGTCTTCAGAAATTCTAATCTATCTGATTGTAACATAGGTAATTGTAGGCCGTAAAGGTCTTTGATCTTATCTTCATCTTCTAATGCATATTGTGCAACAAGTTCTAATTCTTTTTGACTTGGTGCTTGAATGGTATCAGTCAAACCATCAATTAATATCTGACCATTATTTCCTCTTAAACTAGTCAAGGCATTAATCAAATACCAAGTAGCAGATTCAATACTGCCACCTAATTTGGAGTGGCTATCCAACTTAGCACTTTTAATCTCTGCATTAAAGGTAACAATTCCTTTATTACCACCAGTTACCTCCAGCTGATTGAGTTCATTACGAATTCCCTGCTCCCATATCAAAAGCTCTGAATCTTGCAATTGTGACTGGTATTTTTTTAGATAATGCTCTAAGTCGACTGATGCTGATTCCTCAGCACCTTCCATCATAAAAATTATGTTAATTGGCAGCGACCCATATTCTGCTAAATACTTTTGAACAGCCGTCAAACGGGCGATAATGTGACCTTTGTCATCATCAACACCTCTTCCATAAATAAAATTATCTCGAATAGTCAATTCAAAAGGATCACTTTGCCATTCTTGATCAGCATCAGCTGGGACAGTATCATAGTGATTATAAAAAATAAGTGTTTTGGCATCCTTCTTAGGACTAGTAAAAGTTGCTAGTACAAAGGGAGCTTTGTAGGTTGTGTCTAAAATAACCTGAGCACCAGCCTTTTGAAATAGTAATTCTAGAAAGGTTGCGACTTCCATAAGTCCTATATCTTGAGCGAATATCGACTTTCTAGCTATTAGGCTCTTTAAATCTTCAAAATATGACTGGGTTAATTGGTCTTGCCAAAAGCGATCAATAATATCATTGTTATTTAAACTTGTCATCACTATCCTCCTATCAAGAAAAGGTTGGGACTTTTGTCATCAACCTTTCAATATCACTTATTTCTGACCATTACCAAACTGTAATATCAACACCATCAGATGTTTTATCAACAACTTTTTTAACCTCATCTGTATGATAAGCTTTGATTAATTTTTTAATAGCTACTGCTTTATCAGATTTCTTCCAATCTTTTTTAGCAGTTAAGATATTAACCCACTGTTTAGTATTTTTATCAACTTTCTCTTTGTAAAGAGATGTCTTGAAGTCAATTTTAGCAGGTACGGCGAAACTATTATTAACAATTGCTGCATCTGCGGATGTTAATGAACGAGCTGTTTGACTAGCATCTAGTTCTTTAATATCTAATTTTTTGCTGTTACTTGTGACATTAGCAATTGTTGCTAATTTTTCACCTGAAACATCTAATTTAATCAAACCAGCAGATTCTAAGAGATAAAGAGCACGTGATTCATTTGTCGCATCATTTGGAATGGCAATTTGTGCCCCATTTGGTAAATCTTTGATACTTGAATACTTAGCTTTACCTTTTTGATTGGTTCCTGAGAATAAATGAATTGGACTAATATAAGTATCGGCAATAGCAACTAAATCACCTTTGTTTTCTTTATTCCAGTTAGACAAGAAATTATAATGTTGGAAAGCATTAATATCTACCTCACCATTATCAACAGCTTTATTAGGTTGATTGTAATCAGTAAACTCTTTATACTTGAGCGTAACATTTTCTTTTTTCAAGAGCTCTTCAATCTTATCCCAACGAGCCTGATCAGATTCAGTCTTTGTCATTACGCCAACTGTAATAGTATTTTTGTCGTTTTTGGGACTGCCACATGCAACTAAAACTGTTGAAAGTAATGCAATACCAGTAATTCCTATAATTTTATGTAATTTCATCTATATTATTCCTCATTTCTTAAGCATGTTATTATTCTACCTTTTTTTGTTATAGTTTTCAAATAGATAAAACATAGTATTTAATATAGTTTAAAACTATATTAAATTTTAAAAAAATGTGAAGACATTGATATCGTCTTCACAATTGAAATTTATTATTATTTTGGTAATTTCATTTGATCTTGCTGAGGTGCATATGATCCACCGAGATATTCTTTTGCTAACTTAGTCAAGGTTCCGTCTTTTTCTAAAGTTTTTAGACGTTTATTAACAAAGCTTTGCAATTCTTCTTGGTCTTGACCAAAAATGAAGTAAATATATGGTTGGTCCTTACTTTCCAAGGGAATTGTTTTTAAATTATCCAAGCCTTGCTCTTTGATAATTGAATTTACAGTTGGGGCATCAAAAATTTTGAAGTCAGCTTTTCCTTGACTTAAGTTACTTAAAATTTGTGTAATATTTTCGTTAGTGTATTTCAAGTTTAAGCTTTTATCGCCTTCTTTTTTCTTGTAGTCTTCTAACTGAGCAGCTGTTGTAGTCCCTTGGACGACTTGAGTTGAATGTCCCTTAATATCAGCATATGATTTAATATTACTATCTTTAGGAACGACTAAAACTGAAGGTGTAGTTCCTGTTGGATAAGAGAAAAGATACTTATTGGCACGTTCTTTGGTATAAGAAATATTGTTGGCACCCATTTGGAATTTGCTAGCATCTAAACCAGTAAAAATAGATGACCATTCTGTTTTCTTAAAGTTAACTTTATAGTCTTCAGAATCTTTAAAAACAGCTTTAGCAACCTCAATATCATAGCCTGTCAATTTCCCATCTTTTTGATAAGAAAAGGGAGCTGTTGTTCCAACTGTCGCAAAGTTCACTTTTTCTTTTTTATCTGAATTAGCATTTTTATCATTAGCACATGCTGCTAATAGACTGACTGTTGCCAAACCCAAAGCACTGACTGCTACTATTTTTTTTAAAGCCATTAAATAATCTCCTTAGTTATAATAGTAGTATTTTAGCATGATTCATTAACTAGCACTAATACCAATAAGGTATCACTGTGATATGCTTTCCTTATCACAACAAAAAAGTGGACAAGCCATTTGGCTCATCCTCTAATAGAGAAGGTTTCATTAAAAATCTGAAACGTTATGGTAAACTTTTTGCACATCATCGTCAGATTCTAGAGCATCTACTAATTTTTCAAATTTTTCTAAGTCTTCACCTTCAAGTGTCACTTCACTTTGTGGAATCATTTCTAATTCGGTCACTTGGAATTCTGAAATACCTGAATCACGAAGGGCTTGAATTCCTTTATGTAAATCAGTTGGTGCAGTGTAGACTGTAATTGTTCCTTCTTCTGCTTCAACATCATCTACTTCAACATCAGCTTCTAAAAGCAATTCGAAGATAGCATCTGCGTCGTCACCAGCAAAAACAATGACCCCTTTTTTGTCAAACATATAGGCAACAGATCCTGAAGCACCCATGTTACCACCATTTTTACCGTAGGCAGTACGAACATTAGCAGCCGTTCTGTTTACATTTGATGTCAAAGTATCAACGATAATCATTGAACCATTAGGACCGAAGCCTTCATAACGGCCTTCAACGAAGGTCTCATCTGTGTTACCTTTAGCTTTATCAATAGCTTTATCGATAACGTGTTTTGGCACTTGGGCCTGTTTCGCACGATCGATAACGAATTTAAGAGCAGAGTTTGATTCTGGATCTGGGTCTCCTTGCTTAGCAGCAACATAGATTTCTACGCCAAACTTAGCATAAACTTTTGAAGTAGCTCCGTCTTTAGCAGTTTTTTTGGCAACAATATTGGCCCATTTACGTCCCATTGGATTCTCCTCGTTATAAGTGTATTTTTTTAAAGCTCTCTTTTTTGTAAATAGCAGAGCTGTCTCATTAACTCTATTATTATAGCACTTTGAGGGCAATTGGTAAAATGGAAAATAAGGAGCCAGTGGCTAAAAAATTCATTAGCGATTTTTCAAGAAGTCTTGCAAAGAAGTTGCCGGTCTCCCCAAGACCTTTTCAATGTCATTAGAGACTAAAGACAATTCATCTTTGGCAATTGCGGTATAGGTTGAGACCCAGGCATCATACTGCCAGTCTTCAACTGGCCACTGCTTACGCCACTCATAAGCTTCTTCAAGCCCTTCATCATAATAAGTGACTTCTTTACCTAAATACTGAGTCAATAAGGCAGCTATCTCCTCTAGGGATAGGGCTTGCGGTCCCGTTAAGTTCAAGCTCTGATTTTCCCATTTTGCGGGTTCTTGGAGGATTCTTAAAGCAACTGCTGCCACATCTGAACGAAGTAGGGCAGAGACTTTTCCTTGCCCTGCTGGGCCTCTTAATAAGCTAGCCTGCTCAGCTATTTCCAAAAACATATCCTGATAAAAATTATCCCGCAAAAAAGTGTAGCTAAAGCCCAATTCTTTGATGTAACCCTCCGTCCAAGCATGATCACGAGCCAAGGTGAAGGTTGCATCAGGCCTTGCATTCATGAAGGAAGTGTAAATAATATGCTTGACACCAGCTTTTTGGGCAGCACGCAAAAGGGCTTTATGCTCCTCAAGTCGTGATAAACTCTCACGAGCCGAAACCATGAATAATACCTCAATCCCAGTCAGAGACTTGATTGTTTGATCTGACTCATCATAGAAAGACTGAACAAGCTCCGCATTAGCATATGTTTGTGCCTTTTCTGGCCTTCTAGCCAAATGACGGCTTTCTATCCCTAATTGATTTAATTCAGAAGCTAAGTAGCCACCGAGCTTTCCAGTTACACCTGTTATCGCAATTGTCGTCATAGCAATCTCCTTTTTCCAAGATATTATATCATGGAATGAATAATGCCTTTAGAATTTAGTTTAAGGAATAGATTCTCAACTAGTCCATACTTTATGATTCGAAAAAAATATAGAAAAATTCAATTAACTTTTTATTTTTGACAATAAATAGCAATAGCCTCTGACGCAAAATCAGCTGTCCCAGGGCCACCCATTTGGTCAATATTCTCCTTAAAGCGTAGGTCGCCAACGTACATTTGACCTAAGCCAGCTAGTATCTCATTTGTACAAGTATAAAAATGATTTGTGATATAGTCTTGCAATCTTTTAACCTGAGTTTGTACCGTTTCGTGGTCTGCACCCAAGTCTTTCAAGGCCCCAAATTGTCCAAAAATGGCTGCCATTTCTTGGCTGACTGCCTGATAATCTACTTTGTCTTTTTTTCCTTCATATTCAGCATAAGCTTGAGTTGAACCCCAGCGTTCCTTAACCTCTGTTTGATACTCTTCATACTCTTTGTCTTTAAAAGCGTCAAATGTCATTGTTGCTACTCCTTTTTCTAAATCTCTAGCAAAAGCCAATAATTCTTTTAGCTTTGCCTCTTTCATTTCCAATAATTTTATGTGATCTTTAAGTGCCTGCTGACGATCATAAGACCTGTGATTGAGGATTTGGTCTATGGCCTTTAAAGGAAATTCTAATTCTCTGAAAAGTAAAATTTCTTGTAATCTTTGCAAATTGTCATCATCATAATAACGATAGCCATTTTCCTTTATGACTGCTGGCTTTAATAAGCCAATTTTATCATAGTGATGCAGGGTTCGAATGGTAATCCCTGTTAATTGACTGACTTCTTTAACAGTCTTCATACTGTCCTCCTTTCTCATCTTTGCTAGCTTAAGACTAGTATAAACCATTACCTTAGGTTAGGGTCAAGCAGAAAATAAAAAAACTTGGCTAAACCAAGTTAATTTTTTAAAATCCTAATGGGGCTTCGCCCGAAAGTTTGTTCTGGCAGATCAGGATGGCCTATTCGATAGACCAAATCAGCCTGCTGTGTTGGTTTATCCCAAGGATCGGCACCGATTTTACTGATTAAATGGACTGATTTTTTCAAACTCTTTAAATGAGCTTGGCCATTTTCCGTAAAACCTAAAAGATGGATTCCTTGCGGCAAAGGCGCTTCCTGAGCATTAACTAAGATGTAGGTCAAGAGCCGGCGAACCCGCGCTTTGGTGTAGCGTTTGGTCGCCACTTGCTCCACTAGGTCTTCCAAGTTCGCTGCGCTCGCAATGGCCGAGCTGATGCGACTGGCCAATTCCTGGTTAACCTGCGGAATCTGGGTCAAATCGGAATGCGTTAAGAGCTGATACCTTAAAAGAGGGTAATAGTTGTCCCAAGTCAAGTGCGGTGCGGATAGAATCAACTCCGTGCTGGGCGTTGCCTGTTTTAAAAATACTGGGTCTGAAATGTGTTTGCGGATGGCCGTTGCGGAGGCCATGAGCTGATTTTTATCTTGGGAATGGTATGCGGCGCCCTGCCTTGTGATGGGCTGTAGTCGTAAATTTTTCCCCGCGCTAGCCTTTGCGTAAGCCAAAGCCAAAATGTGATTTGGGGTATTACCAGAAAAATCAATTCCGGTAAACTTTTCCCACATTAGTTGGGTTTTCTGAGGGTAAGAGAGGGAATCATCTAGCGTCGCTAGAAAAGCTGTCATCTGCTCAGATTTTTCCTCATAAACCCTAGCAATCTCACTATAATCCAGGTTTTCTTCTGTGCCGAAAGCCAAAGTATCTACACCCATCTTAGTAAGAATGTCGACAGCTCCCTGAGCAAAATAATCAGCCGACTGAACAGCCACTTGAAAAGGGAGCTCAACAACAATGTCTGCACCATTTTCCAGTGCCATTTGAGCCCGAGTCCACTTATCAACAATAGCCGGCTCACCACGCTGGACGAAATTGCCCGACATGGCCACAATTTTCAGGCCCTCAGCCTGCTCAAGCAGGTACTTATGGCCATAATGGAAAGGATTAAATTCAGCAACAATGCCTGTAATAGCCATAGAACCTCCTTGGTTAATTAATGTTTGGATAGAGACGTCGAACTTCTCCTATCATTTGTTCATAATCATTTTGTTCTAGAGTAAACGAAACTTCCTCACTTGGTAGTTCAGGAAATTCATTTATGAAATGTAATTTAGCTAAGACTGAATCAGTAAATAAAGAAACAGCCATAGAACTACCTATTGCAGTTATCAGATTTCTATCAATGGTACAAAGTCTAGGTAAATAGTTACTTTCTTTCAACCAAGTAAAACTATTAAAATAGTTACGATAGATTCCACCTGTAAATTTATAAGTATCTAATAACCCTGCTTTTGCAAGTAGTAATGGAGAGGATGAAATAGAAGCTACAACTGTATCTTCTAAGCTAATTTTTGAAAGCGTATTGATTAAATTAACATCATTTACAGCAAAAAAAGGGTCCATTGTGCCAGTTAGAAGAATTAGTTCATATGTTGTTAAGTCAATCTCATCAATTGAATAATGAGGCATTACTTGGAAACCATCTTCACTTTTATGCAGTTTTTTCTGACTAGCAATAATATCAACTTTTTCATTATATTGAAGTGCTAATGATGCTGTTAATGGAGTAATTTCATATAAGGAAAATTCTGGATAAATTAGTAAAGCAATTTTCATAAAATCTCCTCATTCAAATATTTTTTACTTCTGTGCTACAAAAAACCATCGTTTACTAGTTTCATTTGGTTCCTTATCTTCAAAATCAGCATAGATTTTAAATGATTTAAAGCCTGCTTGTTCAAGTAAGATATCATAGGTTAAAATTTCATAAGTTCGTTCTTCATGAACTTCATCATGACGAGTGAAGGTGCCATCCTCTTCCTGAATAAAGAATGTTAATTCATGAACGACCGAGTGGGGAGCATCATCCTCATAGGTGTCCCATATCATAGCAAACTCATCAGCATTTTCATGGTAAGAATAGCCTGGGAAAACTGTATCCGTTTGGTATGTTGAGTGGACATCAAAGATAAAGACACCACCTTCATTTAAAGCATTATAAACTTCTTTGAAGACATCTCCAACTTCTACTTCATCTTGCATATAACAAATTGAATCTGAATAACAAGTTACAAAATCATACTTACCAGCTTGCTTTAAGTAAAGCATATTCCCTTGTAAGAATTTTATGTTTTGTTTAGCTGTCTTAGATCTTTTTTCTGCAATATCCAACATATCTTGACTAAGATCTAAACCAGTGACATCAAACCCCGCTTGAGCAAAACGAATTGACTGAATACCTGTTCCACAAGCTAATTCCAATAATTTTTTGTGGTCTTTACTCTTCGGCAAGTGACGAAGAGTAAAATCGGTCCACAAGTCATATAAACTATCATCCATAACAGCATCATAAACTGATGCAAATGTTTCATAAATTGTCATATATCCTCTATTCTGAAAAAACAGTCGAATTGACTGTTTTTTTATGCTAATAAATTTTCTAAGTTAACTGATGGCGCTTCATGCCAGAGTTTTTCAATATTATAATGGAAACGTTGATCTTCTGTAAAAATATGAACAACAACATCATTTAAGTCTAACAATACCCAGCCAGTTGCACTGTCACCTTCAACATGACTTGCCTCTCCGCCAGCTTCTTTAACTTTCTCACGAATATTTTCAGCAATTGCTTCCAGTTGACGAGTGTTTGTTGCACTAGCAATTAGGAAATAGTCAGTTAAGCTAGTTAAGCCTTCAAGGTCTAATGCTAAAATATCTTCAGCCCGTTTTTCGTCAGCTGCCTTAGCAGCAAGTTCTAAAAGTTCTTCTTTTTTCATTAAATGTTTATTTCTTTCTATTTTATAAGGTCTTCAAGAGACAGTAGTTGAGCAAAGCGACCTTGCCATATATCAGAATAATGGGCAATCAGTGTTTGAGCCGACATTAGTAAATTATCAAAAGTTGAGGTTAAGCCAATTGGTAGGATAACAGGTATATCCAAATCAAATGCAGACTTAACAGTTGCATCTATACAATACTCAGTTTGCATGCCAACAATTACCAATTGTGTAATTGCTTGGTTATCGATGTACTCTTTCAAGTCAGTCTTTTTAAAGGCACTATTAAAGGTTTTATCAATAATTTTTTCACCTTTTTGTGGAGACAAGCTTGGGTAAATTTCCCAATCTCGACTGCCAAGTAGCATCCCTAAACCATTATGCCTAACAAAAATAACTGGTTGCTTTCTTTCTCGAAAATTAGCAAGTAATTTTTGAATACCTTCAACCATTTGTATCAATTGATAAGGTCCTTCCTCAATCAATTGATTTTGCATATCAACTACTAGTAATGCTTCTTTCATTTTCAATCCCTCAAATAGTGACAAAATGCATTATAAGTTTCAATCGTTTGCGGATAAATAGGTACCGACTTCTTAGCTAAGTAAGCAACAGTATTTACTGTTTCAAATGCAACTGCTTTATCTAGACTCTCATTTGCAATTATTCGTGCATCATTCACTAATGGGAAAATCCTACCTTCTTCAATGTAATCAGCAACGTATAAAATTTTATCTAAGAGCGTCATTTCTGCTGCACCGACAGTGTGAATCTCAATTGCACGTAAGATTTCTGGGTCTTTTAAACCTAAATCTTCTTGTATCTTATAGATACCCACTTTACCATGCCATACATTATTATTCCAATTTAACAAATCGGGATCTAATTGATACTTTTTGATTAAATCAATAAAAACCTGATTATCACATTCTTTAGCATAATCATGTAATAAAGCAGCGAGACCAGCTTTTTCAGGATCATATTGATTCTTTTTAGCTAAGGCTTTTGCAGCTTTTTCGACACCTAGAACATGTTGATATCTCCGTGGACTCATCTGCGTAGCAATTTTTTCAAGTAATTCCTTACGTTTATAGGGAATATAAGCTTGATATGTCATTTGTAAAGACCTTCGTTTTCAATATAAGTTAATACTGATTGTGGAAGCAAGTAATTTGGTTTGCGGCCCTTTTTGATAAAGTCACGAATCATACTTGAAGAAATATCCATTAACGGAATATCTACCCAAATAACTGGATAAGAAGTACCTGCTTTAAATTTTGGTCTTTGAACTCCAACAAACTGAACCATTTCCACAAGCTCGTCAATACGATACCATTTTGGTAAATAAGCAACCATATCTGCACCAATAATAAAGTAATAATCAACATTTGGATTTTGCTCAGTTAAGGCTTTCATCGTATCAAAAGTATAAGATTTCCCTTTACGCTCAAGTTCACAGGTCTCAATCTCTAGCCCATCAACTTCTTCAATAGCTAATTTAAGCATGTTAAGACGATGTGATTCCTCAATCGTTTCCTTAGTATCAACATGCGGCGGTTTAAATTCAGGCATCAAAAAGACATGGTCAAGACCTAGTTGTTGTCTAACTTGATCTGCAACCACTAAATGGGCATTATGAATAGGGTTGAAATTTCCACCCAAAATTCCAACTTGTTTGCGATTTGTATCTTTTTCTTCTGTTTTTAATTCTACTTTTGTAAATGGTGTAACGAGTTCTAAAGACATACCTTCTCCAGCTGTATATTTTACTATTATTGAATTGCTTTAACTTTGACTGACAATTTGCGATTTTCTTTTTTTGCAGAAACTTTGTACAAGATAATAATGCGACCAATTTTTAAAACTGAATCACAACCAATTTCTTCTTCTAAAGTTTCAGCAACGTCATGAATGTCTTCATCAGTATTTTGTAACAATGTTACTTTGATTAATTCACGGGCATCGAGTGCTTGTCTAATGCTTGTTTTAATTTGATTATTTAAGCCATTTTTACCAATCTGAACAATTGGTTTAAGACTATGTGCTTCTGATTTCAAAAAAGCACGTTGTTTACTTGTTAACATGTAATATCCTTTTTTCTTAGATTATCTTTAGATAATCGCTTTGCGGGTTAGAACGCTAACTCCTTTAGGAGCCCATCCTGCAATTCTTACGGGAGCATCTTTGCTGCCATTAATTCTTAGCCAGCCTAGTCCTGAAAAGACTAAATCTGTCTTGTCAGAAATAGTGAATTCATGTGGCACTAGCTTAGGAAAATCTTCCTTATCAGCTGGTCCTGGTGGCGTCAATAATAAACCTAAGTGCTTCTGATAAAATTCGCTTGCACCCTCTAACTTGGTTCTATGAACCATTAAATTATTATCAAAATACGCTGTAAAGCCCTGCTTATCACCAGAGATAAAATCAAAACGTCCTAATCCACCTAAAAATAGTGTCTGTTCGGAATTAAGCTGATAAGTCTTTGGTTTAATTTCTTTTTTAGGACTGATATATTTAAGATCTTTAGCAGTCAAAAAGTGGGCCATTTGATGGCGATGAATAATCCCAGGTGTATCAAAGATGAAAGTCCCATCATCAAGTGGAATTTCAATTTTATCAAGGGTTGTTCCAGGAAATCGAGATGTTGTAATTATATCCTTGTCACCAGTAATTTCCTGAATAATAGCATTAATTAAGGTTGATTTACCAACATTGGTAACGCCAACAACATAGACATCTCGCCCTTTGCGAAGTTGATTAATTTTTTCAATTAATTCTTTTATTGCATTATTATTTTGAGCACTAGTTAAAATTACATCGAGTGGTCTTAGCCCCTCTTCATGTGCTCTCTCAGTCAGCCATTGGGTAACTTTGCCTTCTTTTACAGATTTAGGCAAAATATCCTTTTTGTTACCAACCAAAAGAACATCGTTACCAGAAACAAAGCGTGATAAGCCTGGAATAACTGAGCCATTAAAATCAAAAATATCAATAACGTTAATGACTAAAGCATCACTATCTCCAACTTCATGAAGTAATTTCAAAAACTCTTCGTCAGAAATATTGACATCTGTTATTTCATTATAGTGTCGTAATCTAAAGCAACGCTGACAATACAATTCACCAGTTTCAAGACCTTTTTTAAGTGCTCCAGTTGGTGTATAACCAGCTTGTTCTTTATTTTCAGTTTGAATGTTTATACCACATCCAATACAAATTAATTCTTCCATTAAATTCCTTTTTTATATGTTAATTTTCCATATTTATCTTCTAATTTTGCAAAAACTCGTTTCTCGCGTGCACGGTTGATTTTAGTATTCCATGCATCAGAAGCTACTAATGGTTTAACTAAAACTGATTTAATTCCAGCTCTATGGCTCGCTCGAATATCTGTCATTAACTGATCACCAACCATAATAACTTCATCGCGGTCAAAACCATAACGTTTAATGGCAATGTTAATTCCCCTTGCAAAAGGTTTCATTGCTCTACTAATAAAATCAACACCAAAGCGTGATACAGCTCGTTCAACACGTTTATAATTATTATTTGAAACAACAACTACAGTTATATCAGCAATCGTCATTTCATCCAACCATGCTCTAACTTCAGGCGTACCATCTGGATTATTCCATGCAATTAAAGTATTATCTAAATCAACTAATACAGCATTTATGCCATTTCTTAATAAATCATTTGCTCTTAAATCGTAAACAGCTCCAACCATATAGGTCGGCCTATAATCGTCTATACTCATTTTTTCTCCAAAAGTCGTTAGTACCTTAATTATACCATATTTAAAATGAAAAGTAATCAAACTATCGCTTATACGTAGGCTAAGTTATAACAATATAAATTTTAAAATTTATATTATTCATCCAAGAAATCGATAAAAAATGGTTTAATTTTTCTTAATAGTGCTCTTCTACCAATAAACCTTTCGCCTCTCATCAATGCATATAATTGAGACTGCTCTTCTTTTGTTAAAATACCAGAAATCTGTTCAATAATTGATTGGTATGCAATAAACTCATCCAATACCAATCCTTGACTTGGAATTTTATGAGCTATTTCTCCAATTTCTTCATATGGCATTCTATTAAATCGTCTCTTCTGACTCTCTTGGAAACGGATAACATCCTTTAAGTGTGAAGAAAATTTAGTTTTAAAATATACTAATAGTTGTTGCTCATTCTTATACAAGTCTGGATTTCGATGAAGTAAATCATGCAAAATGAGTCGACCTTCTTGAAACCAATCATCCTTTTCCCATAAGTGAATATAATAAGACCGCATAAATTTATAAATAGTTGGTTTGACAGTTTTAAAACATTTATCAAATTGATCCATTCTTACTCCTTATAATAGTATTGAAATTATTATAAAGGAACCAAAACAAAAACAACATGACATCCATGTCATGTTGTTTAAATTATGATGCACCCTAGAGGAGTCGAACCTCTAACCGCCTGATTCGTAGTCAGGTACTCTATCCAGTTGAGCTAAGGGTGCTACTTAATTACCTAGAAATATCTTACACCTTTATCGCTAAAAATGCAAGCCAATCAATAAAAAAGATAGGCTAGCCTATCTCAATTTACTCCGCCAGTAGGACTCGAACCTACGACATCATGATTAACAGTCATGCGCTACTACCAACTGAGCTATGGCGGATCAATGCTAAGCGACTTCCGTATCTAACAGGGGGCAACCCCCAACTACTTCAGGCGTTCTAGGGCTTAACTACTGTGTTCGGCATGGGTACAGGTGTATCTCCTAGGCTATCGTCACTTAACTTTGAGTCCACTCAAAATTGAATATCTATATTCTAACAAGTTTGACCAAAACTGTCAATAAACTATTTGTTCATACTTATCTTAGGATAAGTCCTCGAGCTATTAGTATTAGTCCGCTTCATATATCGCTATACTTCCACTTCTAACCTATCTACCTGATCATCTCTCAGGGCTCTTACTGATATAAAATCATGGGAAATCTCATCTTGAGGGGGGCTTCGCACTTAGATGCTTTCAGCGCTTATCCCTTCCCTACATAGCTACCCAGCGATGCCTTTGGCAAGACAACTGGTACACCAGCGGTAAGTCCACTCTGGTCCTCTCGTACTAGGAGCAGATCCTCTCAAATTTCCTACGCCCGCGACGGATAGGGACCGAACTGTCTCACGACGTTCTGAACCCAGCTCGCGTGCCGCTTTAATGGGCGAACAGCCCAACCCTTGGGACCGACTACAGCCCCAGGATGCGACGAGCCGACATCGAGGTGCCAAACCTCCCCGTCGATGTGAACTCTTGGGGGAGATAAGCCTGTTATCCCCAGGGTAGCTTTTATCCGTTGAGCGATGGCCCTTCCATGCGGAACCACCGGATCACTAAGCCCGACTTTCGTCCCTGCTCGAGTTGTAACTCTCGCAGTCAAGCTCCCTTATACCTTTACACTCTACGATTGATTTCCAACCAATCTGAGGGAACCTTTGGGCGCCTCCGTTACCTTTTAGGAGGCGACCGCCCCAGTCAAACTGCCCGTCAGACACTGTCTCCGATAGGGTTAACCTATCTGGGTTAGAGTAGCCATAACACAAGGGTAGTATCCCAACATTGCCTCAGACGAAACTGGCGTCCCGTCTTCAATGGCTCCTACCTATCCTGTACATGTGGTACAGATACTCAATATCAAACTGCAGTAAAGCTCCATGGGGTCTTTCCGTCCTGTCGCGGGTAACCTGCATCTTCACAGGTACTAAAATTTCACCGAGTCTCTCGTTGAGACAGTGCCCAAATCATTACGCCTTTCGTGCGGGTCGGAACTTACCCGACAAGGAATTTCGCTACCTTAGGACCGTTATAGTTACGGCCGCCGTTTACTGGGGCTTCAATTCATACCTTCGCTTACGCTAAGCACTCCTCTTAACCTTCCAGCACCGGGCAGGCGTCACCCCCTATACATCATCTTACGATTTAGCAGAGAGCTGTGTTTTTGATAAACAGTTGCTTGGGCCTATTCACTGCGGCTGACGCTAACGCCAGCACCCCTTCTCCCGAAGTTACGGGGTCATTTTGCCGAGTTCCTTAACGAGAGTTCTCTCGATCACCTGAGGCTACTCGCCTCGACTACCTGTGTCGGTTTGCGGTACGGGTAGTATGTAATTAAACGCTAGAAGCTTTTCTTGGCAGTGTGACATCACTAACTTCGCTACTTAATTTCGCTCCTCATCACAGCTCAATGTATTAGGTATAAGCATTTGACTCATACCACACCTCACTGCTTGAACGTGCTCTTCCATTCGCACGCTTTAGTTAGCCTACTGCGTCCCTCCATCACTTTACATACTAGTACAGGAATATCAACCTGTTGGCCATCGAATACACCTTTCGGTCTCTCCTTAGGTCCCGACTAACCCAGGGCGGACGAGCCTTCCCCTGGAAACCTTAGTCTTACGGTGGACAGGATTCTCACCTGTCTTTCGCTACTCATACCGGCATTCTCACTTCTATGCGTTCCAGCACTCCTCACGGTATACCTTCTTCACACATAGAACGCTCTCCTACCATTACCTCTAAAGGTAATCCACAGCTTCGGTAAATTGTTTTAGCCCCGGTACATTTTCGGCGCAGGGTCACTCGACTAGTGAGCTATTACGCACTCTTTGAATGAATAGCTGCTTCTAAGCTAACATCCTAGTTGTCTGTGCAACCCCACATCCTTTTCCACTTAACAATTATTTTGGGACCTTAGCTGGTGGTCTGGGCTGTTCCCTTTCGACTACGGATCTTAGCACTCGCAGTCTGACTGCCGATTATATCTCGTTGGCATTCGGAGTTTATCTGAGATTGGTAATCCGGGATGGACCCCTCACCCAAACAGTGCTCTACCTCCAAGAGACTTAACATCGACGCTAGCCCTAAAGCTATTTCGGAGAGAACCAGCTATCTCCAAGTTCGTTTGGAATTTCTCCGCTACCCACAAGTCATCCAAGCACTTTTCAACGTGCCCTGGTTCGGTCCTCCAGTGAGTTTTACCTCACCTTCAACCTGCTCATGGGTAGGTCACATGGTTTCGGGTCTACAACATGATACTAAGTCGCCCTATTAAGACTCGGTTTCCCTACGGCTCCGTCTCTTCAACTTAACCTCGCATCATATCGTAACTCGCCGGTTCATTCTACAAAAGGCACGCTCTCACCCATTAACGGGCTCGAACTTGTTGTAGGCACACGGTTTCAGGTTCTATTTCACTCCCCTTCCGGGGTGCTTTTCACCTTTCCCTCACGGTACTGGTTCACTATCGGTCACTAGAGAGTATTTAGGGTTGGGAGATGGTCCTCCCAGATTCCGACGAGATTTCGCGTGTCTCGCCGTACTCAGGATACTGCTAGAGTCATTTACTATTTTAAATACGAGGCTATTACTCTCTTTGGCTTACCTTCCCAGGTAATTCTTCTATAGTATTTGATCCCACGTCGCAGTCCTACAACCCCGAGGAGTAAACTCCTCGGTTTGCCCTTCTGCCGTTTCGCTCGCCGCTACTAAGGCAATCGCGTTTGCTTTCTCTTCCTGCAGCTACTTAGATGTTTCAGTTCACTGCGTCTTCCTTCTCATGACCTTAACAGTCATGGATGACATGCATTACATGCCGGGTTCCCCCATTCGGACATCTCTGGATCTTTGCTTACTTACAGCTCCCCAAAGCATTTCGTCGTTAGTCACGTCCTTCATCGGCTTCTAGTGCCAAGGCATCCACCGTGCGCCCTTATTAACTTAACCTTATTTCCAGTCTTTCGACCTTCTTTTAATTTTTTTTAATATGTTCGCGTTTATCTTTTTTTTCGGTTTATTTCTTGTTACTTTTTTCTACAATTAATTTCTTAATTGTGGAATTTGATATAGATATTCAATTTTCAATGGACTATGTTAGGATTTTTATCCTACTTATCTAGTTGAACACGAGATTAATTTCTTAAGAAATTTCGGCAAGCCGAACATCTCTTTGTATCCTAGATAATGGAGCCTAGCGGGATCGAACCGCTGACCTCCTGCGTGCAAAGCAGGCGCTCTCCCAGCTGAGCTAAGGCCCCAACTAATAAACTGGTTGTTACATTATTAGTGGTGTTTCTATCTCATTACTTTAATAAGACCTCTCAAAACTAAATAAGACTTTTCCTAACGTGCTTCCATTTCCTTAGAAAGGAGGTGATCCAGCCGCACCTTCCGATACGGCTACCTTGTTACGACTTCACCCCAATCATCTATCCCACCTTAGGCGGCTGGCTCCTAATAGGTTACCTCACCGACTTCGGGTGTTACAAACTCTCGTGGTGTGACGGGCGGTGTGTACAAGGCCCGGGAACGTATTCACCGCGGCGTGCTGATCCGCGATTACTAGCGATTCCGACTTCATGTAGGCGAGTTGCAGCCTACAATCCGAACTGAGATTGGCTTTAAGAGATTAGCTTGCCGTCACCGGCTTGCGACTCGTTGTACCAACCATTGTAGCACGTGTGTAGCCCAGGTCATAAGGGGCATGATGATTTGACGTCATCCCCACCTTCCTCCGGTTTATTACCGGCAGTCTCGCTAGAGTGCCCAACTTAATGATGGCAACTAACAATAGGGGTTGCGCTCGTTGCGGGACTTAACCCAACATCTCACGACACGAGCTGACGACAACCATGCACCACCTGTCACCTCTGTCCCGAAGGAAAGTCCTATCTCTAGGACGGTCAGAGGGATGTCAAGACCTGGTAAGGTTCTTCGCGTTGCTTCGAATTAAACCACATGCTCCACCGCTTGTGCGGGCCCCCGTCAATTCCTTTGAGTTTCAACCTTGCGGTCGTACTCCCCAGGCGGAGTGCTTAATGCGTTAGCTGCGGCACTAAGCCCCGGAAAGGGCCTAACACCTAGCACTCATCGTTTACGGCGTGGACTACCAGGGTATCTAATCCTGTTTGCTCCCCACGCTTTCGAGCCTCAGCGTCAGTTACAGACCAGAGAGCCGCTTTCGCCACCGTTGTTCCTCCATATATCTACGCATTTCACCGCTACACATGGAATTCCACTCTCCCCTTCTGCACTCAAGTTATCCAGTTTCCAAAGCGAACCATGGTTGAGCCACGGCCTTTAACTTCAGACTTAAATAACCGCCTGCGCTCGCTTTACGCCCAATAAATCCGGACAACGCTCGAGACCTACGTATTACCGCGGCTGCTGGCACGTAGTTAGCCGTCCCTTTCTGGTTAGTTACCGTCACGTAATGGATTTTCCACTCCCATTACCGTTCTTCTCTAACAACAGAGCTTTACGATCCGAAAACCTTCTTCACTCACGCGGCGTTGCTCGGTCAGGGTTGCCCCCATTGCCGAAGATTCCCTACTGCTGCCTCCCGTAGGAGTCTGGGCCGTGTCTCAGTCCCAGTGTGGCCGATCACCCTCTCAGGTCGGCTATGTATCGTGGCCTTGGTGAGCCGTTACCTCACCAACTAGCTAATACAACGCAGGTCCATCTCATAGTGAAGCAATTGCTCCTTTTAAATTTAGTACATGAGTACTTAATTGTCATGCGGTATTAGCTATCGTTTCCAATAGTTATCCCCCGCTATGAGGTAGGTTACCTACGCGTTACTCACCCGTTCGCAACTCATCTGACTAGTGCAAGCACCAGTCTTCAGCGTTCTACTTGCATGTATTAGGCACGCCGCCAGCGTTCGTCCTGAGCCAGGATCAAACTCTCATTTATATGTTAATTTGATGTTTAACTCATTCTTATCTGTCGCTGACAGATTTATTGTTTTTTTGTTACTTAATTGACAGGTAATATGCATAAACATATCACCCTGCACGTTTGGTTTTTGTCTTATTCAGTTCTCAAAGGTCTTCTTATCTCTTACGAGACAACTATTATATTCTATCAGGTCACGACGCCTTTGTCAATAACTTTTTTAAACTTTTTCGTTTTTTGTTTTCGACTACTAGCTCGCTTTCTGACAACTTTATTAGTATATATGCTTTTGAAGGGATTGTCAATAGAGTTTCTAAATTATTTCAGGATTTCCAATAACATTTTTAGACTTCACATCTTTATCTTTGATTTGCTACTTACCCATCCTCATCCATTAACTCATGGATGTTTTTCTTGATCTTTAGTTAATATTAATATGGGTGGTTCAAAACCTAATTGTCTAAATGCAAGTACTTCACGATCATCGACCTCTTCTACAGTAAAAGTATCATCAGTAAAAATAATACTAAAATTTAGTATGCCTTAATCTAAAACCACAGCTAAGCTATTTAAATTCCGGCCCACACTGTCATATCCGAAGTTCATCAAATAGTATCAACCTTCATTGAAAGCTAGTAGTCGTTTATTTGACATTCCGAAAGTTACATTATTTGGCTTAGTCAAAATGGAATGTTTTTTCCGATCGTTGGTTGAATTACTGTAAAATAACTTCTGTCATAGCAATGGGGCTGATCTTAATATCGGAAGGTGTGATTGATTCATAATAAATCAACAATATTCCCATTATTATCCAACTTTTTTCAATATCTAAAACAATATTATCTTATATAATATTATTTTAGATAATATTATTTTATATTAAGTTGAGTGTTTTCTTCAAAAATATAACATCTAATATATTCAAACAATACCTTCAATTCCAACTAAAAAAACTCCTTTTAAGGAGTTTTTTTAGTTGGACTGCTGTCTATCAGCAATTTCCTTTTTATATTTCTCTGTTTCTAATTTATTCGCCCAAACGAAATGACCTGGTTGGATTTCTACCATTTCTGGTTTGTCAACTGTATAGTCATGCTGATCAACGTTATAGACAAGAAGTTTTTTCTGTCTTTCCAAAATTGGATCCGGAATCGGTACAGCGGATAATAGAGATTTAGTATATGGATGAACTGGATTGATAAATAATTCTTCAGTTTCAGCTACTTCTACAATAACACCTTTATGAATAACTGCGATTCGATCAGATATGAACCGAACTACTGATAAATCATGGGCAATAAAGAGATAAGTTAAACCTTTTTCTCTTTGCATCCGTTTTAGAAGATTTAGCACTTGAGCTCGAACCGAAACGTCTAGAGCCGAGATAGGCTCATCAGCAATAATAAATTCTGGATCCATAACTAAAGCACGCGCAATCCCGATACGCTGACGTTGTCCACCTGAAAATTCATGAGGATAACGTGTTAAATGTTCAGACAAAAGTCCAACTTCTGTCATCATGTTTTTGATTTTATCTTTACGTTCTTCTTCACTTTTGAACAGTTTATGATTGTATAGTCCTTCAGAAATAATATAGTCAACAGTTGCACGTTCATTCAAACTTGCTGCTGGATCTTGAAAGATCATTTGAATCTTTTTAATTAATTCTTCACGTTCTGAATTACTTTTTTTCTTATTGATTTGTTTACCATCATAAATGATTTCACCTGAACTCGTATCATTTAAACCAATGATAGCACGCCCAATTGTTGTTTTCCCACTTCCTGACTCACCAACCAAAGAAAAAGTTTCCCCTCGATTAATAAAGAAATTGGCATTTTTAACAGCAACAAATTTTTTCTTTCCTTCACCGAAGGAAATTTCTAAGTCTTTGACTTCAACTAGCTTCTCAGACATTTCCTTCCTCCCGATAAATTTGCTTACTTGAGATTTTCTCATGTAAATTTTGTATAACTACTGGTTTTTGAACTTTTGGAGCCTCCGGATGGAGTAACCATGTTTTAGCCCAATGGCTGTCGCTAATGTCAAATTTTGGAACAGCTTCTTCAAAATCAATCTTCATAGCATACTGAGATCTTGGAGCAAAGGCGTCGCCAATAATTGGTTTGTATAAAGATGGAGGCGTTCCGGGAATTGAAAAGAGAATCCCCTTGTCATCTGCTAATTGAGGTAGACTTGATAATAAACTCCATGTATATGGATGACGAGGATCATAGAAAACATCCTCAACCGTTCCATACTCAACAACTTCGCCAGCATACATTACTGCAACGTTGGTTGCAATACTTGCAACAACGCCCAAATCATGAGTGATGAAGATAATTGTAAATTCGTATTCTTTTTGAAGTGTTTTTAATAAATCAATAATTTGAGCTTGGATAGTAACGTCTAAAGCTGTTGTTGGCTCATCACAGATAAGGATATCTGGATGACATGCAAGAGCAATGGCAATAACGATACGTTGTCTCATCCCACCAGAGTATTGGAAAGGATATTCATCAAAACGTTTTTCAGCTTCTGGAATACCAACTTTATTCATATAATCAATCGCAAGTTTTTTAGCTTCTGATCTAGGTTTTTTCTGATGTTTAACTATTACTTCCGTAATTTGTTTCCCAATGGTTTGAATTGGGTCTAAACTGGTCATCGGGTCTTGGAAGATGGTCGCAATTTTTGCACCACGTATTCCTTCCCAATCTTTATGATTTTTTAGTTTTGTTAGTTCTTGTCCGCGGTAATCAATCGACCCTGAGGCAACGCGACCATTAGATTCTAACATTCCGGTAAATGTTTTTGTTAGTACTGACTTACCACTACCTGACTCGCCAACAACCGCAAGGACTTCTCCTTCATGTAAATCGATAGAGATATCACGGATGGCAGTCAAAACACGGTCACGTACGTCAAATTCTACAACAACATTCTTTGCACTTAAAATTACTTCTTTATTTTCAGTCATGACTACTCCTATCTATGTGTTCTTGGGTCACTAGCATCTGCTAAGTTTTGTCCAACTATATAAAGTGGAAGAGATACTAGAATAAGAGTAGTTAATGGAATCCAGAATAGGTAAGCGTTTGTTGTCAAATATGATGAATAATTTGAAATCAAACGGCCTAAACTTGGTTCTGACAATGGTAATCCTAAACCAAAAAATGATAAGAAGGCTTCTGATGAAATGTAGGCTGGTAACAAAAGAGAAACCATTGATACAATAACAGAAACTAACTGTGGTAATAAATTTTTGGATACAATTTTGTAAGTTGGTGTTCCTAGTGTTTGACTGGCTAAGTTATACTCTAAATCACGGTAACGGAGTACTTGGACACGGACAGCATAAGCAATCCCTATCCATCCAGTTACACAGAAGGCAAAGATAAGATTCCAGAAACCAGCACCAATTGAATAAGTTAAGACAATAATGATAAGCATTTGAGGTAAGTTAGAAATAACATTGTAGACTTCAATCATTACCTTATCAACTGCTTTTGAAACTCCCCAAAGGCCACCAACAACTACCCCAACAATCATATTGATTGCTGTAGCAATAACGGAAATTAGGATCGAGTTTCTAGCACCATACCAAACACCATCAAAGAGTGACTGACCATTTTTGTCTGTACCAAACCAATATTCCCCATTTGGAGAGATATAGCGTTTAGAGAAATCATTAATGTTTGACACATCACCAAAGTCATAGTTAGCAAACATCGGATATACAAAACTCATTAGGATGATTGCAATTAAAATAACTAACATTACAATAGTAGATTTACGTGAAAAGAATTGTCTAAATACTGATTTCCAGTATGAATAGGAAGGGGCATCAATGACTTCTGATGCATAACTATCTAGCTCGACAAATTCGAACTTGCTTTTATCTATAGACGCCATTATTTCCCTCCTTTACTTGATAATTTAATACGTGGATCTAAGATAGTCATTAAAATGTCCCCTGCTAATAAAGCAAGAATTGATAAGACTGCAAAGATAAAGACTAGTCCAACGACCATTGAGTTATTTGCTGCTTTAATAGCATCAATTAACATTTTACCCATACCTGGGAAGGCAAAGACTGTTTCAGTCAGTGTCGCACCTGCGATAGTTGCAACAATTGCTTGGGGAATACCATTAACAATTGGTACCATCGCTTGCTTAAATAGGTGATTTTTTGAAATTTCAGCTTCTGTTAATCCTTTTGCACGCGCAAATCGAACAAAATCGCTTCCTTGTAAGTCAACGATATAACGACGGAACCATACAACGGTTCCTGGCGTTCCTAAAATACCTAAAATTAATGCAGGCAATACATAAGATCTTGGATCACTGGCTCCTAACAATGGAAAAGTATCTGGTAAACCAATTTTCGAACCCAAGAAGCGAACGATATAAATCAAGGCAATACTTGGCAAAGCCAACATAAATGTTGTAGCTGCTGTAGAAAATCGATCAAAAATTCCATCTTTATAATAGGCCATAAGCATACCAATAGGTAGCCCAATAATATATGACAAGGCAACACCAATGATTCCAATTTTAAATGAATTTGCAATCATTGATGGCTCAGCATGTTTATTCTTAGTTGCTGTATAAGGATCTTTCGGGCCGAAATTAGCTCGGTCACGAGCATCTGCATCTTTAGGTGATTTATAAGTTCTACTTGTGATATCAATTGGTGAAAACTTAGTAACTCCAGACGGGAATTTAGTTTGTTCTGATAGACTTCTACCTTGTCCTTGTGTGATAACCTGAATTACAGGAATATTAGCATAGGTTGGATAAGAAGTTCCTAAGTCAAAGGAAACAAAGTTTTGGTGAATGAATGGGAAATTTCCATCAAAGAAGAGCAAGTATTTATGCTTAGTTCCAGAACCAACTAAGGCAGGTCCGACTGCTGGATCCATTTCGGGTCTAATATAGCGTTCCAAATTAGGATTCTTTGGATCTTGTATCGTCCAAGGATGATCAATAACAAGGATATGACTAAAGAAGTTCCAAACACGTTCATAGATTGGAATATTTCTAACCGCATAAAATTCTTTGCTTTCTTCGAATTCTTTCAGCGTCCAACCTTTACCTTGTTGCTTGATGAATTTTTTGTAGACCGCTTTATTTTTAGCAGTTGGTTCAATCGTTACGGTCTTATCCATTTTTTCAGCTTTGCTTTGAAGTTCTTTACTATTATAGTAATTAACATAACCCATGCGTTCAAAAATGGTATTACGGTAGTTATCTTTCTTATCTGGTGTAGTAACCATCTTATTATAGTTGGGGTCCTGTTTAAAAATCAAGTTTGTTGGTACCAATGTAAAAACAATGACATAAGTTAATGTCGTTACCAACAAAATTGAAATCAAAGACCTCAAAATGCGCTCGAATATATACTTTTTCATTCCAATCCTCATAATAAGTTCAAAAGAACTTTCTCAGATTTAGAGAAAGTTCTTAATTGAACTAGCCTTATTTTTCAATATGCTTTTCTAATGACTCTTCATATTTTTTATTTGATTTTTCTTTTGACTTTTTCCAATCCTTCATTGCTTTGTTGAATTGTTTAGCCGTTACAGGTTTATCTTGTAATTGTACATATTTGAAATATGTATTATCTGATTTGTTACCTGCCCAACCAAATGCAGCTGAGAATGGAACAACTTTTGTTACTGCAGGCGTTCCTCCAAGTGAGTATGTTGGAATGTAGACTGCTGAATCCGCAAGAGCAGCTTGTGCTTTTGCATATTTTTCATAACGAGCATCCTTGTCATCAGTAATCTTACTTGCTTCATTTGCTAATTTAGTAAATTCATCTAAACCAGCTTCAGATGCTATAGTATTATCTTTAATTGGTTCAAGTCCAATAAATTTAGTTTGTGCATTAGCCAAGCTTGGATTAAAGATATCAAGATATGAGCTTGGGTCTAAGTAGTCAGGACTCCATCCAGAAGCTGTAGAAATATCCCAATCTTGTTGAGTTGGTGTTTCTGCCATATAAGTAACATTGTTATAGGTATCAGCATTGAGCTCAATAATGTCAATTACAACATTTTCTTTACCAAGTGAGTCTTCCATTGATTGCTTCATGGATTGGGCTTGTTGCATATTTACGGTAGCAGTCTGATCTTGAGGCATATCAATGTGAATTGGGAATTGAACACCTTCAGCTTCCAAGGCTTCTTTAGCTTTATCCATTTGAGCCTTAGCTTTGTCTTTATTGTAAAGACCATCTTGGGCATCAGCTAGGCTAACATCTTTCCATTGATCTCCATATGTCGCTAAATCTTTTTCAACAGTCTTGCCAAAGTCTTCACCCTTAATTTGAACAAATGCTGGTGGAATTAGCATATTACGAAGTGATTTGCTTGCTGCTTCTTCACCAGCTGATTGAGCTGTATAGGATTTACGGTTAAAACCAAATGTTAAAGCTTGACGGAAATCTTTATTTAGAACTGCTTTACGAGTATCCTCTTTTTGTTTATCGTCTGTCTTTTTAGTATGGTCATAAGCCGTACGGTTTAAATTAAATGTTGCATAATAAATATTTGATTTTTGAGGTGCATAAGTGATGTTTTCGCCATATTTTTTCTTAGCTGTCTTGTAAGATGGAGTTGTTGGGAATAAACGTGCAGCCGAATAAGCACCTTTATCAAAGTTTCTAAATAGAGACTCTTGATCTTGTCCATCATAGTAAGTTAATTGAACAGCATCTAAGTGAACATCTTCTTTATCCCAATAGTTTTCATTTTTTGTAAATTCAATTGATGATTTACTTGTTAATGCGGAGATAAGGAATGGTCCGTTATAAAGAATCGATGAAGCATCAGATGCTTTACCAAAATCTTTACCTTGTGATTTTAGAAAATCTGCATTAACTGGAGATAAGATACCATAAGTTAATTTAGAATTCCAGAAACTTTCTGGTTGTTTCAATGTATATTGAACTGTGTTTTTGTCAACGGCTTTAACACCAACAGTTGAGAAATCTTTTGTTTTCCCATCGATATAATCACTTAAACCTTTAATTGAATCTTGAACTAGGTAAAGGGCATCAGAATTGCTATCTGCAGCATGTTTCATGCCAGTCACAAAGTCTTCCGCTGTTACCTTAGCGTATTCTTCACCATCAGCTGTATACCATTTTGAATCTTTACGTATTTTATAGGTATAAGTTAAACCGTCTTTTGATACTGTCCAGCTTTTAGCTACAGAAGGAACCAAATTCCCTTCGTTGTCATATTCCATCAAGCCATCAACACCATTTTGGGTGATTTCACTGGTTGTTGAACGCCCTGAAACTAAGTAATCCAAGGTATCAGGATCAGTTGTATAAACATAGCTATAGGTTTTACTTTTGCTATCTTTACTTGAACCATTACCACAGGCAGTCAAAGCTGAAACTGACAAAACAGCAATCCCCGCTGCCGCTAACCATTTCCCATTTTTCATAAGAGACACTCCTAAAATTTTTCTTCATTTCTATACACAAAACACAAAAGTTATGTGTTAATTAAAAATATTATATCATAATTTTTATTTAAAAAGAATATTGAAGACAAAGTTATCTGAATATTTTATATCTACAAATAACATTAGTGACTGTTTATCATATTGGAAACGTTTTTTTCTTCTATTTAATGCGATTTTGTGTACTTTTAATGATTTTAGTTTTATTCTCATGTTAACGCTTTACTAACTTAGAATAAAACACAAATCTTGACCAAAATGAGATGTCATACTATGATATAATGGTAACATACGACAAGAATGGGACTAAATAATGAAAAAAATAATAATGATACTATCATTGCTAGTATCAACGATAACTATTACGACTACCTCCGCTGAAGATATAGAGTTAAAAACAGACAGTGCAATTGCCTTTGATATAGAATCAGGGAAAGTCCTCTATGAAAAAAATGCAAAAAAGATTTTACCAGTCGCATCTGCCACCAAAGTTTTGACAACTTATATGGTCTATAAAGAAATCGAACAAGGTAAACTAGAATGGTCTTCACCGGTCACTATTTCTGACTATCCTTTTCAATTAACTACAAACTACACAATTAGTAACGTGCCACTTGATGCAAGGAAATATACTGTAAAGCAATTGATGAAGGCCATGTTAGTGACTAATGCTAACAGCGCAGCCATTGCTTTAGCTGAAAAAATTGGCGGAACAGAACCCATTTTTGTCGATAAGATGAAAAAGCAACTGGAGGTATGGGGCATCAATGATGCAAAGCTCTATAATGCAACTGGTTTACCCAACTCTATTCTTGGTGATAACATCTATCCCAAGTCTAAGCAATCCGCAGAAAATAAACTGAGTGCTAAAGATTTAGCCATCATTACCCATCACTTATTGACGGAATATCCCGAGGTCCTTAAGTATACTAGTCTGCCAAAGGCAACTTTTGATGGTCAAGATATCTACTCTTATAATTATATGTTAGAAGGCTACCCTTATGAAAGAGTTGGCATCAATGGACTCTTCTTAGGAAGCCCGGAAAAAAGTGGTCCGACTTTCATCGCCAGTAGCAAAATTAATAAAATGAAAGTCATCTCTATTGTTATTGGAGCGCATCAAGAAGATAACGATGTGACTGAGCCATTTAAGACAACTTCTCTCTTGTTAGATTACCTCTACCAAAATTTTGAACGCGTCACTTTACTTAAGAAAAATCAAGTCATCAAAGATAAATCCTTCGCTATTAAAGATAGTCCGGATCAGTCTGTTTCAATTTCTCCAAAAGAAGACATGACGATTATCAAAAAAATTGGTACAACACATCAAAATGAAATCATTTATAACAAGAACGAAAATCCTTTCTATGCTCCACTAGCCAAAGGTGACACACTGGCGACTGCAAAATATAAGGATCCAAACATTATTGGAATGGGGTACATTGGTAAATCACCAGTTGTCACTATTCAAGCCAATCAAGAAGTTAAGCGCAGTTTCTTCTTAAAAGTTTGGTGGAATCACTTCGTTGATTATGTTAATACTAATTTATAAAACCAAAAAGCTGGGAAGAAAATTTTCAGCTTTTTTAGTCTTATAATCGATACGCAGTGATATATGTGCAACTCTCTCTATTTAACTTCTTTGACCTAGAGTGGAAAGCCTGATAAAATTAAAGTATGAAAAAGCTTATTGTAAAACTCATATTAACCACGTCATTATTAGTTACGTTTTCTGCTCAAACAGTTTTCGCGGCTGACTTTTCAGCCGATAGTCGCCATGCTATTGCTGTTGAATCTGACACTGGTAAAATTCTTTATGAAAAAAGTGGTAATAAAAAAGCACCGATTGCTTCTCTCACCAAGCTTTTAACAATCTATATCACTTTAAAAGAAATAAAAGCTGGAAAGATTTCTTGGAATGATCAAGTTAAGCTTTCAGAATATGCACAAAGCCTTGCGACTGATCCTGAAATAAGTAACCCTCCGCTTACCAGTGATACCTATTCTGTTAAAGAATTGGTTGACTCAAGTTTAATTGTCTCGGCTAATAGCTCAGCTATCGCATTGGCTGAATATATTGCTGGAAGTGAGCCAAAATTTGTCGACATGATGAAAAAGCAAGTCGAACAATGGGGGATCACAGATTATTTACTAGTCGATTCCTCTGGTCTTCCAAACAGTCTCCTTAAAGGTCATACCTATCCCGGTTCATCCCCAAAAGACGAAAACATGCTCAGCGCCAAATCATTAGCTATAATAGCTTATCATCTGATTCATGATTTTCCGGAAGTTCTTCAAATCACATCACAGCCACAGATGATATGGGGTTATGAAACACTTTATAGCTCAAATTACCTTCTTCCTGGTCAAGAAATGGGCCGAGCTGGCGTAGATGGTTTAAAAACTGGTACCACCAATTTAGCAGGACAAACTTATATTGCTACAGCCACTGAAAACAATATGCGTTTGATAACGGTTCTGCTTCATGCTAATCATACAAAAGAAGATCACTATGCTCGTTTCACTCAAACCAATCAACTCTTAGATTATTGCTTTCAGAACTATCAGAAGAAATTGATGGTAAAAAAGGATCAACCTTTGCCTAACCGAATTGCTGTAGAAAACGGAAAAAAAGACAAAATTAGTATCAAAACTAAAACCAATATCTATGCTATTCATAAAATAAATACTGCTCCTAAATTATCTTTCAAGTCAAAAAATAAACTAGTTGCACCTATTAAGAAAAATCAATTTATTGGAACTTATGAATTTAATGATCAGGATACAATTGGGGAGGGATACCTCTTTGGTAAGACTAAAACAAAAGTCTACGCAAGCACCACTGTTGATAAATTAACAGTTTTTGATAAAATCTACCGATTATTTAAAAATTCCTAATATTATTCTTGATTATTAAATCTAAAAAAACACTTTGTAATTGTATTAGTCTAATGGTATAATTATCCTATCATTTATGATAAGGAGTTGTCGTTTGATTAAAAAAATAATGTTGTTATTGTGTTTTTTCGTTGCTCTCATTCCATTATTTTCTGTTAAGGGAGAAGAACAAGATGATATCTTATCTCTGACGCGACGTTATGGTTATTCAGTTAAACCAGCCGACAAACCCGTTTCTTCTATTGTTGTTAATGCAAAGAATGGGGACATTATTTGGCAAGATAATATTGATGCTAGTCGTGATCCAGCAAGCATGAGTAAACTTTTCACCCTTTATCTTCTATTTGAAGATATTAAAGCTGGTAAACTTTCTCTTTCTGATCATATAAGAGCTAGCCAGACCGATCAGGATATTAGTCAGATTTATGCCATTAGCAATAATAAAATTGTTGCCGGGGTCGACTATCCGATTAGGGACCTGATAACCATGACTGCCGTTCCTTCTTCTAATGCTGCTACTCTAATGTTAGCTAATTATATGTCTGATAACGATGCCGGTGCATTTATCAATCGGATTAACGTGACAGCTCAGAAATTAGGCATGAAAAACACCTTTTTTACAAATGCTAGCGGAGCTGTAGCCAGCGCCTTTGAAGGTCACTATTCCCCGGAAGGTTATGATAGCAACCAACCTAATAAAACGTCTGCTCGTGATCTAGCCATTCTATGTTATCATTTTTTAAAAAATTACCCCGAAATTCTGGAATTTACGTGTAAGTCTTCAGTCAAAACTATGGATCGGACACCTTACGAAGAAGAATTCCATTCCTACAACTACTCCCTTCCTGGAGATAAATTCGGAATAAAAGGTGTGGATGGCTTAAAAACAGGATCTAGCCCTAGCGCTGCTTTTAATGCTGTTATTACTGCAAAAAGAGATGATACGCGACTCATTTCGATTGTCATGGGTGTCGGTGATTGGTCAGATCAAGAAGGAGAGTTTCATAGACACCCATTTATTAATGCTATTACTGAATATGGGTTTACCAATGATGCATTGCATCAAAATAATCATCCAAATATTATCCTTGCAGATACCCATAAAACTAATGAGAGTCATAGCCGGCATTATAAAAACAAGAATGAACCAAAAACATTTTATGATAAATTCGAAAAATTTGTAGACCGACACCATCATTTTGTTTTTCTTTGTTTAAGTCTTTTTATTATATCTGTTTTAATCACCAGTCTCATAGCAATTTATAAATAAGACAAAAAAACCATTGCGAAAAAACAAAATTAGACTGTATAAAAACAGGTAAAAGTGACAAAGTCATAATGTATACTCTTGGCTAAAAAATAATAGTCAGGTTTATACATAGTGAAGCTAGTAGCAAAAACGAGACAAACATCAATTTCTACAAGCAACGATTAAAATCTAAAATGGAGTAGCCAAAAAGCTACTCCATTTTAGATTTATCTGCCTTAAGAATGTACAAAACTGCATTTTCCTTATCCACAACTTCAGTTGGTAAATGATTGTGTAAAATAGCTATCTGCTATTTTACTCTAGTCGTTTTAACCAACTGAACCCTCCATTTCATACGATATCAATCTATTTAGTTCGACTGCGTATTCCATTGGTAGTTCTTTAGTGAATGGTTCGACGAAGCCCATGACAATCATTTCAGTTGCTTCGTTTTCAGATAAGCCTCGGCTCATTAGGTAATAAAGTTGTTCTTCTGAGATTTTTGAGACTTTGGCTTCATGTTCTAGAGCTACTTGCGAATTATGAATTTCATTAAATGGGATGGTATCTGATTTTGATAAATCATCCATTAAAATCGTATCACATTCAATATGGGAAACTGATTTCTTAGAATTTTTATTAAAGGTAACTTGTCCTCTGTAGTCAACTTTGCCTCCGCCTTTGGCGATTGACTTAGAAACAATTGAAGACGAAGTGTGTGGTGCATTATGTATCATTTTTGCACCGGTGTCTTGGTGTTGTCCTGCGTTAGCAAAAGCTATTGACAACATGGTTCCACGCGCACCTGGTCCATCGAGATAAACTGATGGATATTTCATGGTTGTTTTTGCACCAAGGTTTCCATCGATCCATTCTACTGTCGCATCTTTTTGCGCTTTAGCTCGTTTTGTAACTAAGTTGTAAACATTATCAGACCAGTTTTGAATGGTTGTGTAACGCATATAGGCGCCATCAAGAGCGTAAATCTCAACAATGGCAGCATGCAAGCTATTACTTGAATAGGTTGGTGCTGTACAGCCTTCAACGTAATGAACACTTGCTCCTTCATCAACAATAATTAAAGTTCGTTCAAACTGACCTGTATTTTCATTATTAATTCGGAAATAAGTTTGGAGTGGAATATCAACTTTTACACCTTTTGGTACATAGATGAATGTCCCTCCTGACCACACAGCTGAATTTAGAGCAGCTAATTTATTATCAGTTGGTGGTACTAATTTTGCAAAGTATTGTTTAAAAAGATCTGGGTATTCTTTTAAGGCTGTGTCAGTATCTGTAAAGACAATACCTAGTTTGTCATACTCATCTTTCATATTATGATAAACAACTTCAGATTCATACTGGGCTGATGCTCCTGCTAAATAAGCGCGTTCAGCCTGCGGGATCCCAATTTTTTCAAAGGTATCTTTGATTTTTTCTGGAACATCATCCCAAGATCTAGCCGGTTTGTCTGATGCTTTTTGGTAATAAATAATATCATCAAAGTTAATATCAGATAAATCAGCTCCCCATGTTTGCATGGGCATTTTATTAAAAGTCTCTAAAGATTTGAGACGAAAATCTAACATCCACTCAGGTTCATCTTTAGCTTTCGATAATTCTCTAACTACTGCCTCACTCAAACCTTTTCCGGTAGAATAAATCGGCTCGAAGTCATCGTGAAAGCCAAATTGATAGTCTCCCAAATCAATAGGTTTGGGTTCTATTTTTTCATTGATTTCAGACATATATACTTTCCTTTTTCTAATTGCGGCTTCTAATTTTGGCGACTACGCTCAATCGCTTTTTCAAGTGCATGCCATGCCAAAGTTGAGCATTTAATGCGTTGCGGAAATTTTGCAACACCTGCTAACAATTCAGCCTCTCCCAGCAATTCTTGCTTAGGATTTTCTTTTCCTTGGACCATTTCGGAGAATAGCTGAGCTAACTCCAAGGCTTGGTCCTTAGTCTTGCCAATCACGGCATCCGTCATCATACTTGATGACGCTGTTGAAATAGTACAGCCATCCCCTGCGAAGGCAATATTCTTAATTATTTCACCATCGAAATCGACAGTTAAACTAATCACATCACCACAGGTTGGGTTATTTAGTAAAACAGCTTCAACACCTTCCAATATTCCTCGGTGATGTGGACTTTTTGAGTGATCAGCAACGACTGCCATATATAAACTATTTAGTTTAGAGAGTGCCATTAAAGAACTCCTTTGTTTTAATGATTGCTTCAACTAACTTGTCACAATCCTCTTTTGTATTATAGATATAAAAACTTGCCCGAGCTGTTGAAGACACTTGGAGGTGTCCCAAAAGTGGCTGTGCACAATGATGTCCAGCCCTAACTGCAATGCCTTCATAATCCAAAGCTGTTGCGACATCATGAGGGTGTAAGCCATCAATATTAAAGGCAATTACTCCCGTGTGGTCTGCTGGATTGGCTGGACCGTAAATGGTTAAACCCTCAATAGCAGAAAGTTTTGGCATGATATAGGCAACAAGCTCTGCTTCATGTTTTTCAATCTGGTCCATGCCTAAATGTTCCAGGTAATCAATTGCTGCACTAAGGCCAATAGCACCTGCTATATTTGGTGTGCCGGCTTCAAATTTCCAGGGTAATTCTTTCCAGGAAGCATCTTGCTCTAAGACAAAATCAATCATCTCTCCCCCAAACTCAACTGGTTCCATTTGGTTTAAAAGAACTTCTTTTCCGTAAAGAACACCTATCCCAGTTGGTCCAAGCATCTTATGTCCTGAAAAGGCAAAGAAATCACAATCCAAATCTTGAACATCAATTGCCATGTGTGGCACAGATTGTGCGCCATCGACTACTAAAAATGCATCAACCTGGTGGACTAATTGGGCAATTTCTTTTATAGGATTAACCGTTCCAAGAATATTTGACGCATGTGCTAAAGAGACAAATTTAGTCCTCTCAGTCAAATTACTTTTTAGGTCATCCATATCTAGTTGACCATCTTTTAAATAGACATAAACTAGTTCTGCACCAGTTGCCTGACAGGCTTGCTGCCAAGGAATGATGTTTGAATGGTGCTCCATGACAGAAATAAGCACCTGATCCTCAGGCTGTAAAATCGATTTTGCAAACTGTGCAACCCAGTTTAGACTAGTTGTTGTGCCTCTCGTAAAGAGAACTTCTTTGCTTGAGTTGGCATTAATAAAGCGAGTCACTTTTTCACGACTAGCTTCATATGAACGTGTTGCTCGTTCGGCAAGGGTATGCACACCACGATGGACATTAGCATTATCTTCAAGATAGTAAGCCTGCAATTTGTCTAAAACTTGTTGTGGCTTTTGGGTTGTTGCAGCATTGTCAAGATATACAAGGGCTTCATCATTAACGACCTGATTTAAGATTGGAAAATCTTTTTTTATTTCAACTGGGTCAAACATTAAAACTCCTTTTCTCTGACATGGTTAGTTAGTTTGTAATTTTTCATCTAATACTTTGATAATACGGTCTCGTACTTCTTTGACCGGGATTTCTGTGATAACAGTCCCCAAGAAGCCACGGATAACCAATTTCTCAGCCGTATCCTTATCAAGTCCGCGACTCATTAGGTAATACATATCCTCTGGATCCACTTGCCCAATAGACGCTGCATGTCCTGCAGTAACTTCATTCTCATCAATTAGCAAAATTGGATTAGCGTCACTTCTTGCCTTATCTGAAAGCATAAGGACACGACTTTCTTGTTGGGCATCAGCCCCTTTTGCACCCTTAATAATATGGCCAATCCCATTAAAAGTTAATGTCCCACGGTCTAAAATAACTCCATGTTGTAAAATGTGCCCCACAGAATTTCGACCATAGTTAGTCACACGGGTATCAATCCCTTGAACTTGACGACCTGCAGAGACAGCAACTACTTTCAAGTCAGCGTGACTGCCTTCACCTAACAAATCACTATCAAAATCCGCAATAACATTCCCGTCATTCATGATACTTAGTGACCAATTGATTGTAGCGTTGGACTCTAATTTTCCTCGTCGACTAATGTAAGTTGTGACATTTGCACCTAGTTTGTCGATTGCTGAGAACTTAACTTGGCTGCCTGCTTGGGCGATGACTTCGACGGTAATATTAGCTGTCGCTTTAGCAGTCTGTCCACCAATGCTTTCCAATTGTTCCAGGTAAGAAAACTTACTTTCTTTCCCTGCAATAATCAAGATATGCTTGTTAAGTGGCACATCGCTATCGCTATCCTGTAAGAATACACCTTCGATTGGCTCCGCAATTTCCATAAAATCTGGAACATAAAGGACAGCCGCACTATTAAAGTATGCTGTGTGGTAGGCAGATAATTTATCTTGGTCAAACTGAACAGCTGATCCAAAATGTTTTTCTATTACCTCTGGAATTTCTTCCAAAGCCGAATAAAAATCAGTAAAAATAAGGCCTTTTTCAACTAATTCATAGGGTACTTGTTCAACAACCGTTTGTGTCCCAACTTGAACCAATTTAGGATTGTCTCCAATTGCCATAAAATCTGGTACTGCAGCTATTTCTGTACTTTCAGAAATAGTACCATCTCCCAAATTCCATCTGTGAAATTTTACCCTTTCAATAGAAGGCAAAGGTAATTCTTCAATTTTATCAAAAGCTGCTAGACGTAGCTCTTGTAACCAATTAGGCTCAGCTTTTGACTGTGAAAATGCTTTAATTGTTTCTATTGTCATAATGATGTTTCCTTCTCTTTTGTTATTCTTGTCTTAAATCTTGTTCGTTTTAGTATGTCACTAATCACTCACAAATCAAAAAACATCATTAAATTTCTTCTTTATATTCAATTCCAAGTTCTTGAGCGATTGTCATATAACCTTCTTTTTCAAGACGCTCTGCTAATTCTGCTCCGCCTGATAGGACAATGCGACCTTCCATCATCACGTGAACACGATCAGGAGTAATGTAATTCAAAAGGCGTTGGTAATGAGTAATAATCATTGCGCCAAAGTTGTTTCCTCGCATCTCATTAACCCCTTTGGAAACAACTTTCATTGCATCAATATCAAGACCAGAGTCAATTTCATCTAATAAGGCAAACCTAGGTTCTAACATCAACAATTGTAAAATCTCATTACGTTTTTTTTCACCACCTGAGAAACCTTCGTTGAGGTAACGTTCAGCCATTTCTTCTTTCATTCCAAGTAACTCCATTTTTTGGTCTAACTTAGTAATAAAGTTTCTGACTGAAATTTTATCCTCATCTGCTTTACCAGCATTCATTGCTGCACGAATAAATTCAGCATTAGTAATACCTGGAATTTCAGATGGGTATTGCATAGCTAGAAATAGTCCTAGGCGGGCTCTTTCATCTACTTCAAGTTCTAAGATATCTTGACCATCTAAGAGAATTTGTCCTTCAGTAACCTCATAATTCGGATTACCCATAATGGCTGCCGATAAAGTTGATTTACCAGTACCATTTGGACCCATAATTGCCGCAATTTCACCTGTTTTTAATGTCAAATTCACACCTTTAAGAATTTCTTTGTCTTCAATTGAGACGTGCAAGTTTTTAATTTCTAGAGTAGACATTATTTACCTCATATATTCTATAGTAATCCTTTTTTCTAAAAATTTAAGGATTCTAATCATTTTTAAACCAATACTTTTATTATAGCAAAAAAAGCCTTGAAAGGCTTTTCAATAGATTATAAAATCAGTGTTTTTCTTTTCGTTTTTCCAATACCTTTTGTCGATAGTCACTGTTCCCAATGAATTTTAAGAGATGAAAAAGTGGTGTCCTTTTCTCACCCCAAATTTCTAGTCCTTCAATTAAAACTTCCAGTCCAAACAAAAGACCAAACATTAACAGAACCCCACCAATTCTACTAGAGACATTGAGTAGCAAAGAAACCAGTGAAAACAACATGGCTATAGCATAAACAACCAAGACTGCTCCGCGATGGGTGAAACCCATCGACAAAAGACGGTGGTGCAAATGCATTTTATCCGGCTCGTAGAATTTCTTGCCCGATAGACTTCTTCGGATAATCGCTACCGCAGTATCCATAATTGGTACACCAAGGATTATAACTGGTGTCACCACTACGACAGCTGTAGCATTCTTTAATCCTTGCAAAGATAGAACACCAATCATAAAGCCGATGAATAAGGCTCCTGTGTCCCCTAAATAAATAATTGCGGGATAGTAATTGTAAGGGAAAAAGCCCACAATTGCAGCAACTAATATAAGAATGGTTAAGGTCAAATAAAAATCTGCTTGTGGTAAGAAGAAAAATGACACAACAGCCATTGTCAACAAACTAATTATCGACACACCAGAAACCAAACCATCCAAACCATCAATTAAATTGATAGCATTAGTAATTGATGCAATCCATAGAACAGTAAGGATATAAGTTACAATGGGACCAAATTCTAAAAGTGGGCCACCAAATGGAATCTTAAAAGAATCGAATCGAAAGGTTGTAAAAGCCCAAATAATTGATGCACCAAAAATTATACCAAGCATTTTTACTCGGGGTGCAATTTCAAATAAATCATCAATAAAGCCAGTCACTGTAACCATCAAGGACCCCATGACGACTGGAAAAATATAACTAAAATAACTTATTTGCTCTTTGGATAAGTCCGGTGTAACCTTAGGCATAAACACCAAAGTTACAATCATAAATGAAATAAAGATTGCAATTCCACCCCCACTAGGCATTGGAATTTTATTGATTCGCCTAGCATTAGGATTGTCGACTGTCCCAATTTTGAAAGCTACTAAGCGGAAAATTGGAGTAATAAGTAAAGATATTAATAGTGCACCAATCAGGACAAGTATATGATTAAAAGTAAAAGGAAACATACAATATTACACCATCTCAATTTTTTTCAATTCTTCAACAGCATTATCTTCAATTAATTGAATGCCATGCTCCTGTAAATAAGCTCTGGTCCTAATCCCAGGATTAGCATGTTCAATTAAACGTGCATAGCTAACATTTGCATAATATGAAGGTTGATTTTGAACATCTAATAAAATAGTCATGTGATAACTTTTGCTTTCCTTATATAACTCAGATGCTTCAATTGGGAAATCAATTGTTTTTGAAAAATTAATTGCATCTTCAATAGAAGCAAAATTCAATACGAAGTGAACATAATCAAGAACTTCTGCTTCATACTCTTCTTGTTCAGCAACTTTTGCTTGCTCCTGCGCCTGAGCAGAAGCATCCTCAAGCATTTCTTCAATTTTCTCTAATTTTTGGTGAGCATCGACATCACCTTTTTCCATCATGTTTTTTTCAATCGTTTTGAAAAAATCTTCAGGCGTCATTTGTGAAATATCACCTAGTTCAGCTAAATCTTCAAAATTGATGTCTTTACTTAATTCTGATTTTGTAACAAAGACATCTAATCGATCTTTTCGAGGTGTCACTCTGAAACTAAGCATACCACTATCTTTAAAGTTTTCTGGTAAATCAAGTTCATCCATAACTGAATAGAAAAATTCTTCGGTCTTTTCTTGTGGAATCAAGAAATCTTTTAATTCCATACCTCTTTCTTCTAAATCATCCATGCTGATCGTTATTTTTAGCGTTGTTTCGCTGATTTGTTTCATTTCCATAGTATATACCTCGCACGCGTAGTCATTCTATTATACTAGAAATGGTACTATTAAGCAATTTTTCATCCCAAATAAAAGAAAAGACCAGCTTAACTGGTCTTAATTAAAAAATTAATGTAAAAATAAAATAAATAACTAGTATGATACCTAAACCAATTCGGTATTTTCCAAAGGCTGTAAAGTCATGTTTCTTAACATAGTCAGTCAAAAATTTAATAGCAAGGAGACTGACTAGAAAAGCTGTTAGACTAGCAACTAAAAGGATTAAAATTGAACCGAATCCAAGGACATTCCCTTTTAAGAAAAACTTCAAGACTTTTAATAAACTAGCACCAAACATTACCGGGATTCCTAAGAAAAAGGTAAATTCTGTGGCAACAGTACGACTCGTCCCCATTATTATACCACCAAGAATAGTTGCCCCTGATCGACTTGTTCCTGGGATTATACTCAAGACTTGAAAGAGGCCAATGAAGAGTGCTGTTTTATATGACATTTTAGCCAAACTTGTTACTTCAGGTTCAACATTTTTATGTTGTTTTTCAACCCAAATAAAGGCTACCCCATAAACAATTAACATTAAAGCTACAGTAATAAAATTATAAAAATGAGCATTAAACCAATTATCAAAAGGCAAACCAATAATCACAACTGGCAAAATAGCAACTATTACTTTTGCCCACAATTGCCAAGTTAACTGAACTTCTTGTTTACTTTTTCCTGGTTGGAAAGGATTAAGGCGATTAAAGTATCTAACAATAACGGCTAAAATCGCTCCCAATTGGATAACAACATTAAACATTTCCATAAAGGCAGCACTTTGATTTAGTTTGACAAACTCTTCAACTAAAATTAAATGACCTGTACTAGAAATTGGTAACCATTCTGTGATACCTTCTACAATACCATAGAAAATGGCTTTTAATAATTCAACAAACAACATGCTTTCTCCTTGCCTTTTTGCTATTATCCATTGTAACAAATTTTCTTAAGATTAGCTTAAAATAGTTTCACTTATTAGAAAGCTCCGCCGCCTCCGCCGCCTCCGCCGCCAGAGAAGCCACCACTTGAAAATCCACCACCATTACTTGTGCCATTTGAAACGCTGAAATTGCTTGCTTGCGTTGCAGCTAAACCAGAACTACCAATATTATTTATGGCGCCAAAACTGTATGGAGCAAAAGTATAATAATGTTGACCTAATTCAGTATTTTGAATATTAATATCATGTAAGTTCATGTATTTTTCGACTTGATCAGCATAGCCAAACAAAGTAGCATAAACTAAAATCCGATTCCATACAATTAGACTTTCAACTTCAGCTTGATCAAAACGATTGATATCTTTTAACATTCTTCTGAAATCATCCCAAACCTCACGGTCCATCTTTCCTTTTTCAGTTAAAATTCCCTGAAGTTTAAAATGGCGATCCTTTTTGTGGAAAAAGTAAGCTACTACAACCAAGACAAGAATTGCAATCAAATAAAACATTGCTAAATTGTACTGGGTTAAATTCATTAAATAATAAATACTGAGCAGTAAAATAAAAATACTAACAAATAAGATTGTTTTACTAATCACTAACCAGAAAGATTCTGTAGTCGACATATCTCTATAATGCTCTTTAGCTAAGGGTCCAGAACCTTTTTTGACTGATTCAGTTATGTCATTTAGGGCATTTTTTAGTAATTGAACCTGTCTGTTTCCTCTATTTCTTACCTGATTTTCTAACTCTTTCCCTGAATATGTTCCTTTGAGCTTTTCAGAGATATTTGTATCAAAGAGGTAACGGCTAAACAAATCCTGAATCTTTAATTTAGTTTCAGTACCAAAAGCCATCTGTAAAAATTTTTCTTCATAATCAGACACGTTATTTCTTGATGAGATACTAATTGTCGGATTTGCACCTTCCTCTTTAATCTTAAGTACTTTTCGATCTACTAAGTCTAGTAAAGTAGCTTGAAGTAAATTCTCAAAACTAACATCATCTGTAAAACGCTCTCTGTTGAGAGGACTCAACTTATTTAAATTCAAATTGTAAATACTGTCAGCAACCATTAAAGGAGTCATATCTCCAGGTAAACCATAGAATTGTGCATCACTATCCGTTTTGTAACGAAACAAGGAACGATTAATCAAAGATCTGATGAGAAGAGATAGTGCTAATAATCCTGAAATAATCAAGAATAACTGATAGCGGAAGAAATTTTGTACTTTTCTGGTGTAAGCACTGATATTATCTTCTATTTTGAGAAAGTTATCCTTATAATTTTGATGAATGACAGGCGCATTAACAATTGAAGAATCCCATGCACCATGCAACTCTAACTGATTTTTTACATCATAAGAAACAGTTTTAAAAACATCTCCTTCTTGTTCAACAGTATTTGAATCAAAATATCCGCGATGAACATTTAATTGATGAAATTTACTATCTTTTTGTGTTTTTACTGTGAAAGTTGCTTTTTTTATTGGTTGGTCCCAATCCGAGATTGGTATCCAATTTAAAACAGCAACGTCATCATATTTATATAGAATCTGATTTAAATGCCAAACGATTATTATTTTTACCCGATCTGTCTCTTGACCAGGATTATAAACTTTAAGCTTTAGTCCATCACCCAATTCAAACATTTGTGTATTTACTTGAACTGGTTTACCATTTTTATAGACATTTACTTTGGGGTTATTATCAATTATGAAACCATTAGGAACTCTTCCTGAACTTCCTAAACTGACATATTGTCCTCCAAATTCTGAACTAAAGATAAAGTCTACTTCTTCTTTAAATTGGGCAGAATTATCCTCATTTATTGTTAATTCACCTTTATATGATGGAATTCGATAGCGAATATCGTTTGCACTAACTTGAATGGAAAGAAATGAGACAATGAAACAAAAAACAAAAATTAATTTTTTCACTTTATATCCTGCTTTCTGAAATTATTTTACCACATATTCTCATAAAAGATAAGCTTTAACCCTAAGGGGTGCTCCCTTATTTTTACTCAAAAAAAGTTAAATTATACGTATAATTTTCCAAAAATGTGACATTTTTAGATTGAAATGCAAAGGTATTTGCTGTAAAATAATGGGTATTACAATTTATAAGACAGGAGTCTTTTTTATGAAAAAGCTACTATATAGTTGCTTGTTTACCTTATTTCTTCTATTAGGAGGAGTTAATAGTGCACAGGCAGACCAATATCTACGGGTCGGAATGGAAGCCGCCTATGCGCCATTCAACTGGACACAAGATACAAATGCAAATGGTGCTGCTCCAATTGAAGGAACAAATCAGTATGCAAATGGCTATGATGTGCAAATTGCACAAAAAGTTGCCAAGCAAATGAATAAAAAATTACTAGTTGTTAAGACATCATGGACAGGTTTAATTCCTGCATTGACATCTGGTAAAATTGACATGATTGCAGCGGGGATGAGCCCAACTGAAGAACGTAAAAAAGAAATTTCTTTCTCAAACAGCTACTATACAAGTGAGCCCGTTCTAGTGGTTAAGTCAAACAGTAAATTCGCAAAAGCAAAATCATTATCAGATTTCTCTGGAGCAAAAATCACTGCCCAACAAGGGGTTTGGCACGTAAACTTGATCCCTCAAATTAAAGGAGTTAAAGCTCAAACGCCTATGGGAGACTTTTCACAAATGAGGCAGGCCTTATCATCAGGCGTAATTGATGGCTACATTTCCGAGCGTCCTGAAGCAATGACCGCCGAAAACGCTAACGCTTCCTTTAAAATGATTACACTTAAAAAAGGAAATGGCTTTACCGTGTCAGAATCAGATGCTGCTATCGCTGTTGGTATGCGTAAAGATGATGCACGCATTAATGAAGTAAATACTGTTTTAGCAGGAATGAACGAAAAAGAACGTATTGGCTTGATGGATAGAATGGTTACACTTCAACCAAAAGAAAAGAAATCAACTGACAATGCTAAACCTAATTTCTTCGAACAAATGTGGGCTATTGCTCAGAAAAATTGGAAACAATTTCTCCGTGGGACTGGTTTAACTATACTCATTTCAACTATTGGTACTGTTGTTGGTCTAATCATTGGACTTTTAATTGGTATCTATCGGACGGCTCCTATTGCGAAAAATAAAGCACTAGCTATTCTCCAAAAGATTTTCTCAGTCCTCTTGAATATCTACATTGAAATTTTCCGTGGTACGCCAATGATTGTACAAGCAATGGTTATCTATTATGGTACGGCTCAAGCATTTGGTATATCACTTGACCGGACCCTAGCCGCTATTTTTATCGTTTCTATCAATACTGGTGCTTATATGACCGAAATCGTTCGTGGTGGTATCTTATCTGTTGATAATGGACAATTCGAAGCCGCGACAGCTCTTGGATTCACACATGGTCAAACAATGCGTAAAATTGTCATTCCGCAAGTCATGCGTAATATCTTACCAGCCACAGGGAATGAGTTTGTCATCAACATCAAGGATACTTCTGTATTGAATGTTATCTCCGTAGTTGAACTTTACTTCTCTGGTAACACAGTTGCTACACAAAATTATCAATACTTCCAAACATTCTCAGTTATCGCAGTCATTTACTTTATCTTAACATTCACTGTAACACGTATTTTACGTTATATTGAACGTCGATTTGATGAAGATACTTATACGACAGCTGCTAATCAAATCCACGTAGAGGAGGCCTAAGATGTCAGATCCAATTATTGAAATTAAACATTTAAAGAAATCTTATGGTAACAATGAAGTCCTCAAAGATATCTCCCTAACTGTTAACAAAGGTGAAGTAATTTCTATCATCGGTTCATCTGGTTCGGGTAAATCTACTTTATTACGTTCAATCAATCTATTAGAAGAACCAACTGACGGAGAAGTACTCTATCATGGAAAAAATGTTCTAGCTGATAATTATAATCTTACGCATTACCGTGAAAAATTGGGAATGGTTTTTCAATCATTTAACCTTTTTGAAAATCTTAATGTCCTTGAGAATGCTATTATCGCTCAAACTACTGTATTAAAACGTAGCCGTAGTGAAGCTGAAAAAATTGCTAAAGAAAATTTAATCACTGTTGGTTTAACTGAACAATACTGGAAAGCAAAACCAAAGCAGTTATCTGGTGGTCAAAAGCAGCGTGTTGCGATTGCTCGTGCACTATCTGTTGATCCTGAAGCTATGCTATTTGATGAACCAACTTCAGCACTCGACCCTGAAATGGTTGGTGAAGTTTTAGTAACCATGCAAGAGTTAGCACAATCTGGTTTAACAATGATAATTGTGACACATGAAATGGATTTTGCCAGAGATGTTTCTGACCGTGTTATCTTCATGGATAAAGGTGTCATTGCTGAAGAAGGGACACCAGAACAAATCTTTGAAAATCCTCAACAAGGCCGAACAAAAGAGTTTTTACAACGCTTCTTAAAATAAGAGAATCATTACGATTCTCTTTTTCTTCACAATATGCTTTACTGGTTAAGTATATTGTGTTAAACTATTACTATTAACGTTAATAATCTATATTATAGGAGGTTTCAATGGCAGAAAAAACTGACTTGGCGTCTGCATATCGTAGGCTAAAAAGTCCAAATATTAAAACTAAAAAACGTGCTCTTAAAATCATTCATGAGCACAAACGATCTGGTAAAAAATAAGCAGATCATTTAGTCAGACAAAAAGACAAGTAAGACAAATCCCTCCGTCTTACTTGTTTTTTTATTTTGTTTTAAGTGCTGATAAAATTTGTGTACGAATATCATCTACACCATTTGGAGTATTTGGTAAGAACAAGGTTTGGTTACCTTTTGCAGCAAAGGTATTTAATGTGTCTAAATATTGGTTAGTCAACAGAATTGACATGATTTGTTCTTCATTTAGACTAATATTTGCTTCTTTTAATTCTTGGATAGACTCAGCTAGCCCATCAACAATCGCTTTACGTTGTTGGGCAATACCAACACCGTGCAAGCGATCTTTTTCAGCCTCTGCAGAGGCTGCTGTAACAATTTTAATTTTATCTGCTTCAGCTAATTCTTGTGCCGCAACACGTTTACGTTGAGCAGCATTGATTTCATTCATTGATTGTTTAACTTCAGCATCTGGTTCAACTTTAGTAATCAACGTTTTAACAATAATATAACCGTAAGTTGACATTTCTTCTGCCACTTGGTGTTGAACTTCTAAGGCAATTTCATCTTTTTTCTCGAACAATTCATCCAAAGTTAATTTGGGAACTGATGAACGAAGGGCATCTTCTATATAAGACTTAATCTGTGCTTCAGGTTTCATCAATTTATAGTAGGCATCAGTTACATTTTGTTCATTAACACGGTATTGTGTTGCAATATTCAAGGTAACGAACACGTTATCCTTAGTCTTAGTTTCAACAATAATTTCTGTTTGTAGGAGACGTAATTGGACACGCGCAGCAATCTTATCAATCCCAAAAGGTAAGCGAATATGAATACCACTTGTTGATGTTTTTTGATACTTCCCAAACCGTTCAACAATAGCAACTGTTTGTTGCTTGACCACATAAAGAGTACTAACAATAACTGACAATATAATGATTACTAAAATAATAGTAAATATTAAAGTGAACAACATAAAATCTCCTCCTCTGCCAGATTATATCTGGACAATTTCATAACAAGAAGTATATTGACTTATTGTTATGATACATATTATAATCATTTCTTTAGTAAAGTCAACATATTATTTTAATATTTTAAAAAAAGAGTAAAATAAACATTTTACTCTTTCGCTTCTTTTATTCGGCACTCATCAGGTACGGGTATACTGGTTGATCCCCTTGATGGATTTCAACTTCTACATCTTCATGCTTATCTTCTAGGTAACTGGCAAGTTCCTCAGCTAACTCTTGTTTTCCACCTTCACCAACAAAAATAGTTACAATTTCGCTATCTTCATCAATCATATGTTCAAAAGTAGCTTTCATTGCTTCTTCCATATCATTAACAGAAACTACAATTTTACCGTCAACCATACCCAGGAAGTCATTTTCATGAATTTCTAAGCCATCAATACTTGTGTCACGAACTGCTAAAGTTAGACTGCCTGAAACAACTTCTGAAAGACTTGCTGTCATAGCTGCTACATTCTCGTCTAAGGATTGACTAGGGTCAAAAGCTAATAGACTTGTAAAGCCTTGAGGAACAGTTTTTGTTTCAACGACAGCAGCTGGTATATCAACAACTTCTGCAGCAGATTGAGCAGCCATAAAGATATTTTTGTTATTTGGTAAGATAATAACTTGCTTAGCATTTACAGCTTCAATTGCTTTAACTATATCCTCAGTAGACGGGTTCATAGTTTGACCACCTGAGATAATATAGTCTACGCCTTGCGCTTTAAAAATGTCAGCTAAACCATCACCTGCTACTACTGAGATAATTGCTAACTCTTTAGCTTCAGCTTTTTTGCTTTCTTGATCCGTTTTGACAACCTGTGCATCATGTTGACTACGCATGTTATCAACTTTAATTTTCACAAGGGCACCATACTTCAATCCTTCTTGCATTACTAAACCAGGATCTTCTGTATGAACATGGACTTTAACAATCTCATCATCGTTAACAACTAATAACGAATCACCCAATTGGCTTAAATAACCTTGGAATTCTTCATAGTTAAATTCTTTTACATAAGTTGGGCCTTGTTTAAGAGCAACCATAATTTCAGTACAGTAGCCATAAGTGATATCTTCAGTGGCAACATGACCGATTACTGCTTTATGATGCTCTGTATTAATCATTTCAGACATGTTTGCTGGAGTTGCAACATAGTCCTCAGAAGCAACATAGTCACCATTTAGGGCTGACATAAAGCCTTCATAAATATAGACCAAACCTTGACCACCTGAATCAACAACACCAACTTCTTTAAGAACAGGAAGCATGTCCGGTGTTTTAGCTAAAGCACGTTTAGCTCCTTTTAAAGCTGAAGCCATGACTTCAACAACATCATCAGTTGATTCTGATTTTTTCAATGCGGCAGAGGCTGCACCACGAGAAACAGTAAGAATCGTTCCTTCTACGGGTTTCATTACAGCTTTATAGGCAACTTCAACACCAGATTGAAAAGCGAGTGCTAAATCTTTACCATCTAGTTCTACTTTACCTTTGATACTTTGACCAAAACCACGGAATAATTGCGATGTAATAACTCCTGAGTTACCACGTGCACCCATAAGTAGACCCTTAGACAAAATTTGACCTACTTCACCTACTGTTGAAGCAGGTTTATCAGCTACTTCTTTTGCGCCATTATCCATAGTCATGCCCATATTAGTACCTGTATCACCATCTGGTACAGGAAAGACATTTAAAGAATTGACATATTCTGCTTGATTTCCTAAACGAGTTGCTGCTGCTTGGACCATTTCTTGGAATAAGCTTGTTGTTATTTTAGACACTAATTTTCTCCCACAACCTTAATATTTGTAACGTAGACATTTACCTTATCAGCAGAAAGACCCAATTGGCTTTCTAAGTTAAATTTCACACGCTCTTGGATATTCTTTGATACTTCACTAATTTTTACACCGTAACTCATTACAGTATAAACATCAACAGTAATACCTGCATCTGTTGATTTAACTACGACACCTTTTGCGTAGTTTTCTTTGCGAAGTAGTGATTGAAAATTGTCTTTTAGAGCACTTTTACTAGCCATACCAACAACGCCAAAGATTTCTGTTGCTGAACCACCAACGACAGTTGCAATAACGTCATCGGATAGTTCAATGAGACCATCATTTGTATTAATTTTTACAGTCATATTTACTACCTCAAAAAGTTTTTATCAGTTTATTATACTAAACATTATCCGTTTTGTCACGTAATCCACCGAATGCGCACGAAATACGCTTTTTATCTAGTAGTAAAAATATATAATTTACGTGAAATTACGTAGTTTTGCGTTGTTTTTGGGACTTTTTCGGCAACTTTTTCTATTTCCGTTATATTGGACATAAAAAAACCAGCAATCGGGGAGAAAAGCTGGAAAGTGACCCACAATTCTTAGGAGAGAGAGGGAACAAGAGAAAATCAATCACTTTTTTAATAACTGTATCATAATTTTCAAATTATAACTATTAAAAAACAACTCTCAATTAAGGGAATTGTTTTCGCTTACTTATTTTTTAGAGAATTAATAGCGCCTTTTACTGCATCTTTAGCAGCATCAACTAACTCTTTACCTTTTCCGATAACTTTATCAGCTTTACCTTCAGCCTCTAATTCTTTATCGCCAGTTAATTTTCCAGCACTTTCTTTAACGCTACCTTTAACTTGATCTAATTTTGCTTCGAATTTTTCTTCTGACATGTTAATGTTCTCCTATATTTTTCTTAATGATAGCATTTACATGTATTGATTGCAAATAAAAAACCAGTTTATTTTACCATAAACTGGAAGCAATGTAAAAGATGTAGGTGATAAGGGATTTCAAAGCCCCTTTATCCCCTAAAATGAACAAGAAAAAAAGCCCTAAGGCTCATTTCTATTAAACGCGTTCTACTTTACCAGATTTAAGCGCACGAGCTGAAACCCAAACTTTCTTTGGTTTACCATCAATAAGAACAGTAACTTTTTGAAGATTTGGTTTTACAGTACGTTTAGTTTGGTTCATAGCGTGTGAACGGTTGTTACCAGATACAGTTTTACGACCTGTAAAATAACATACTTTAGCCATTTTGTTTGTTTCCTCCTACGTAGAATATGTTTACGGATGTGCTAGCACCACATACTTAACTATTTTATCATAAGGACATAGGTTTGGCAAGGCTTTTTTCTGAACATTTCATTGTTGATTAAGATGCTCATAAATACGGTTAAATAAGTTTTTTTGAGTTCCATCATAAGTAACTTCCGTAATATTATCTTCAATTTCATTAATAAACTCAAAGGTATAAGTCAATCCAGAAGGATTTTAAACGCCCATTATTAAAGCAGGATTATGTGTGAATAAAATCGTTAGAGGCTCTTTTTACGCGCCATCAATTGGTGAGGACAATAGAAGGCAAAAGTACCAGATGTTCCGGAATTACCATAAAATTTTGGACGATTAACTTTATCATCATTACCAATTAAAACCATCATGTGTCCCCGCCATACATAACAGAGGTATAATTACATCGTAGAAAGTAATTATCTTTTATTTCAGACCAATGATGACTATTGATGAACTCTTCTTCGAAGAATACCTTAATGAAAATCATTAAATCAGCACAAGTTGAAACCCCACCACCTGGCCCTTTTCCACTAGAAATAGCTTTTTTGACGGTAGATAACTTTTTGTTCCTTAATATTTCCTAGGCTTCGTCTTACACGAAGCCTAGGAAATATTACTCGAAACCCAAAAATTAAAAAAAGATCAATCCTTTCGGATAGACCTTATTGTTATGCAATTTTTAATTTATTATGCTTTATTCGCTGAACCGAATACATCGATACGTTCTTCAACTGCTGCTTGAACTGCTTTCATACCTGGAGCCAAGAATTTACGTGGGTCAAATAATTTTTTAGCAGTGTACTCAGCTTCGTTTGCTTCGTAGTTACGAGCAAATTCACGAGTAGCTTCAGTAAATGCGATTTGGCTTTCAGTGTTAACGTTGATTTTAGCAACGCCAAGTTTGATAGCTGCACGAATTTGATCGTCAGGAATACCTGATCCACCGTGTAATACGATTGGGAATCCTGGTACTGCTGCTGCTAATTTTTCTAAGTGGTCAAGAGCAAGACCTTCCCAGTTTGCAGGGTATGGACCATGGATGTTACCAATACCAGCAGCAAGGAAATCAATTCCAGTTTCAACCATAGCTTTAGCGTCTTCGATTGGAGCAAGTTCACCTTTACCGATGATACCATCTTCTTCACCACCGATAGTACCAACTTCAGCTTCTACAGAAATACCTTTAGCATGAGCTAAAGCAACAACTTCTTTAGTTTTAGCAAGGTTTTCTTCAACTGGAAGGTGTGAACCGTCAAACATGATTGAAGAGTAGCCAACTTCGATACATTCCAAAGCGTCTTCATAATGACCGTGGTCAAGGTGAATAGCTACAGGAACAGTGATCCCCATTGATTCTACAAGGTTAGAAATAAGTGATTGACATACTTTGTAACCACCCATGTATTTCGCAGCACCCATTGATGTTTGGATAAGAACTGGAGCTTTTTTAGCTTCTGCTGCACGCAAGATAGCTTGAGTCCATTCTAAGTTGTTAGTGTTAAATCCACCAACAGCGTAGCCGTTTTCACGAGCTGCTTGTACAAATTTTTCTGCTGAAACGATTGCCATTTGTTAGGCCTCCTCTTATTTTTCGAGTCTTTTGACCCGTTTACAAAGTACATTTTAGCATAATTATGAACAAATTTCCACTAGTTGGCTAATGTAAAGCGTTTTCTTTATGTTATACTTTTCACATTTCTTGAAAATCTTTTGAAACACAAAAAAAGAGCCACAAAAGCTCTTTACATAATGCGGAAAGAGGGACTTGAACCCTCACGACCTAAAGCGGTCACAGGATCCTTAGTCCTGCGCGTCTGCCAATTCCGCCATTTCCGCTACTCATTAGCAACATTAATTATTATATCAACTATGAGTTTCTGTGTCAACTGTCTTTACTGATTTTCTTTCAAAAAATTGCTGACGCTTTCCTTATATTTTTTCATATCCGTTTCATAGGCTTGAGCATGTTTAGCCCCATTGATGATTAAGAGTTCTTTAGGTCCCCTTGTTGCCTTGTATAAATCATAGACCATATTAGAAGGGACGAAATCATCTTTAGACCCGTGAATAAAGAGAACAGGTAACTTATTTTTCTCTAACTGTTTCACAGCACTTGCTTCTCCATAAGTAAAGCCAGCCCTCACTTTTGATATGGCTGAAACCTCATAGAGAATTGGAAAAGCGGGTAATCCATACATATCTTTAGCTTGAAATTTCAACTCATCCCAAACACTAGAGTAGCCGCAGTCTTCAATAATTTGGTGAATTTGAGTTGGTAATTGCTCACCACTTGCCATCATGACTGTTGCTGCTCCCATCGAGAGACCAAAAAGAGTAATTTGACTTTCCTGATTATCTTTAATTAGCATATTGGACCAAGCAATCACATTTTTACGATCATTCCAACCAAAACCAATTAATTTGCCTTGACTTTCACCATGAGACTCGTTGTCTGGTACCAAGACATTATAGCCTAAATCATGAAAAAGCATGGCATAAGGCTTCATGTTTTCTTTATTGGTTGTAAACCCATGAACAACAATAACTGTCTTATTTGTTTTCTGATTAGCCGGTAAATAAAAAGCAACTTGTCTCTTCCCACGATTAGTCATCCAACGTTTTTCAGCTTTTAATTTATCAAAAGCTATTTCTGATTGATGAAGGGGATTTAGCTTTGACCGCGGTCCGTCATTGATGAATGACTTATCTTCTCTAACTTGTGCAACATGGAAAAAATAAAAACTTGCTCCTATTGAAATGAGCGTTGCAAGTACTAATAATACTGCAAAATACTTTGATAGTCGAATCATTTTCATATCAAACAGTTTACACTAAAACAACAAAAAAAGAAAGACTATTTTCTTTCTTTTTTGTTTTTAGAGAAGTACTGTACTTAATAGAGGGACAACCACTGAAACAATCACACCGACAACTACCAATGCAATTGAGCCCATTGATTCTTCAACTTGACCAAAGTCTTTTGAAGCTGAAACACCAAGTGCATGTCCCGCTGTACCTAGGGCTAAACCACGAGCAATTGGGTCATCAATCTTAAATAAATTGATAAGTGGTTTGGCTAGGGCATAGATAATGACACCATTTAGAATGCAAGCAAGTGAAGTTAACTCTGCTGAACCACCAAGTGCCACAGATGTTGGCATAGCAATAGCTGTTGTTGCAGCTTGTGGAAGCATTGATGCGGTTACGACTTTACCTAATTGTAGGAGACTAGAAATAAAGTAAATGCCGTAAACTGCCACGATACTACCTAGAGATAAACCACCAAGAATTTGTAACCAGTATTTTTTCAAAACATCGCGTTTCTTGTAAAGTGGAATCGCAAAGCAGATTGTTGCTGGTTCAAGGAAGAAACTGATAATTTGTCCACCTTTGTTATATTCCTCAAAGGTAATGCCAGTGGCTTTTAAAGTTGCAATTCCTAGAATCATTGCCACGAACAAAGGTGCAAATAAGAAGAATCCTTTTGATTTTTTAAATAAAATTTGACCTAAAAAGAAAGTGCCAACTGATAATAAGACACCGAAGATCGGGCTAGTTTTAAACAAATTAATGATTTCTAACATGATTGAACTCCTTCTTATTTAGCGTAGAATTTTTGACTAGCCATTGAAGTGGCATCTGTAGTCTTTTTTGATGATTTAAAGAAATGACTTGGTTCAAGTTGCATGACAAGTTGTGTCATCCAACCAGTTGATACAAGTAAAATTAATGTTGAAGCAAAAATTAAGAAAATATCTGAAAGAAAGTGTTTTTGTAATAAGCCGAGAGAATTAATTACTGAGACACCGGCTGGAACGAAGAATAAACCAATATTATTGACTAATCCGTCGCCGACTTTTTCAACTTGTTCTAACTTGATAACATTTAAGCTTAAAGCTAAAAACATTAAGACCAATCCAATAACTGAGGCAGGCATAACAAAAGGAAGAGCATGTTCAATTAATTTTGACATCAATACTATTGTTCCAATAAGTACGCTTTGATAAATAGTAGTATATGTTTTTTTCATGATAGTCACTCCTTTTTAGTTATGTTATTGATTTTTTCGACTTGTTTTATGGTTTTATTATAAATAAAAAAAGAACCCTTGGGTTCTTTTTGGAATAAAACGCTTTCTTCTTGGTATGAAATGCATTTTATCAGTTATGAAATGCTAAATTATAGTCCAACTTGTTGCTTAAAGCTCTTGATGTAAGAACGACTAACCGGGACTTTCCCACCATTAGCCATTGTTATCTGGTAAGTTTGATTAAACCAAGGTTGTATTTCCTTGATTGCCTCAAGATTGATAATATAACTCCGATGAACTTTAATAAATTGCTCAGGCGACAAAGTCCGTTCAATAGCAGCAAGTGTTGTATGACTGGTATAAGTACCCTTACGTGTGTAAATAGTCGTTTCCTTACCCTGAACCTCACAGTAGTAGACATCCTCAAAGTCAACCAGGTAAATCCGTTCATCCGTCTCAATAGTCAAACGAGACACGTTCTTTTCATGACTAATCCCATTAACCTTAATTTCCTTAGCCATTAAGGCATCTTTTGCTTTGGCAATCGCTTTGCGGACACGCTCTTCTTCGAAGGGCTTTAAAATATAGTCTAAGGCATTAACTTCGAAAGCCTCTAAAGCATGATTATCATAAGCTGTCGCAAAGATAATTAGTGGCGGATTGGCCACCATTGTTAACTTTCTGGCTAAATCAATCCCGCTTTCATCTGTCAAATGAATATCTAAAAACAAAAGGTCAGGTTGATCAGTTAAAAGAATTTGAAAAGCTTCTTCAATCGATTCACCTTGAACGATACTAGCTACTTCATTGGTTTGTTCCAAAAGATAAGTAAGTTCCATCCGCGCCAAAGGCTCATCATCAATTATTGCTACTTTCATTATTGCTCCTCTTCTATTAGTTTTAGTGGGATGAGAACTTTAAAAGATGCTCCCTCTTTACTTGAGTCAATTTGTAAGTGGGCACTAGTTCCATAAAGACTGATTAATCGTCGATTCATATTTTCAAGTGCTGAACCTGTTCCGCGATTTGAAGGAACAATCTCACGACCAAGCCTACTTAATAATTCTTTTGCAATCCCTTCACCATTATCTTTAACTTCTAGTTCCAAGATATTAGCAGTCATTTGGGTCAATTTTACCCAAACTTTATTATTGGCTTTGCGGCCTGGAAAAGCGTGTTTCAAAGCATTTTCGACTAAGATTTGAATAATAAATGGAGGAATGCTAGCTTTCTTGAGTGAATCTGGCATATTTATATCAACTTGATAACGATTTGGAAAGCGGGCTTGTTCAATCGTTAAATAAGCATTCAAGTGATTCAGTTCTTCTTCAACCGTAATAACATTCTTACGTGTAGAGGTAATATTAGACCTGAAATACTGACCTAATTGAAGCAACAGATAACGAGCCTTTTCACTATCAATCCGCATCAAGGCCGAAATAGTATTAATAGCATTAAAGAGGAAATGGGGGTTAACTTGAGCTTGTAAGGACTTGATTTCAGCATCCTTGAGTAAACCTTGTTCCAAGGCCATTTGGCCAAGTTCCAGTTGAGAAGAGAAGATATCTCCTAAACCATTTGCTAGTTGTTCTTCAACGTAAGTTAAGTCATCAGGGTCTGAAAAGTATAATTTAAAAGTCCCTGCCACTTTACCTTTTACATATAAGGGTACAACAATGGCTGCCGCTAAGGGGCAGTCTGGGTAATGACAACCAATTTCATTCTTACTGCGGACAATATGGATTTTCCCAGTTTCTATCACTTCTTTAGAGAGGTCAGTGATAATTTTCTTTGTGGGAATATGATGATCACTAGCTAATCCAACATGGGCTAAAATCGACTGCCGATTGGTAATACTGACAGCTGACACGCGCATGTATTTCATAATCACTTTAGCTGCCTGCTCGGCCGATTCTAAAGTCAAACCTTGACGAAAAAAAGGTAGAGTAGTGTTGGCAAGTTCCAAAACATCATGAGTTTGGATGGCTTTCATGCTTTCTTCTTGTTTGAGTGTTCCCAGGATAATCGAGAGGAATATCCCCGTTCCTAAGGCATTAACCACTAACATAGGCAAAGCGATTGTATGAATCAAGGCCAATGCTTGTGCTTTATCAGGATGGAAGACAAAGATACAAAGCATCTGAATTACTTCCATCAGGGCACCACATAAACTACCTTGCCAAATTTCTGGATAGGTCTTTTTCTTGAGAGAAACCTGACCAACTAAGCCGGAAAACAGACCAATAAGAAGTGAGGAAATGAAATAGGTATACGGAGCTGTACCTCCTTGTAGGAGTCGAACAGTACCTGAGATAAGTCCGACAAAAATCCCAACAAAAGGACCTCCAATCAGACCGGACATCCCAATTGTTAAGGTTCTGGTATTAGCAATTGAATTATGGGCAGGCAAAGCCACTAAGCCACCAATTCCACTGTTAGCAGAAGATGAGACTAAGACACCCGTAAAATTACTAATAATAGCGAAGATGCTGAAAGTGATGATCAAAACCCAGCGAACCTGCGGTTTATCTCTTTCATACATCATTTTCTTATAAAAAGGGCTAATCATTAATAGATTAGCCAACAATATAATTAGACCAACTCGCTCTAGGAGTGGTAAAAATAGTGATAGCATATGGTAACCTCATTGGTTTATTATATCACGTACTAAATTACTTGGAAAAGCATCTGCATTTTGGACAATCGGGCACAAGCCTTAGAGACTGTTTTCTACTGCAGCAGTAATAAAGGCAGTATAGAGTTCTTCTGCTTTATTTGGTCGACTTTGGTATTCTGGATGATATTGGGCTGCTACAAAGAATTTTTTGTCTGACAGTTCAACAATTTCCATCAAACGGTTATCAGGCGACACACCCGAGAAAACAAATCCAGCATTTTCAAAATCCTTACGGAATTTGGTATTGAATTCATACCGGTGACGATGACGACGTTGAACAACTTCTTGGTTGTTATAAGCCGCAGCTGCGCGTGAACCGGTTTTTAATTTACATGGGTAAAGTCCAAGACGTAGTGTTCCCCCCATATCTTCCACATCAATTTGATCACGCATAATATCAATGATTGGGAACTCTGTATCTGGATTTAATTCAGCTGAATTTGCACCTTCCATATTAAGAACATTTCTGGCAAACTCAACACAGGTTAATTGCATACCAAGACAAATACCAAGCATTGGAACATCATTTTCACGAGCAAAACGAATAGCTTCAATTTTACCTTCAGTACCACGTTGACCAAAGCCTCCAGGAACGATGATTCCGTCAGCACGACCTAATAATTCTTGAGCATTTTCGGCAGTTAAATCATTAGCATTAACCCAATTTAAATCAATAGCTGTATCATTAACAAATCCTGAGTGTTTTAATGCTTCAACAACTGATAGGTAAGCATCAGGTAATTCAACATATTTACCAACTAGGGCAATTTTAGTTGTTTTCTTAAGGTTCATTACCTTATCAACCATCTCAGACCATTCTGCCATATCAGCTTGCGGTGCATCTAATTTCAAATGATCACAAACAATCTGGTCCATATTTTGAGCTTGAAGATTTAATGGAATTTGGTAAAGATGATCAACATCCATAGATTCAATAACAGCTTCCGGTTCGACATCACAGAATTGAGCCAATTTATTTTTTATCCCTTGTTCAACTGGTTCTTCCGTACGGATAACAAGCATATTCGGTTGAATCCCTAAACCACGTAATTCTTTTACAGAATGCTGGGTTGGTTTTGTTTTCATCTCACCAGCGGCTTTTAAATATGGTAATAATGTTGTATGGATATACATAACATTATCTGAACCAACATCAGCCTTCATTTGTCGAAGGGCTTCTAAGAATGGCAGACTTTCAATATCCCCAACAGTTCCGCCAACTTCTGTAATAATCACATCTGAGTCAGTGGTCACAGCAGCACGCTTAATTTTATCCTTAAGCGCATCAGTAATATGAGGAATGACCTGTACAGTTGCTCCAAGGTATTCACCTTTACGTTC